>JAEEIN010000104.1 GCA_016281385.1 Lachnospiraceae bacterium | reverse complement strand
CCAGAGATCATATTCCGTCACAGCACCCAACAACTCGGGATCATCCTTGTCGATCTCCTTCACCGTCTCAATATCCGAGGTCTCTTCCTCAGTGACCGTCACTTCCTCCGTAACAGTCTCTTCTTCCGTCTCAGAATCAGATGATTCCGTGGTTTCGTTTTCGGATATATCCACAGACTCCGCCGTAATCCCGGCCGCATCGGCCGTAAGCATGCTTTCGGGTACCGGCCCCAGGATAAGCATGGTGCAAAGCACATAGGATAATATCCTCTTTAACATTTTGTTCTTATACATAGCCCCTCCTTTAGTGACTTTTCCAAATAAAATAAAGTTCATTTTATACGTTATCATGCCCGGCTTTTTCTGAATATGTACGAAAGGGCAGGTATTAATAATTTTTTAATTCCGAAAAATGTACCAAAGTACATAGTCATCGAACTCAATTCGTGAGATAATCCTAAACAGTGAATATCATGAGGGGCACATATGGTCAAAGGAAGAATAAAAACAGAATGTATTATTTTAATATGGTTAGTGCTCACTGCTCTCTGGGGCGGTTTCTTTGTTCATTTATTCCACATAAATGACCTGACGACCTACTCTTATACCGCATTGGCACTCTTCTGGGTTTATTCCCTTAAGGATGAGATCCCCAACACATATATACGACGGAACATGAGTCTGAGCGGCCTTCTGCTGACTCTTTTGTTCATCTTCAGATTTATCAAATACCACCTTGTTACGCCCAATACCTTCCCCCACAGACTTATGTGGTACGGCTACTATATCCCGATACTCATCACTCCCCTTCTGTCACTGATGATCAGCCTGGCCATCGGCGGAAGGGATATGAAGAAATATCGTATTCTCTTAAACCTTCTAAAAACAATATGCGCCGTACTGCTTGTTGTTGTGCTCACAAACGATCTTCACGGCCTTGCCATAAAGATCCGCTATGTAGGAGATGAAGAATACAGCAGTATGGGATTGTTTGGTTACCTGGTCATCATCTGGTATGTTCTTCTCACCCTGTCCACATTTATCATAGCCATCAGAAAATGTATCATCTCCTCCTTCAATATGCTCTGGATGCTTCCCGCAGCCGTAGAGTTGTTGGGGCTTATCCTGTGGTTCTGGTATTACATTGTCTGCGGTGGTTCAAGCCCAAAGATCGGAGGCAATTCTTTATATAACATCCAGGAGATCTATGAGTTTCTTTTTATCGGTTTCTGGGAATCCATGATCGGAGTCGGACTCATTCCCACAGTCTCCCTGGCCAGGGACAGGGCATGGATAAGTGACAAAATATCCGGTACCGTCAGAAGTGAGATCACTGAGATCAGAAGTATACTTGACAGGCTTAAAGAAGCTGATGATGAAACATTCCGGGACGGGATCATCCGCATTTCCTTTATCGGTATATACATAAAAAGAAGAGCAAACCTTGAACTTATGGCTTCAAAAACCGGTTTACTAAGTTCAGGTGAATTGTCTCTTGCCATAAGAGAAGCCATCGGCTTTTTCGATTTTTCCAGGGTCACAGCCGGGTTTGAGGAAAGCGGCGAGGCCGTAGAAGTACCGGAAGCTTTTATCTCCGGTACATTTAAGATGTTAAAGAATATAATCTACAAAACAGCCAGTGCCTGCTATGTAAAGCTGGTAACGGGACGCTCAGAGCAGGATGTATCCGTAACACTTAATGTTGAATTTGATATGAATACCGACGATCCTCACACCGATGCCGATGCCCTCTCCTCCCTTGCGGATAAGGAGTTCTTCCGGGCTTTAGGCGCAGAGCTTAACATTTACGAGGAGGATGACACATGGAACATCGCGCTTACGGCATCCTATCCCGTTATTGCCGGAAAGACCCTCAGTATCCCGGCCTTGTATAAAAGGTCCGGCTACGGGCTTTCACAGATCACATCCTATCTTTCCCTGGAAAAAGAAAGCCTTGAAGCAAAAACAAAGATCCACGACAGTCTCGGAAGATGCCTTCTTGTTACAAAAGCATATCTTACCGGCCGGTATCCTATGTCAAAAGAGGCGATCATTTCCGAGTGGGATCGCATAATCACCGAAATTTCCGAAGGCTCACTGTATAAGCCTGTAAGCATCTCAAGTAATGCCGAATATTACGTGGCCCAAGCCAAAAATATGGGTGTGGAACCGGAAATTACAGGAGAGATCCCCGAAGATCCCCACATCAGAAAGGTTTTGGATACGGCGCTTACGGTACATATAACAAACGTGCTTCGTCACGCCCTGGGTAATAAGGCTTACATTGAGATAAAAACAACTGAAACGGCCGTCATATTCAGTTTTACAAATAACGGCAATCCGCCAAAGGGCCCCATCATCGAAAAGGGCGGTTTGAAGAATTTGAGGCAGCATGTGGAAGAGATGGGTGGTACAATGGATATCAGATGGGAAGAGGGGTTCAATATGATACTGACCTTCCCCAACGGGGAGAAGCTATGAAACCATACAGAGTACTGATTGCAGAAGACTTTTTAATGACGCGGCAGTTCATCGGAAATATAATCAACGCTTCCGAGGACTTTGAACTTGCGGCTTCATTTCCAAACGCCTCGGAGGCTGCGGATTATGTCAGTCAGAAATATGTGGATCTTGCGATTTTGGATATCGTTATGCAGGACGGACAGAGCGGCCTTTCCGCCGCAAAAAGAATAAAGGATATCCGTCCCGAAACAAAGATAATCATAATCACTTCCATGCCCGAGGTTACTTATATCGACAGGGCGAGGAAGATCGGCATTGAAAGCTTCTGGTACAAAGAGATCCAGGAACAGCCCATACTTGAAGTTATGAGACGGACCATGAACGGCGAATCCCTTTATCCCGACAGCACTCCCGTAATAAAGCTTGGAAATGCCGTCAGCACGGAATTTACCGAAAGGGAGATCGAAGTGTTAAAAGCGCTGATCGACGGAAGCTCCAACAAAGAGATCGCCGACAAGCTTGGTATAAAGGAACGCACCGTCAAGCTTCATATCACCAATATGATCGAGAAGACCGGCTTTCGTTCAAGGCTTGAACTGGCCATAAAGGCCCGTACCGGCGGCCTGGTGATCCCGGATTAAAGAACCTTCATTATCGCAAAAAGAAACCCCGATGCATCTAAAAATGCATCGGGGCTTTACTTATCAATTAAATATACTCTTGTAGCTTAAGGTTACCGTTACTTCTTTTTCTTCATAGCCTGATGAACCTGCTCTTAAAAGGGTTACCTTAAGGGCGTCACCGCCGGAATAGTACTCGAGAAGTCCCTGAAGTTCTTCAAGTGCCTTGACGCTCTGGCCGTCGATCCTGGTGATGACATCACCGGCGATTATGCCTGCATCTTCGGCTGCTGAGCCTTCATATACCATCGTTACATATACGCCTTCGGGAATTCCGTAGACCTGGCTGGTGTTGGAATCAACCGTTGCGCCCTTGATACCGAGGTATCCTCTGCTGCTCTCTTCAACTTTGTAACGGGTCTCTCTGTTGCTTAATTCGTCAATTATATCTTTTACGGCATTAACGGGGATCGCATAACCCATGCCTTCTATGGTGTCGCCGCCGATCTTGTTGGAGTTGATACCGATGACCTGACCGTCGATGTTAAGAAGTGCGCCGCCGGAGTTACCGGGGTTAATGGCTGCACTTGTCTGGATCAGAGCATCGTACGTGTTTTCCTGTTCAAGATTTCTGTTAAGTGCGCTTATGACACCTGTGGTAACGGACTGTCCGTAACCCAAAGCATTACCAATGGCAATTGCGGGTTCACCGATAACGAGTGCATCGGAATCACCGATCTCTGCAATATCGATGGCTGCCAGTGTTGATGCGGAAAGTTCCGACTTCTGTACGCTTATCACGGCAATATCCATTGATTCTTCATAGCCCTTTACTGCGGCCTTGGCTTCGCTTTCGTCAGTGAACTGAACAGTAAGTTCCTTGTTATCCTCTATTACATGATAGTTGGTTACAATAAGATACTCCGTATCATTTTCTCCGATTATGATACCTGAACCGCTTGCGGTATTCTCTGTAGTGTACTGCCTTCCGAAGTAATAACCGCTCACCTCATAGAGATTGTTGATGGATACCATGGAAGGCATAACCTTTTTAACAACGCTCGTAACGTCCGAAGAAACCATTGTTACGGCATTTGTTCCGCTCTGCATTGTTGTGACCCCGGTATCGTTCTGACCTGCAAGCTGAAGCTTTAACTTCTCAAGCTCGCTCTTTAAGGACTCAACCTCTTTATCCTCAACGACCGCTGTAGTGGTTCCGCCTGTCACACTGTTTACTGCGTAGAAACCGAAGCCGGCGAATACGCCAAAGGAAAGTCCGATGGCAACCGCTCCGAGAAGCTTGGGCATAAAAGTGTTTTTCTTCTTAGGCTTGGCTGCCTTTACAGGCTGAGCATACACATTCTGTCCGTAGGTCTGCTGACCGTAAGTCTGACCGGTGTATGTCTGTCCGGTATAACTCTGACCGGTCGTCTGTGAATAAGACTGCTGAGGCTGTGAATAATAGCCTGTCTGCCCGCCCTGTTGCGAAGGCTGTGTGTAATTATATCCGTAGTTGTATGTTCCTGCGGACTGATCACGATCCTCCGCGTTATTGATGATGTTGTTACTGTTTTCAATTCCATATTCGTTCATAACGTTGTCTCCTTTCTCCATTAACAACTTTCTGAACTCATAGTATTTCCGAATTGTGACGCAATTGTGTTCTAAAAATTATGATTGTGTGAAATTCAATCGGGAGTATCCGAGTTGTCTTTTTTTGACTGTATCGGCGTATCCGCCAGCATCTTAAGTTCAGCTTCGCTGCGGCCGTAGCCCTGGCGGGCATCTATGGAAGAACGCTCGCGAAGAAGCTCGTCCGTTATCCAGTATTCCGGATTCGAAGTGCAGCGAAGAATGGTACGCTTTGATAAACTCTTGTATCTTTTTCCTTTTCTGAAGCCAAGATACTTGCAGGCGCTCTGATAATATAACGGGATCACTTCAAGCCCCCTTCCGCTTCCCTTAAGGTGAGCGGCGGTCTTTTTTACAAGTTCCATTCCCTCGCCCTTTACGTTGAGACCGTTGAAGATCTCTGGATGCTTGGCCTGGGAAACGCCGTTGTCGAAATAACGCTTATACTGCTGCCTTCCCGTATAATTATGGGAATGGATAACTTCAGCCTCGGCAACATAAGCCACCTTGTATCCTGCGTGTATTGCCTTTGCGGCAAAAAGCATGTCCTCGTTAAAGATCGTATGGTTTAGAAATCCGCCCAGTTCATCGAATATCTCACGCTTGTAAAGAGCGCATACGTCAGAACAAAAATAAGCCTTGATCCCAAGGGTCTCTATATCCGCTTCCGTATGAAGTGCGGACTGTTTCGGATAATTGAAGCTCCTTGTAAACTTCTCCGCCTCCGTTGCATCATCCCTGGGAACCTGCCTTGCGTATGCAACCGCTACGGTAGGATCCTTTTTGAACACAGCAAGGAGACGTTCTATCAGCTTATCGTCTACGGGCATTGCATCCTGAGTCATCATAAGGAAAAAGTCCGCATCGGAACGCTTTACGCTCTCATTTCTTGTCCTTCCGTGATCGAACTCCCGCTTGGAGATATGTCTTATGTCGGCATTCTTATGTTCCGTTGTAAAAGATGTGGAAAAGATCAGCCGGTCAAAATACTTCTGCTCCGTGTTCGTTATAACGATCTTTGAAGGACGCACCGTCTGGGCATCCATCTTATCGATGAGTTCAAGAAATGATCTGTCCGGATTATATGTTGGTATGATCAGATCAACCGTCATGGTCTGTACCTCTTCAAATAAAAATGTGGAAGGGCTCAAACACCCTTCCACCATTGTATCACAATTTTCTGCTTTTTGATCAGTTAATAAAGCTTGCTGTATCCGCATATATCTGGCTGCTGTACTGCTTTACGTTATCGGAAGGAACGTAATCCTTCTCGTTAAACAGAAACTCATGAAGCCATACAACGTTATTTTCAAGATCAACGGGGATTACGCAGCTTCCCTTTGTTCCTATGGTTGCGGTTGCGATCATTCCTTCCGTAGGGAAACCGCCCTCATCAACTATACTGTACTGGGTAAGGTCCCCTAATATCTCAAGGATCTCCGCAAGATCAAGAGATGTGCAGACCTCACTGAACACGTTGTTACAGATCTTTTCAAGCTGGGAAGCGGATACGGTCTTGGCAACTTCAAGAGTAGCCTGTAAAACCTCTCTCTGCCTTTCGGTACGCTTAAAGTCATTACCTGCTGTGTAACGGATACGGCAGTATGCGGTAGCCTGAAGTCCGTCAAGATGCTGGTAACCCGTCTCGGTAACAGGGGTGTAGGAACCACCCATGGTCTCTACCATTGAAATCTGATAGTTATTGATATGCTTGATCTCTTCTTCGTCAACTTCGATATTGATCCCGCCGAGAGCATCGATAACATCTCTTAAGCCCTCAAATCCGATAGTTACAAAATCGGTAATATCCATATCAAGGTTGGAATTCAGCATGTTGATGGCCTGCTCGGCTCCGCCGTATGCATAAGAAGCGTTACACTTTCCGTAAGAATCGCTGCTTCCCATCTGGTTAAGATAGGTATCACGGTATACGCTGACAAGCCTTACTTCCTTCGTTTCATTGTTGATGGATGCGATCATTATCGTATCGGTACGGGTCTTCTGCGCAAGAGCGCCGGTTCTTGAATCCACACCGAAAAGTGCGATATTCGTATAGCCCTTCATGGTCTCGTTCTTTTTAACGTTTTCGTTCATGTTAAGGGCGATCTCATCTTCTTTTATGATGATCTTCTGAGGTCCCTTTGCATTTCCGTTTTCATCAGTTCCGCCAAATATGTCAAGGACAAACAATGCGGCAACAACTATACCGGCAAGAACAAGCAGTTCTACAAAAAGAAGGATAACCTTACCGGCAGATCCGCCCTTTTTTTTCTTGTTTTTGGCCATATCTCCTCCAAAGTATAACTTATTTCCTAATAGGCATTTTTATTGACAAATCCCACAAAGAATGTGCGGAATATTATCCTGAAATCCATCCAGAGAGTCCAGTTCTCGATATAGAAAAGATCGTATTCGATCCTCTTATATATGGAAGTATCTCCTCTGTATCCGTTTACCTGAGCCCATCCCGTAAGGCCGGGACGAACCTGATGCTTGATCATGTATCTGGGGATCTCCTCCTTGAACTGCTCCACAAACTGCGGGCGCTCAGGTCTGGGACCCACCAGGCTCATATCACCCTTCAATATATTAAACAATTGCGGCAATTCGTCAAGACTTGTTTTTCTTAACACCGCTCCCACCTTTGTGATACGGGGATCGTCCTTGGTGGTCCAGCCCTTTTTCTCATCCGCCTCGCTCTGGATGCGCATGGAACGGAATTTGTACATATTGAAAGATTTATTGTGAAGGCCAACTCTCTCCTGTTTGAAAATGATCGGACCTTCGCTTGAACACCTGACTAAGATCGCACAAACAAACATGATGGGTGAAGTGATTATGATACCGATCACCGAGCCCACAATGTCGATGGCTCTCTTCATTATCTGATTGAATGTGTTCGACAACGGAACATATCGTATATTGATTGCCGACAATCCCTGGATATCCTCGGTATAGGGCATTGAAGGGATGATGCTCATGTAATCCGGAATGAACTTTGTATGCACGCCGGATTTTTCGCACTTGTCAACGATCTTTTCAAGATTAACGTAATCCTTAAGGGCTATGGTAATGGCGATCTCATCAAGGTCACTCTGTTCAAGGATCATGTTAAGGTTTGCAATATGTCCAAGGACCTTAACACCCTTGTATGTGGTTCCCACCGGAATTTCGTCATCAAGGATGCCCCTCACTACATAGCCCCACTGGGGATTTGCAAGGATCCTGTTGATGTACTCCTCGGTAGTCCTTGAGTAACCCACAAGAAGAACATACTTGTTATTGTAGCCCTTTCTTCGCAAAACGTTTAAGACCTGCTTGACCACATAGTGACCGATCATGGCACAGACGGTATTAAAGCCTGCAAACATGAATATCATCGAACGCGAGAAGTCCGGCTGATTGATGATATACAAAACGATTATGAAGATAGCCGCACCGGCAATGTTCGTCTTGATGATACCGGATACTTCGTCCGCAAACTTAAGACCGCGCTTGGGGGTGTAGGTCTTGAAGTAATAATATAAGAAGATATATCCGGGAACGATGGCCCACAGAGCCCCCAGATATATCTCGTTGGGAAGACGACCTATCTCATCGTCTACGGCAAAAACGCTGACAAACTTAATATACCAGGCAAGCAGATACGTGCCTGCGGTAATCAGGGCATCTATGAACAGACGGATTCTGTTAAAAAATCTTTGATTGTCTTTGATCAAATCCCATGCCTCCAATTGACCTGTTTATCTCTAATAATCCTACAACCTGCAGGATGAAAAAGCAATTTAAGAGTTTCTTAAGTAAAGTTGAGAAACTCTTTTACCTGCCGGTAAATGTGGATTTGATCATCCACAGTTCTATCTTTAAATAATTACAGATGTTTCTAAATCGAAATCTCACATGATGTGCACGACCTGCCCGGCCAAAGGACATTCCGATACCCCTGAATACACCTTTGATATAGGTACCGCCAAAGCCCTTCAGTGTGAAGAATGCCGCTTTTATCAGTATTCCCAATAAAAGAAAGGGAAGATTGATAAGCAACTGAAGCAGTGGCATGTTCTTCATAAAGAGAAGAATTCCGTTCTGTGAGGAAAGATTTACCTTGAAACGGTTGTGCCTCGATCCGGAAACCGCACTTCCCTTATGATAAACCACGGCATTGCGCACATTGACATTGGAATAGCCGTAAATACGGGCTCTGTAGCCGATATCGGCATCTTCGAAATAAGCAAAATGCCTGTCGTCAAACAAACCAATCTCCTTTAGAAGATCCTTCCTGTACATAGCCGCTCCGGCGCAGGCTGTAAATACCTTCGCAGAGTTATCCCCAAAATAATTAATTCCGGATTTACCGGTTGCAAAGGATCTGGGGTATCCCAGCAGGTTGTAAGAATCACCTGCGTTATCTACCAGTTCGGGATGATCCATTGACAGCATAAGCGCTCCGGCTGAGAAGACTTTATGATCCGAATCCATGGCCTTCACAAGCTTTTCAATACAGTCGGGTTCAATGGTCGTATCGTTGTTAAGAAGAAATACATAGGGTTGTGAAGCCCTTGTGATACCGTGGTTGACAGCTCCCGTGAAACCAAGATTGTCTTTATGCTCAATAAGAATTACCTCGGGATAAACACTTTTTAATAATTCTGTCGATCCGTCCGCAGATCCGTTATCAACAACAATGATCTCCCTGGGAGCGGGATCGGAAGCCATGACCGAATCGATACAGGGCTTTAAATAGTCTTTACCGTTATAATTGGGTATCACAACGGAAACAGGAAGTCTGTCCGATTCCTTCAGGGCATTATATCCCATTCCCCGTCTGTATGAAGGATCGTAAACAAGAATGAAACCTCTCTTTCGCGCTTCATTCGCAAAATGAAGATTCCACTTCCTTATTACACCTTCTCTGTCGGTGTTTTTGTCTGATTTAATTAATTCAAGATCAAGCTGCAGGCCATAGAGAGACTCTGCATACAGATCCGAAAGTGTCGGATTTGGCGTAAGATTGCGGATATCAAGCGCATACGCTTCCTGTCTGCAATGCAGCCTGTGAAGATAGCCGGAGAAATGTTTATTCATGTTTTTATAGGTACATTCTCCCGACTCATCGTAAAGCCCGCCCGTTATTTTATTTCCCCGGGTCATAAGTCCGCCCACTGCACCGATCTCAGGCCTAAGGATAAACAGATCCTTTCCATACAAAGGAACATAGAAGCCCTTATGCATGGAATGTTCGATTTCAACCTTAGTGTAATCAGCCACACATTTAAGACCGGATTCGTAAGCATAATTCTTGCTGTCGGTATTGGAAGCGGTAGACGCTTCATGGCAGCGCCAGTGATAGAGAACCTTGGGAATATGAAGTATCCTTTCCCGTTCTCCCTTCTTAAAAAGATCTCCCGTGATCCTGAGTATCAGATCGTGATCCTGCGCTCCGTCGTACTCCTTTCTGAAAGGATAAGAAAGCAGCAAAGAACGCTCGATCACCGAAAGATGGCATATATAATTATTGGACAAGAGATAATCAAAATTATATTCAGGTTTAATATTTGGCTCATAATAGTGTTTTGCTTCACCATCGCACTTATCTTCATCAGAGTAGACAAATGCCGGATTTACGCCATTTTTCCGTGATCGTTCAATAACGCAAGCCACTTCATACATAGCATCGGGAGTCAAAAGATCATCATGGTCCAAAAGGGCTGCATAGTCTCCCTTTGCAAAAGAAACAGCCGCATTGGTATTGGCTGAAATACCGCCGTTCTCTGAAAGACAACGATATACGATCCTTTCATCCGTAAAGGTGTCAATAACGTTCCTCGGGCCGTCACTTAAAGATGCATCCGCAAGGATGAGTTCCCAGCAGGGATATGTCTGGGCAATGCATGAGTCGATCAGTTCACGAAGAAACCTTTCCGGAGTTTCATATACGGGAACAACTATACTGATCAGCAAAGAAGCTCCTTCAGACTCTTTTCTCTGCTTTGAAAGCTCGGATTCCGAAGGAAGCGCATAATCATAAGGAACGCCTTTTGTTTCCAAAAGACGCTCCTTTGCAGCATAATATGTACTTGAAATTCCGTTTCTCTTAAGATAGCGGAGAGTTTTTTGTACATTTCCCATTATTCGATCACAGCCTTTATTCCCTGAGTCAGTTTATCAAGCTTTGTCTTTGCATCATCCAAAGAGATGCCCTTAACACCCATATAAAATTTGATCTTGGGCTCTGTTCCCGAAGGGCGGGCACAGCACCAGGAATCATCTTCAAGTTCAAAATACAGGACATCCGATTCAGGCAGTCCCGTGGTGGTCGTATTTCCGGATCTCAGATCCCTGATACAGTCCAAAGAATAATCTCTTACCCGAAGAACCTTCATGCCTCCGATATCCTTCGGAGTATCCTTTCTCAGATCAGCCATTATCCGTCGGATCCTTTCTGCCCCTTCCACGCCCTTACAGGTCTGTGTATACAGATCCTCTTTGTAATAACCGAACTCATCAAAAAGTTCTTTCATCCTGTCCCATAAGGTCATATTGTTCTTCTTGCACCAGGCAGCCACTTCACAAAGACACATCAGGGTCACTATCGCATCCTTGTCCCTTGCGTGGGTACCGGCAAGGCAGCCGTAGCTTTCCTCGAAGCCGAACACAAAATCATTTAAACCGCTCTCTTCAAAGAACTTTATCT
>JAEEIN010000103.1 GCA_016281385.1 Lachnospiraceae bacterium | reverse complement strand
TGGGATCAGCCGCGAACTCTTCCCTGTCGATAAGCTCAACGATCTCATCGTAATTGCTCTTTGAAAGAAGCTCGATAGCCTCCTCCATATGGTCCTGTCTGAAGTTGATGGATGCGATGATCAGGTGATTCTCGAATCCGAAGGGCATTGTATCGAAGGTGATCTTCGGGCCAAGTGAAAAACTGTTGTACAGGCCGTTGCAGCCGAGAACCTTGTGTTCAAAAGCTACTCTGTGTTCCACATTGCTTCCGCTTACCCCGATAAAGGTGGTTGCCCTTCCGCCAAGCTTCGCAACTATGGCATCCGCAAGCTCCTGCTCACTTTCGAAGGTGTTCTGAAGATACTCGGCATGTGAGTTCTTAAGTGCAAAAGAAACCTTCTGTGATTCTTTAGGGCTTCTGGCAACAAAAAGGATCTTTGAATCCTTATACTTTCTTGAAATCAGGTCACCAATGAACATACCGGTGGTTCCGAGTCCAAAGATAACGGTACGGTCGAAGATCTCTTTCTTTGCTATCTCACGGGCTTTCGCTTCATCGCATTTGTGCGCACGCATCGTCCTTCTGAAGTTATGAGCACTGCCCATATCCTCCATACGCTCTAACTGGAAAAGCATGCATGCAAAAGGATCGGGAAAAACCATCTTCTTTGCAAAGGAAAGGTCAAGCTTTCCGTCGTGAACATAGCCATCGGGGATTGGAAGGAGCATATCGGGATTGAAATACTGCTTGTCGGCAAATAGACCGTCCGCCTTGTCGCAGCCGTATTCAAAGTATGTCTCATCCTCGGTGTATCTTGTGGGATCCACGCTGTCGCCGCCCCTGATGAGCACGATGGCAAACCTGTTTTCCGAAGGAACCCAGACAATGCCTTCATGGCCGTTTATCAGGCGCTTCTCTCCCGCCGGGAACTTGGCCGACAACTCGCCCCTGCTTCCCATGTTCATAAGCTCATTGTCCGTTCCGCAGAAGCCCACCATTACAGGCTCACAAAGCACGCCTTCTTTCACCGACTCGCCCTTTAAGCGCTGCCTGGGCACATTCTTTATCTCAACATCTCCGTAAACCAGCGGTTTCTCCGCATCGTTCTGAAAATACGTAGCTTTAACGATCATAACTTCTCCCTTCGCGCCGCGAACATTCCGTACTCTTTGTCTTCCTGTCGTTTTTTTCGGCAGTTTCTATTTTACTCCACTTACTATATTGTAGTAAACATTGGATGTCATTTTGTATACTGCAATATAAAATACGGCAAATATCCCAAAGCTTATAACGGTAGTGATCACGAAAAGACCCGTGGTATATATTCCGAAAAGTATCAGCAGTTTCTTTATCATCGGAAACGCAAACGCAAGGTGGAGTCCCGCAAAGAATAAGGGAATGAAGAACACCACAAGAAGCTGGGAGTTGATGCTCTTTTTAATCTCCTTGCCTGTCATTCCCACCTTTCTCATAACCTCAAAGCGCTTGCTGTCTTCATAGCCTTCCGAGATCTGCTTGTAATATATGATGAGCACAGCCGCAAGGATGAATACCGCGCTTAATACGATTCCGATAAAGAACATGCTTCCGTTGGCAGATACAAGTTCCACGCCTTCAGTCTCACGCTCTTCAGAAAAAAGCATATAGTTGCAGGACATATGGGGATCCGATTCCAAGGAATCGTCCACAGATCTTCTGATGGCATTTGCACAGTCCATCATGCTCATGGATGTCTGATCCACATTGAAACAGTATTTCCACATATATCTCATGGGACCGTACTTATCATCCGATGCCAATCCAAGACCTTCACAGATCTCAACGGGATCCGAAACAACAAGAACTATTTCCGGAACTATATCCCTTAAACTGTTCTCTATTGTGAAAGCCTTTGCATCTGTTTTAAGCAATTGCAGGATAATGATGCTGTTTCCCAGGACAAGCTCGAGAGTATCCTGATCCATGTTGCATTTGCTGCCGAAAGCCAGGGCTTCTCCCGTCTGAAGGGTAATGTCGTTTCCTGTCTTTTTGTTGTACTCAGAAACGGGGATCAGGAATACTTCTCTTATTTTTGATACAGTGGAAAGATCTTCTTCTGCATAATCGTCGAAGCAGATCCTGTTTCCCTCTCCCATCCCCGAGATTTCAGCGTAGTAAATATCAAGAACCGGCTCTATGCCCAGATCATGCTCCTCCCCATAGTCTTTTATGAGAGTTTTGATCGCATCCATATTTGTTTCGTTAAGGAGTTTTCCTTCATTGAACCTTACGGTGTAATCAATGTCACCGGGGAAACGTGTGGCCAGCATATCCTTTGAACCAAACCACAGACATGATACCGACGAAAGCATAACAAGGACCATGGTGGCAATGATGGCAATGGATGCAAGTCCTGCGCCGTTTCGTTTCATTCTGTAGGCCATGGAAGAAACGGACACAAAGTGTGCGGGATCATAGTAGTACTTTTTGTTTTTCTGAAGAATGCGGCAAAGAAGAACACTGCCTGCGATCATCAGAAGATATGTTGCGATGATGACCAAAACCACTGCAAGGAAGAACAAAAAGATTGCCTGGATGGGATTGTCAATGGTTATGGCAATGTAGTATGCGACTGTCAGAATGACAGCTCCCAGAAGGCCAAGAAACCAATTGGCTTTCGGAGGCTTTTCACCCGCCTTATCACTCTTTAACAGTGAAACTGCGCTGCTTCTTCTTACTTTAATGACTGATGAAAGCCAGATGAGGGCAAAGATCACCAGATAAAAGAAAAGAGTTACGATCACGTAGAAGGTGTCTACACGAAGGTTATATGTTACGGTACCGCCCATCATCTTTACAAGGCACAATTCAGCAAGCTTGGATAAGATGATTCCCGCAAGAAGTCCCAAAACAAGGGAAACACCCGAGGTGATAAGAGTCTCGAAGGTGATTATCTTGCAAAGATTCCCCTTGTTCATTCCAAGGACGTTGTAAAGGCCGAACTCTCCCGCTCTTTTGCGGATCAGGAAGGAGTTGGTGTAATAAAGAAAGATCAGGGAAAAGATCCCGATCACCACCGCGCCCAGTACCATGATGAGTGAGGTTGTTGATGCTCCCCTGGGCAAAAGGGATGTGGTTTTGTCCGACGATAAAAACATGAGGATATAAAACATGCAGATCATGCATATGCAGGTAAGAATGTAAGGAAATACCATTCTTTTGTTTTTCCTTAATCCGTCCAGTGCAAGTCTGGGGTAAAAAAGTGTTTTCATTATCTGTTACCTCCCCCTGAGAGCATGGTGAGGGTTTCGGTGATCTTCTGATAGAAGGTCTCGTTGGAATTTTCGCCCCTGTAGATCTGATGGAACACTTCTCCGTCCTTTATAAAAAGAACACGTCCTGCGCAGCTGGCAGCCTTTGCCGAATGGGTAACCATTAGGATCGTCTGGCCCTGAGCGTTTACTTCGCTAAAGAGTCTTAAAAGCTCGTCAGATGCCTTGGAATCAAGGGCTCCCGTGGGTTCGTCCGCAAGGATGATCTTTGGATCGGTGATAAGCGCTCTGGCAACTGCCGCTCTCTGCTTCTGTCCGCCGGAAACCTCGTAAGGGTATTTCTTAAGAAGCTCTGTGATACCCAGTTTCTCAGCTATGGGGGCAAGCCTGTCTCTCATATCCTTATAGTTGTTTCCCGCAAGCACCAGAGGCAGGAAAATATTGTCTTCAAGGGAAAAAGTATCCAACAGATTGAACTCCTGGAACACAAAACCAAGATTGTCACGTCTGAATGTGGCGATCTCTTTTTCCGAAATACCGGAAAGATCCATGCCGCTTAAAACAACCTTACCTGCGGTGGCCTTGTCCAATGCCGCAAGGATATTTAAAAGTGTTGTTTTTCCGGAACCGGATTCGCCCATGATGGCAACAAACTCGCCTTCTTCAACCACGAAATTGACGTCACGAAGGGCTTCCACTTCCTGGCCGCCGAAACGTGTCTTATAGATTTTTTTAAGGTTATTGACTTCAAGTAAACTCATTTTTCAAACCTCCCTTTCGTTTTCGGTTTGATTTTATAAAAATAAGCCGATCCCTTCCATTGAATCGGCTTACAATCCGGCATCAAAAACTTACATTTTTGTCAC
Source organism: Lachnospiraceae bacterium (assembly GCA_016281385.1). Classification (GTDB taxonomy): domain Bacteria; phylum Bacillota; class Clostridia; order Lachnospirales; family Lachnospiraceae; genus UBA1258. Next base: position 7,930 of record JAEEIN010000103.1, on the reverse strand, counting down.
ATTCATTTTATTCGACAAAACCCTTAACCGTATTCAGGTCTATCTTTATTGTTGTTCCGCGGCCTGCTTCGGACTCGGCGCTGATACCGTGGTTTAAGTTTTTGCTGATCTTACTGCAGAGATACAGGCCTATGCCGCTGGCTTTCTTGTCGGTGCGTCCTCTGACACCCGTGAAGTTTCTCTCGAATATCCTGGGAAGATCCTCGGGGGAAATGCCTATACCCGTGTCTTTGACGCAAAGCGTCAGCGGATCCTCCACATATATTGAGATTTCTCCCTGATTCGTATATTTCAGGGCATTTGAAAGCACCTGCTCGATGACGAAGGAAAGCCACTTTTCATCGGTGAGCACTTTCCTGTTGACCGGCTCATAATTGAGTCTGATCCTGCTCATGATGAAATCGCCGGCGAACTTCTTCACCGCTTCTTTAATTATTGCATCAAGGTCGCAGTCCTTAAAAACATAGTCGCTGCCGGGGCCTTCGAGCCTCAAATAAGTTAGCACCATTTCAACATAGCGCTCGATACGTCCCAGTTCGGAAAGAAGGTTCCGTGACAGTTCGCTGTCCTCTCGCTGGAGCCTTAATTTCATGGAGGCTATGGGAGTCTTTATCTGATGAACCCAGAGGGTGTAATAGTCCATAAGCTCTGCGGTTTCTTTTTGCGTATCCTCCAAAACCCTTCGCTTCTGCTCCGCAAGGTTCTCTATGATTTCGGCGTAATCCTCCGAAAAAGGGATTGCCGGCCTTGGAGCCTTATCGATGAGCTCGGCGGCGGCATTCTTGAGTTCACAGATCTCTTTGTAGGATTTGCGGATCAAATGATATCTGTACGCAAGGTACACAATTCCTGTCAAAGAACAAAGAAGCACCGGATATACCAATGCCTTCAGGGGAAGTCCGTAAAGGGAAAATGAAATGATAAGCAGAATAAAAAGACCTGCAAAGAACAATACCCCGCTCAATATGCTTTTGACATATGCCCAAAACAGTTTCATGCCTTACCCCACTGTATAACCAACGCCTGACTTGGTGATGATGAAATCCTTAAGTCCCGCGTTTTCAAGTTTCTTTCGAAGCCGTCCCACGTTGACGGTAAGAGTATTCTCGTCCACAAAATCCCCGCTCTCCCACAGGGCTTCCATAAGCTTCTCGCGACTTACGATCTTGCCACGGTTCTTGATAAGAGTCAGCACCAGCTTGTACTCATTCTTTGTAAGATCGATCTTACTGTCATTATAGGTAAGTGTATTGTCCCCGGTATTCAGTATCGCTCCCTTGCACTCGATCACGGGAGAAGAAGCCCCGAAATCGTACGCGCGCCGAAGCATCGCCTGAACCTTTGCGGTAAGGACATTTAAATCAAAGGGCTTTGCAATAAAATCATCCGCCCCCATATTTACCGCCATTACGATATTCATGTTGTCCGAAGCCGAGGAAATAAAAATGACCGGAACCGAAGAAACTTTCCTTATCTCGCTGCACCAGTGATAGCCGCTCATAAAAGGCAAAGAAATGTCCATAAGAACAAGATGCGGATCAAACTCCGCAAATTCCCCCATAACATTCCTGAAGTCCGAAATCACCTTCGCCTCCAGCCCCCACTGCTTCATTTGTTCGGTAATGCCCTCCGCAATACCCCTGTCATCCTCGACAATAAAAATTTTGTGATCCATGCTCCCATTATACCCCTTTATCCTCATAAAAAACAGAGCACCGAGAACGATGCTCTGCTAAAACTTTACTCATGTTCAAAACACAGAAGGAATAAAATCGGAGGTTCACTTTAACAAAAAAGGAATAAAATCGGAGGTTCACTTTAGCAAAAAAGGAATAAAATCGGAGGTTCAGAAGTTGTACTGCATAAAATTGCCGTTGTGCTTAAAGCCGTAGGATTCGTAGAGTTTTACGCCCATGTCGGAGGCGGTGATGTAGATTGTGCCGCAGCCGTAGTCTTTGGCCTCCTTAACGACTCTGTCGAGGAGTTGTGTGGCGATGCCCAGACGACGGTAATTGGGGTCTGTGTACATGCTGGATAAGATGCCAAGCCTTCCTGTGGGGCAGGTAAAATACGGCGGTTTCTCGGCGAAGGACATGCCGCTTGTTCCGACTATTTTGTTGCCATCAAAGGCAAGCCAGGAAACATATGTGCCGGCGGCCATATTCTTTTTATAGAAGTCCATCAGTGACTTTTCCAGATCCACGCCCTCAGGCACGGTCCTGCCTTCGGAAGTGTACTCCTCCGTCAGCTGGTCTATTCGCATCTTAATGATCGTGTCTAATTCTTTTTCCGTCAATCGTTTATATACTATTTCCATTCTTTGCTCCCCCTGAAATAATTAATAAATGATCTTCGGTTTCATTATCTCACTATCAGTCAATTATGTCATTCTGAAATCTGGAAAGATGCTCATAGGGCAGGATCAGTCGGCCGCGATATAAGCCGCAGCCGTCATTTACAAGCTGGTTGTTTACCGCTCCGAAGAGGTTTACGTTCACTTTGGAAAGGTCAAGGCCCTGCAACAACAAACCGCGCTCGTAAGCCTCATCAAAATACGCACATTCGCCTATAGGAACTGCATCTATTGTTCTTCTTTCAGCATCCTGTCTCTTTTCATAGCCCAGGTGATGTGCAGGACCAATCTCGGCATAATCATCCATCTGCTTGGTACGCATCTGAACTTCGCAGTAGGATCTGGACTGGTTGTCATAGAAGGTGATGTGGAGGGATTTATAGCCGTAGGGACTGGGATTCTTTATGTAGTCCCTGTAATACGGCCGGAGGGACTCAGAGATCCTCTCAGAGGGATCTTTTCCGGGGATTCCGTATATTTCTGCCGTAAAGCCTTTTTCTTCCAGAAAACCCGGAAGGGCATTGGCGATCTCGTAGAGATACTTAAGTTCTATCTCCTCGCCGTTATCTCCTTCCTTTAAATGACATGCGGGCATGGAAATGACGATCCGATATGCGATCAGATCCCTTATGGCTCCCATCTCCTGCTTAAGCTCCGCAATGCTCGGAAATGCATGATTTTTGCGATAATACTCGTCCACATGCTCCACAATGAGCCCGTTAAACTTCTGCTCCGCCCTTAAAAGGGATTTTATTCTTCCTTTGAAAGTGAAAGCAAGAAATGGATACTCATTGGACATATACTTGTAAAATTCCCTCAGCCGTTGGGACTGGGAAGTAAGAAAGTCATTGTGCTCAAGCAGATCTATGATCTGCAGCAGGAAATTGCAATGTATTATATCTATACCGTTTTTTGTCCGCGTTGCATCTTCCTTAAGATCGTCGTGATATCTGTGCAGGATCTTTAACACCGTATCCCCCGAATACAGGTAATCGTTCAATTTGACCATTTTCAACCCTCCTTCTCGTACTAAACAAAAAAGGCAAAGACCTTCATTTCTGAAAGCGTCTTTGCCTCTACTGACTATAATATCATATTTTTTCGCGTCATTACATAAGAAATCAAAAATTTAACTCCGCCTGTGCCTTGATCACCTGCCAGTCGGTGCATCTCATAAAGTTTTCGTTCGGAAACTCGCAGTCTTGGTTCCAGGGACGGTCAAACACCATGACCTTAAGGCCCGGGAAATGCTCAAGATAAGGCAGGGCCAGGGGTGAATCTTCCACTGCGAAGTCAAACTTCATTTTGTAGAAGTCTTCAAGTTCCAGATTGTGGGAGCCGGATCCGTAGAATGCGTCCCTGCCATACTTATTCAGGCAGTAAAGCTTCACCCTTTTTAGGTTGTGTTCGTCAAGCCACTGTCTTGAGGCTTCATATGCACCGTAAGGGCGGCCGGTGATGATATTCACTTCATGGCCCATATCCAGCCACTCATTTATCACCTTAGAGCATCCCGGTGTCTCTTCATAGGAAAGCAATGTCTCGGGACGATGGCCCTCCTCCATCAGAAGGGTATATTGTTCATCCGTTAATCCGAATGTCTGCTGGAGATTAAAGAACTTAACTTCTTCGTAGGGAAGCTTTATCCCGAAAAGCCTTTCCGCGATCTCCGTAAAGGACCTCGCCGTCTCACAAAGACAGTCATCAAAATCTACATAAAAATTCATATCAATTTACTTCCTCATCTCAAAAATCTTTCTTCCGATCAGGACCTTCTGATTCTATTGGTCAAACAGATATTTCATTTGTCGCATTTTTTCAAAGCAGATTGTTTTTACTCTCTCCCTGATCTCTGCACTGTAGCTTTCATCAGGCACACTGTCTATGATGTCCGCTATATCCTTTTTAGTGAAGAAAAATCCGATATTAGAGCCGTATAACTTTTCCGCAACATCCAATTGGTCATTAAAACTCTCGCAGATTGTTTTTGCCTTTACTGAATCGATCAGTTTGTATACATCCTCGCCAAGCGGATAATCCATGGTGGTATCGGCCAAAAGGCCGGCGCCCTGATCGAATATCGGGCAAAGTCTGAATTCACCGTTTTCATTGGTCAGAACGGCGATGTTGTGAGTATGACGGTCTTCATTTAAGAAGAAAGCATCTACTGTAAGCATTTTTGCTATGTAGATACCAAAATCTCTGATGCCTGTAAGCCTTTCGGTTTCTTCAACCAGGAGTTTCAGTCTGTTTTCAAGATCTCTTGTCTTATATATCAGCGCATTCAGGCTTTGGCCGTAAACATTTTTGAAGAGCCGTTCCAGCGTTATCAGCTGCCACCCCGGCTCCAAAAAGTTTTTGCTTTTTACGCCATGAAAGATCGCGCTTTTATATCTTATGTCTTCAAGATCGTAAAGTAGAAACTCCTCAGACTTTAAAGATGTCTTTTTCAGCAGATGCGATATGACATACTCCGATAAGCCTTCATAGCCCGTGTAATCGGCTTTATACCACATATCGCCGTTGCGCCATTTCAGTTGATTTCCTTTGGATGAACGGTTCTCTGTTTCAATTAAGTCTTTTTCAAATAATTCAACCATGAACTCACCTTTCCACTACGATATGAAAGTCATCTTCCTCCATTCGCCCGCCCGTTTTTTCGATAATAAGCAGCGGATCATAAAAGGGAATGTCATATTCCTTTAGCATCAGTTTCATCTTATCCCGCGAGCCCGGGAAACATCTGGACTCCAGAAACTCCTCATAATCAGAAAAAGAAGGCTGCTCATTTTTCCCAAAGGCACGGTAAAGTAAATTGTTTGTATAGTTCTTTATCTTAACCCGTTGTTCTATCTCATCCACATCTATAACCGTACATAGCATGTCCCGGTAATAATACTTAAGCCGCATTTTGGCTTTATTGGGCGGAAGAATAAAATCATTCTCGATCTGAGGCGAACGTCGCAAAATTTCAATCAAAAGAACAATGGGGCCGGTTATCTTGTCATCACCCGATTCCCACCTTTCCACCGTAGGCTTGGAGACTCCGACGAAATCCGCAAACTGCTTCTGCGTGAGTTTAAGCAAGTTGCGAACACTCTTGATCTCAGCTGAATTTGTGTACTTTGGAGTTATATACTCTTTGGTCATACTACCACCTCCAAAGTAATTAAACCATTAAATTGATGGTAAATCAAGATGTTTTTGCCATCAATTTAATGGTTTTTTTGTTTTTTATCACCAATGACAATTACTGTTTTACCATCAGGTCTAAGGTCCGCCGGTTTGTCATAATCGAAAAAGGCGAAATCATTCCCGTTCAATCTCGCTTTTTAAAAACAGATTGGAATTTGCACCCTCACGAAGCGGTGTGAGTCTTTCTTTGTCCGAAAGCTGCTTTATGTATTGCCTGGAGCAATTAAGAATTGAGGCAGCTTCAGCCGTGTCCACCAGGCGGGTTTTTATAAAATCGGTAAGGTCATCATAAGATATGAAGGATTCCTGTCCATTAGCCCGGAGAACTTCCGCTGAAATAAACCGTTCCTCCCCCCACTCTATTCCATTGCCCCCGGGAGACACACGGACACTATAAAAAATCTCATCGCTGTTCAGAACATTGCCAAACAGCCTGTCATCCCGGCAAAGCTTTTCCACATCCACAATAACACTCTTTCGATCTTCCGTAAAAACAAGCACTTTCCGGTTGCCAAGAGGCATAACATCCTGTACCTTCCCCGCAAGACGCTTTGAAATCTCTGCAATTATATTCTTTTCGGATATTCTAACCAGATACAGTTCATCCTGGGAGCAGCGTCCCTCACTCAGTAAAAGAAGCTTATACTCGTCATATTCTTTGAGCCCGTTCTCCTTCAGAATGGATCCCAGATTCTGTCTGTCCGGGGGAATAATGCGTTGCGCCACAAACTTGCCGCTTCGCACGGAATCTATACTGTATATGCCCTTTTTAACAAGGTCGGAAAAAATGAACGGACATGTCCAATCATCCGTATCACTCAGTAATTCCGTAAAAAATCGCCTGCTTCTGTCATAATAGAAAAGATATCCCAGAAGACTGCCCTTACAGGCTTTGTCACGTATTTCAAATACTGTCAAGGCTGCACCACCTTTCCCATATCATTGTACGCATTTTGTCGATAAACTCACGTCCGATCACAGTCTCCAAACCTTCAAATACCTTATCCAGATCCGCTTCCGCCAGTTTTGGCAATTCATCGAAGTATGCCTTCGGAATGGCCTTTACATTTTCAAAGGTACTTGAAGTACCGACAAATGACTGAACTTTCCTGTCTTCCGTCACATCAAAATCATCAAGTTCATTCACCGAATGACACCGACACACCAGACTTAAACCGTGGTCAAATAAGGGGGCAAGACGAGTGCTTTTTGTTTTTGCATCTCTCAAAACTTCTATATTGGCTCCATGCCGGTCTCTGTTCAACACAAGATGATCTATCAGAAACATCTCATAAACATACTGCTCCCAGCCCATCCTTTTGCAGAATTCTATAGGTGTCTCTTCATTTTCTTTGTATAAGGCATAAAAGTCTTCCAGCGAGATCTTGCTCTCGCTCTTACCCTTGTAATCCTCCGATTCACAAAGATATGTCTCATGATCCCTGCCATCAATCGTCACAAGCGCATGAACAAGCGTATACCGAAGGTGCTCTATGCCGAAGAAATCCAGCAGCCTCTGCACCACGATCTCGTTTACACACTCGTGTCCTATAATCCCTTTCACGGAATCATAGTCGGAAAGCTTATAGTATTTTTTCTTTTTACCCGTATCATCGTAAGCCTTCAGAAATGAGCCTGCTGTTCCGGATGACTTACGGGTTTTGGTCCAGTTAAGGTACCGCATATCTTTAACTTCAAAAATGATATCATTCATGCAAATTCCTCAAATCACTTTACGTTTGTCAAGTAATTCCACGAAAATAATATCAATTTGCTTGACATCTGTCAAGTAAAAGCCCCCACTTCATTTCTGAAATGAGGGCCGATCTTCTGTAACTGGCACTATCTGTATCTTCTTCTGCTTCCGCCGCCGGAGCCTCGGGTGAGGGCGATGAGTCTTAAGAGCTGAAGGATGGAGGAAAGCAGGGATGCCACATAGGTGAGGGCAGCTGCGGTTAAAACCTTCTTTGCTCCGTCGTATTCAACTCCTGCCAGGATCCCCCGGGTATCCAGCACACCAAGGGCACGCTTTGAAGCGTCAAACTCTACGGGTAATGTGATCAGCTGAAAGAAAACAACAAACAAAAACAACACAACTCCCACTTCCGCAAGTCCCACCATGCCAAGGGCGATGCCTAAAATGATGAAGGGCCAGTAGATCTTTGAGCCGATATTTGCGATGGGTACTGCTGCCGAGCGAAGCTTAAGGGGACCATACTCCTCCTTGTGCTGAATGGCATGTCCGCATTCATGAGCCGCAACGCCGATAGCAGCAACGGATGTTGAACCATATACGCTGTCGGAAAGCCTTAATACCTTTTCATTGGGTGAATAGTGGTCCGTAAGGCTTCCGGAAATACGCTCGATGGAAACATCGTATAT
>JAEEIN010000102.1 GCA_016281385.1 Lachnospiraceae bacterium | reverse complement strand
TTACAGAAAACGACGGACAATTGACAGTTTCAAAGGAGATTGACTGGGGAAAGCCAATGGGTAAAGAAATATGGTAGAACAGGTCGAAAAAAGATCCGAAACGGCATATGCTGTTCCGGATCTTCGTTATTTCATATTCTTATCTATCAGCCACTTTATTTCTTCCGCGGCACTGTCGTTCATGGTGCATTCAAGGGAGTAGCAGTTGGTTTTTGAGGCAATGGTCTCGGCCAGATCTGTGATCTTTTCGGCATAATCGGTGTTCCAGTTGGGAGATGCGGTGCGGGCGACGATCTTGAGGAAGGAATCCTGGAAGGAGATCTTCTCTGCATGATCGGTTCCGCTGCGCTTTAAGAAGACTATTCCGCCGAGGGGCAGCGTTTCGGTGGTATAAAGCCCCGAGGTGCCGCACCAGGGAGTGCCGAGTACCATAACGGAATTCTCAAGGGGAACCAGAAGGTTCAGATCGCCGTTTACGTCCGTGCAGTCAAAAAGCCTCTTCCATATGTTTGTATGTGTTGTTTTTCCTGTGCCTGCGGGAGCGGAAAAACAATAGACCTTTCCTTTATAAAGAAGCGAAGCGGAATGAAGCATGAGCATTCCTGAATTCAGTGCCTTTAAAAGGAAGGGAGTCCTGAGTGCCAGATAGAATTCGTTTCGAAGCTTGTCATCGTAAGGAGCAATGGCGAAAACATCCACTTCCTTCAGGTTTTTTGATATATGGATCTCTTTGACCTGCTTAAGATCGCTGCATATTATTATGTAATGCTCGTCATTTTCAAGTATCTGCATTTCATCTTTTCTTACGATCACCCGGCCGTTCTCGGTGTATGCGGGTAGGCCGATGCGGAAGTGAACAGTAAGGTCCGTTTCCTTCTCGGGAAAATCTGCCTTGAAACTTTTAAGGCAGGGATCAAGAATGTCTCCGTCGCCGCTGATTTTTATTTTTATACCGGCGATTTTTATGGTAGTATAAAGGGGCAGGGCGGACACTTCGGGTTCGGAAAGGCCTGTGATGAGACCTCTTATAAAAAGAAGATGCACATAATCGTGGATCTCCTTCACCATACCTTCGATCTCGTCCTTTGCAGGCTCGTATTTATGCATCGCAAGCTTCAGAAGATGCTCCATACAGATGTCATCCTTAAGCGCTTCCCAGATGAATGCGCCCACGGGGTTGGTTTTTAAGATAAGCCTGCGATCCGCAGCCGCCTGGCCTGATGAGATCAGATAATACTCTTCATTTACTTGTTTTAATAAGAAAAGATCGTTTCGTTTCATGATAAAACTGATTATATCACAAAGGATTTAAGCAGTGGAAGAAAAAAGAAATGTCGAACAACTTTTAAAAGACGGTGTGACGGTGCAGTTTCACCCCCAAGGGGAGAGCATGTTTCCGCTGTTCGTGCGGGAGAGTGATTATGCCATTGTGGAACCGGCCAAAGAGCCCTTCAGGCGGCTGGAGGTCTATGTTTTCAGAAGTTTTCTGGGTCCCCTGACCATCCATCGTCTTAAGAAGATCACCCCACAGGGCCTGTATTTCATAGGCGACCGGCAGCAGGCGATGGAAGGCCCAATAGCCCCTGAAATGGTTTACGGCCGCATGACCGCATATATAAGAAAGGGAAGGAAACACTCGGTTAAATACCTGCCTTACAGGATCTATGCTGCGGTCTGGATGCTTTTAAGGCCCTGCCGTTTCTTTCTTTTTAAGATCGGACATTACTGCAAAGTCATAGTGCTTAAGATAAAGGGAGGAAAAACAAAATGAGAATAGGCGCACTTGAAGCAGGCGGAACAAAAATGGTTCTTGCCATCGGAGACGAAACGGGAAAGATATTCGAACAGAAATCCATCCCCACACTTACCCCCGAGGAGACCATGCCCGAAATGATAGCATACTTTAAGGAAAAAGAAGTGGAGGCGCTGGGCATAGGCTGCTTTGGCCCAATCTGTCTTGATAAAAATGACGAAAAGTATGGATATATAACCACAACGCCCAAACTTGCGTGGCGAGATTATCCCATCGCTCTTGAATTCGAAAAGGAGCTGGGAATTCCTGTAGGGTTTGATACCGACGTAAACGGCTCATGCCTCGGGGAAGCTACGTACGGTGATGCTGCAGGACTAAAGAATGTTATATATATAACCATAGGAACGGGAATCGGTGCAGGTATCATGGTTGAAGGAAATCTGGTTCACGGAAACCTTCATCCCGAAGCGGGCCACATGATCCTTAAACGTCATCCCCGGGACACTTACGAAGGCAAATGCCCTTATCATAAGGAATGCTTTGAAGGCCTGGCAGCAGGACCTGCCATTGAGGCTAGATGGGGCAGATCAGCCAAGGAGATACCCGAAGGCCATGAAGCCATGGATATGGAAGCCTGGTATATCGCTCAGGCACTTATGACATATATCCTGGTGCTGGCTCCGGAGAAGATCATTCTCGGCGGAGGTGTTATGCACAGAATGGAACTGTTTCCTCTTATAAGAAAGTATGTTAAGGAATTTATCGCCGGTTATGTTTCGACAAAACAGCTGGATGATATTGACAGTTACATCGTTCCCGCAAGCCTGCATGACGATCAGGGCATAATGGGCTGCCTGGTGCTGGGAATGAACGCGGTTTCACAAAAATAAAGATAAAGAAACGAAAAGGCAAAACGGGCATTTCTTAATGCATTAATGCGGCATTTAAGAAAACGATTAAGTTATGAGTTAAGTAAAAACCCCTCTTCTGAGGGGTTTTTTATGCGAAAAGCAACAAAAATGACAAAGCAAAACTGTACAAAATGACAAAAAGTGTAAATAATGCACATCAAAAAAGAAAAAAAGTATTGCTTTAATGTAAAAAATGTTATATTGTTAAAGAGCGAAAACGATTAAGTAACTACGCAAATTGTATTGAGGGAGAAAAGGTATGAAGGATTTTTTTAAAAATACCTGGAAACACAGGGCTCATGTGGTATTGGCACTTCCGGTTTTCCTGGTTCTGTTCTTTATCATGTACGTTCCCATGGCCGGTCTTGTAATGGCCTTCAAAAATTTTGATTATACCCTTGGAATATGGAAGAGTCCTTTCAACGGACTTGATAACTTTAAATTCCTTTTGGCATCAAAGGCAACGTTCACTTCCATTACGAAGAACACGATCATGTATTACGTGATCTTCACCGCACTCGGAACGTTCCTTAATGTAACTCTTGCGATCGCCATCGACCAGCTTGTATTCAAGAAGATGGCGAAAACGATGCAGACATTGATGATCATCCCCGTATTTATTTCATACGCAGCGGTTCAGTTCATCGTATATGCCTTCATCAGCACGGATACGGGTCTTATCAATCATGCATTGGGACTTAACACGAGATTCTATTCAAATGCATCCCTTTGGCCCTACATCCTGACCATCGTTAAGATCTGGAAAGACACCGGTTACGGTTCGGTATTATACATGTCGGTGCTTGCAGGTATCGACACTGAACTTTACGAAGCAGCCGAGATCGACGGCGCAGGTAAGTGGAGACAGATCAGACACATTACGATCCCCAGTCTTGTACCCATGATTACCGTAATGCTCCTTCTTTCGGTAGGTAATGTAATGAGATCGGATACCGGTCTTTTCTATCAGGTAACCAGAAACAGCGGAGTTTTGTTCCCTACCACTCAGGTTATAGATTCGTATGTACTGAATGCGATCTTTAAGAATTCAAACTTCGGATTCACGGCAGCAACTTCTTTCTTCCAGTCCATTGTCGGCTTACTGCTGATGCTCTTTGCAAACTGGCTTGTTAAGAAGATCGAGCCCGAGAATGCGTTGTTCTAAGGGAGGGGGATGAAAAATGGCTAAGAAAGATAAGAATTTGGACATTGCTCCTTCCAGAAGAGAGAAAAAGGGAGTCGGTCAGGTTATTCTGGCATTGATATTATTGCTGTATACGGTCTTCTGCGCAGCTCCCGTTGTATTGGTGTTTATTGCGGCATTTACCGATGAGTTATATATCACCCAGCACGGATTCTCATTCTTCCCTGCGAAGTGGTCACTTTACGGTGTTACATCGGTCCTTAAGTATGGTAAACAGCTTTTGGTTTCCTACGGAGTAACGATCTTCATTACAGTGGTTGGAACACTCCTCGGACTTTTGATCATGAGTATGTTTGCATACTCCATAAGCAGAAAGGATTTCAGACTTTCGAAGTTCCTTTCCATTTACCTTTTGATCCCGATGCTGTTCAACGGAGGACAGCTTTCCGGATATATCGTATTTACAAGTTATTACGGCCTGAAGGATTCACTTCTTCTTTTGATCCTTCCCCTCTGCGTATCGACGATGAACGTTATCATCTTAAGAACCTACATCGCCAACAGCATTCCGGGAGAATTGATGGAAGCAGCCAAGATCGACGGTGCGGGAGAGTACAGAACCTTCTTCCAGATCACCTTACCGCTTCTTAAGCCTTCACTCGCAGCCGTTGGCTTCATGATGGCAACCGCTTATTGGAACGATTGGCAGAACGCTTTGCTTTACATCGATTCCGATAACAAGAAGCCGTTACAGTTACTTCTTGTAAATATTCAGAAGAGTATCGAAGTACTTTTGAACAACGCAAACGTACCCGCAGCTGCAAGGGCTGCAATGGGTGGCACGATACCGCAGTATTCATCAACGATGGCAACGGTTATCGTCGTAATCGCACCTATCATGGTTATTTATCCTTTCTTCCAGAAGTACTTCATCAAGGGTCTTACGGTTGGATCCGTTAAAGGTTGATATTCGGGATATCCGCACAGTGCGGTATCTTTAGAATATATATAAAAACATAGGGAGGTTTTTTATGAGAAACATCAAGAAAATTGCTGCTCTTGCACTCGCAGCAGCAATGAGCCTTTCAATTGTTGCTTGCGGCGGCAAGGACACAGGCTCAAGCACACCGGCTGCTAGCACCGACAATTCTGCAAAGACTAGCACAGAAACATCCGCTCCTGAAGCTGAAGCTACTTCAGGTGATGCTACAGTGATCAACGTTTACAGATGCTGCTTCAACCTTGCAACACCCGATTCCGATCAGGTTAAGAAGGTAGAAGATGCTATCAACGCTTACATCGCTGACAAGATCAACGTTCAGATCAAGTTATCCGACGTTGGATCAGGTGAGTACACAGACAAGGCTAACCTTGCTCTTGCAAACAACGAGATCAACCTTCTCTGGACAGCTTCATGGGAAGGCACCATCGGAACAAACGACCTTGTTCCCAAGAACGCAGTTTATGACATCACAGACCTTCTTCCCGGTTCTGTTCTTGAAAGCTCCATGGACGCAGGTCAGTGGGAAGCTTCCAAGTACAACGGAAGAAACTACTTCATCCCTGTTTACAAGGATAACGTAGAAGGTTACGACTTCATGTTCCGTCAGGATCTTATCGACCAGTTCGGATGGGATATCACAAAGGTTTCCAAGCTTGCTGACCTTGAGCCCATGCTTGCTGACGCTAAGTCCATCGGACTTAAGTATCCCCTTCTTCTTCAGAAGACCGCTATGTTCTACAGATGGTACATCAACGACTTCGATTTCTTCACAGCTGACTCTGCTTCTAATTTCGTAGCAGTTGACAAGGCTACCAACGAAGTAGTTGACACGATCCTTACTCCTCAGTACCTTGAGTTCTGTACTCTTATGGCTCAGTGGGCAGAGGCAGGTTACATCTCTGAAGATGAAGCTACAAAGACAACCACAGATACCACAACCCAGACTCAGGATTGGGCAGTATCATGGTGGACAGACATCCCTGTAAACGACGAAGCTGATTCTCGTTATGGCCAGGATGTTACAATGCAGAAGGCTACAGACAGATGGGTACACTCCACATCTAACCTTGGTTCCTGCTACTGTGTAACAGCTAACTCTACCGAAGCTCAGGCTAAGGCTTGTATCGACTTCATGGGTCTTCTTTACACCGACAGCAAGCTTGCTGACCTTTACACATTCGGTATCGAAGGCGAAGACTTCACATATGATGAGAACGGACAGGTTGCTCAGACTTCTGAGAAGTACAACCACTCCATGTGGGAATCTGCAAACGCTACAATCGTTACTCCTCTTGCAAACGAGCCTGCAAACAAGGCTGACCTTTACAAGGAGTTCAACGGTGGCGCTAAGACATCTCCTGCAGCAGGATTCAGATTCGATCAGAGCCCTGTAGAAGCTCAGTACACCGCTTGTAAGAACGTATTCGATCAGTACGGATTCGCTCTTGAGACCGGTGCTTACTCAGCAGCTGACGTTCCTTCAATCATCGAACAGTACCAGGCAGCTCTTGACGAAGCCGGTTACCAGGATGTTCTTGCTGAGTTCACAAGACAGTACAACGAGTGGAAGTAAGATTTAACTCTTTCATTTGAAACTTAACGACAGGGTGGTCGTCAGCAATGGCGGCCCCCTGTTTTGTTTTTGCTATATTAATAAGGAGAAAAGCATGATCTCACCCAAATACGGAAATGATTACAGACTTGACGTGGAGACACTCCCGGACGGCAAGAAGAAGGATGTAAAGGTCTATATAGGGCCATATTTCGAATCAGATGAAAGTGAAGCGGCTCACAAAAAGAATCGTTTGTTTCTGCTTTTTTCGGAAATAATATTCGCTGTTCTTCTTATTCTGAATATGACCTTCTATACGGAACTGGGAAAAGTCTGGTATGTTATCGTTCCCTTTGCGGTGAATGTGCTGGCTGCATATGTGTTTTTTGAGTCCGTCGCCTACTTTTGGCCGGTAAGGGATAAGCTTACCCGCGAGCAAAAAGAAAGAGGGCAGGACAGGTTAAAACAGATGAGCACCGTACAGGCGGTTTTATGCATGATCTCCGAGGTGGCCGGAATAATTACGACCGGCTTTCTTTTGGCATCAGTTTCCATAAATGATATTATATTTTGCACACTTGCGTGCGTTATGCTTTTGATCACAGTTTCCCAAACTTTGTATTTGAGAAAGATTGATGCGAAAGAAATCGAAAATCCCCTTGCAAAAAAGTGGGAAAAGTTATAATATAAAGCGATACTGTGGGATAGAGGATATTCTACAGTCGGGCGAAAACCCAATGCATTTTTCAAAAGGAGGAAATTTTTATGAAAAAGGTTTTCAAGAAAAGCCTTGCACTTGTGCTCGGCTTAAGCCTTATCGCAGGTTCTCTTGCGGCTTGCTCCAAGGAAACACCTGCTTCAACATCTGCTGAAACTTCAGTTGAAGCATCCGTATCCGAAGAGACTTCCGCATCTGCAGAAGAAGTTACAGAGCCTGCAGCTGAGGAAAAGGAGCAGACTCTTGTAGTTGGTTATGATAACTTCTCAAGCAAGTTCAGCCCCTTCTTTGCACAGACTGCTTACGATCAGGATGTTGCAAGTCTCGCGTCTGTATCACTTCTTAGTTCAGACCGTGAAGGTAACGTTGTATTAAAGGGTATCGAAGGTGAGACCATCCCTTACAACGGAACCGATTATTTCTACAACGGTATCGCTGATTGTACCGTTACACAGAACGATGACGGAACAGTTGTATATGACTTCCAGTTAAGAGACGACATCAAGTTCTCCGATGGAACTCCTCTTACAGCTGATGATGCTATCTTCTCAATGTATGTTTTATCCGATCCCGCTTATGACGGATCTTCAACATTCTACGCTCAGCCCATCGTTGGTATGGAAGAGTACAGAGCAGGTATGGATACCCTCTTCAACCTTCTTTCCGCAGCAGGCAGAGACAACACAGATTTCACCAACTGGGATGAAGCTACTCAGACAGCTTTCTGGGCAGACGTTGACCAGGCAGGTGAGAAGTTCGTTCAGGAAATCGTTGACTACTGCGTAGCAGCAGGCTACAACACAGCTGATCAGCCCATCGGTACCATCACCGCTACATGGGGATTCGGCGCAGATGACGACGCTACTCTTCTTGATGTATTCAACATCATGGTTGAGAACTACGGCGGAGACCTCGTTGCCTTAAGCGACACCGAGAGCGCAGGTTCTTCTTTATTCGACCTTATGAACGACTACAATGCTTACACTGTAGCTGTTTCAACAGGTGAATCCGCTCCTAACATCTCCGGTATCGAAAAGACCGGCGATTACTCCTTAAAGATCACCATGAACAAGTTCGATGCAGTAGCAATCTACCAGGTTGGTGTTACTGTTGCTCCTCTTCACTACTATGGTGATGCTTCTCTTTATGACTACGCTAACAACTCCTTCGGTTTCAAGAAGGGTGACTTAAGCATCGTTAAGGATAAGACAACCAAGCCCCTCGGCGCAGGCCCTTACAAGTTTGTAAGCTATGAGAACGGTGTTGTTTCCTTCGAAGCTAATGAAAACTACTGGAAGGGTGAGCCCAAGATCAAGCATCTTCAGTTAAAGGAGACTCCTGCATCTGATAAGATCACGGGTGTTGCTTCCGGAACATTTGATGTAACAGATCCTACCATGAACCTTGCAGCACTTGATTCCATCAAGAGTTACAACTCAAACGGAGAGATCATCGGTGATGTTATCGAGACAAACCTTGTTGATAACTTAGGCTACGGTTACCTCGGTATCGCCGCTTCCAACGTTAAGGTTGGTTCCGACAAGGCAAGCGCTGAGTCCAAGGCACTTAGAAAAGCATTTGCAACATTATTTGCTGCATATCGTGATACAGTAATCAATTCTTACTATGGTGAGATGGCTACAGTTATCCAGTATCCTATCTCCAACACTTCATGGGCAGCTCCCAAGCCTGCTGATGAAGGCTACAAGCTTGCATACTCTGTTGATGCAGACGGCAACTCTATCTACACAGACAGCATGACAGAAGAAGACAAGGAAGCAGCAGCTCTTGCAGCAGCAGTCACCTTCTTCAAGGCTGCAGGCTTCACATATGATGAAGCTACAGGTACATTCACCGCAGCTCCCGAAGGCGCACGTATGACATACGAAGTGATCATCCCCGGCGGCGGTACAGGTGATCACCCTGCATACGGTATCCTTACAGCTGCTAAGGAAGCTCTTGCAACAATCGGTATCACACTTGAGATCAACGACCCTGCAGATTCCAACATCCTTTGGGATGCACTTGATGCTGATACAGCTGATATGTGGGCTGCAGCATGGGGCGCAACCGTAGACCCTGATATGTATCAGATCTACCACTCCGACAACTACATGGCAGGTACAACATCTAACCACTATGCAATTCAGGATTCTCAGCTCGACGAGCTTATCATGGCTGCACGTGTAAGCGCTGACCAGTCTTATCGTAAGGCTACTTACAAGCAGTGTCTTGATATCATCCTTGACTGGGCTTGTGAGATTCCTACATACCAGAGACAGAATGCGATCATCTTCAGTACACAGCGTGTAAACATGGACACTGTTACTCCTGATATCACAACTTACTGGGGTTGGATGAACGACATCGAGTTACTTGAGATGAAGTAATTTCTTTGTTAATATGATTAGGTAAAAGATAAAGGCAAGGAGCCTGTGAAATTTACAGGCTCCCTGTTTTTACGAAATGATGCATTTATATAAAGGGTTGTTTTTATGGCTAAATTTATTGCAAAACGTTTGGGATTGTGCGTCCTCATCTTCTTTTTCGCCACATTCATGGTGTATGTTCTGGAGTACTCTCTTCCCACAAGCTATGTTGAGAAGACTGCTATGGAGCTTTCACAGCGTCCCGGCAGCTTAAAGAGCGCTCAGCAGTGGATGGATGAGCTGAATGCACAGTATGGTATGGACAAGGGTATAGTTAAGGGTTACTTTACATGGCTTTCAAACTCCGCAAGGGGCAATTTCGGTGACAGCTGGTCACAGACGATGCCTGTTACGGATCTGTTTAAGAAATGTATCTGGTACAGCTTTGTTATGGGTCTTATCGCATTTGTTCTTGAGATATTCATCGCAATACCTCTCGGTGTTACTGCAGCCCGCAAACAATACAGTATGACAGACTATACCGTTACGGTTGTTTCTCTGGTAGGTATTTCAATGCCTACATTCTTTGTAGCAACGGTATTAAAGCTCATTTTCTCAGTCAGACTCGGCTGGTTTGAGCTTGTAGGAATGCAGGGAAGAAACTATGCTACACTTGATCAGTGGGGTCGTCTCGGTGATCTTGCCATGCATCTTGTTCTTCCTATCACGACTTTGACGATTATAGGCATAGGTGGACTTATGCGTTATACGCGTACCAACATGCTGGAAGTTCTCAATGCGGATTATATCCGTACCGCACGTGCGAAGGGACTTCCCGAGAAGAAGGTTATCAGCCACCATGCTTTCAGGAATACATTGATCCCTCTTGTTACCATCCTGGGCGGTTCTCTTCCGGGACTTTTTTCGGGTGCTCTTATCACTGAGACCCTTTTCGGTATCAGAGGTATCGGTTACTACTCATACTACGCAATGGTAGCAGGTGATATTCCGTTTACCATGTTCTATCTTGCATTTATTTCAATTCTCACACTTCTCGGAAACCTTATCTCCGACATTTTATATGCCGTTGTAGACCCGAGAGTAAGGATCAATTAAGGAGGGAGCCGACATGAGCGTACATACAGATAAAGACGGCAAAGATAAAGTTGTTGCGGCTCCTAACGGAAATGCTTCAACGGTAAAGAATATTAACGATGTACTTAAAGAAAGAGAGAAGGAATCAAAAGGCAAGGGCGAAGACAAGGAGATGAGCCTTGACAGCACCGAGCGTGTAAAGGTATTGAGCCCCGGACAGCTGGTATTCAAGCGTTTCATCACCAACAAACTTGCTATCCTCGGATCCTTCATTCTTATAGCGATGTTTGTTTTCTCATTCATCGCACCTTTCTTCTATCCCTACGGACAGACAGAGATCTTCTATAAGTATGACAACTCCGTGATTGACTATGCGCAGGCCGTAGAAAGAAACGACTTTACCGCATACTATCTTGTAGATGAGAATTCCGTTCATTATTCGGTAAAGAACTTCCTTACCGCAAGCATCAATTCCATGAAGGAATCCGGTAAGGATGAACTTGACCTTCAGGACAACGACGGCAATTCTTATACATTAAGAAAGAACGAAGACAACATCTTCACACTCTTTGTGACAGACAGAGAGCAGGTTGCAACCTTCGGCGGAAATGTTGAGTACGGTACTTATTCCATAATCGGTGGCGGAAGCTTTGCTGCCGCTGACGGTATCGAGATTCCCGAAGGCCTTGAGGCTGCTATCAAGGACGCTGTAGCTGCAAAGAGCACAGAATTTTCTTTCAAGGGTGATACATATACCCTTAAGCAGGTTAAGAAGTCCTATACGGTTTCTAAGGCCAGCGACGGTTATTCTTACATCGGAAAGGCTCTCGGATCTGATTTCGAGGCTAAGGCTGATGCGGCAGGAAACGGCGACCGTTTTGAAATGGGCGGCGTAACCTATGTGGTTGAAGTGGTTAAGGATACAAAGAATGTATATAAGCTTGCAGGCGAAACAGAGGCTGCACTTCTTACGACATATGTATTCGACTCATATGATTCATCCAAGCCCGTTAAGGACGACTTCAAGGTTGCTGCAGTACGTGCCAAGGTTGACGGAACCGATTTCTCTGTTAACGGTACGGACTACACCTTAAGCGAGGACGAGGGTGAGACCGTTGTTTACGAAGCAGGAGATTCCAAGACTCCTGTCTGCGTATTCTCAGACTTCGTTATCAGAAGATACAGCGGAGAGGACTCCCTTGATTATGATTTCAAGGAGAAGGTTCGTGAAGTCATCGATGAGATGACTGAATCAAACACAAAGGTTTCAAAGTTCACCTGGAACATAGCTCAGGTTGATGAGAACGGTGAATATACCTACGACGAAAACGGCGAGCTTATCAAGGAAGAGAGAGAAGTGACCCTTACAAAGAAGAACAACGCATATGTAATGACGGTTCTTCAGGTTGTTCACCTTATCGATACATTTGCTCCTCCTTCAAGGGAACATATCGCAGGTACCGACGGTGACGGTATGGACGTATTCGCACGTATGATGTACGGCGGACGTGTATCACTGGTATTCTCCTTCATCGTTGTTATCATTGAAACCATCCTCGGTATCATCATGGGCGGTATCGCAGGTTATTACGGAAAATGGGTTGATAACCTCATCATGCGTATGGTAGACGTATTCTACTGCATCCCCAGCATGCCCATCCTGATCATCCTTGGTGCAATGTTCGATGCCATGAAGTTAAAGCCCTATGTCAGAGTCGCATGGCTTATGGCAGTGCTCGGCTTCCTTGGCTGGGCAGGTGTTGCACGTATGGTAAGAGGTCAGATCCTTTCCCTTCGTGAGCAGGAATGCATGGTAGCTACCGAAGCAGTAGGTCTTAAGACAGGAAGAAGGATCTTCAGACACCTTATCCCCAACGTAATGCCTCAGCTGATCGTTACCGCTACATCAGGTCTCGGCAGCGTTATCATTACCGAGTCCACCCTTTCCTTCTTAGGACTTGGTGTTAAGCATCCTCTTGCTACATGGGGTACAATGATCAACTCGGTTTCAACTGCGGAAGCAATGAAACTTTACACATATATCTGGGTTCCCGTAGGACTTCTCATCTGTCTTACCGTTATCGCCTTCAACTTCGTAGGTGACGGTTTAAGAGATGCCTTCGATCCGAAGATGAAGCGCTAGGAGGTGGATGAAGATGGCTAAAAAGAGTTCATATATATCAAACAGAGAGACCGCCAAGATCACAAGACGTAACAGACAGATCACAAGACGTCTTGAGAAGAAGCGCGGAAGAAAGAAAGTAGATCCTTCGGAATACACAGTTAAGATGAAGGATGAAAATAACGTAGTAGAATTTGACAATGTTTGTTCTTACTTCTTCACCGATATCGGTGTGGTTAAGGCTGTAGACGGAATCTCATTCAACGTACCCAAGTGTTCTACCGTAGGTATCGTAGGTGAGTCCGGATGCGGAAAGAGCGTAACAAGCCTTTCCCTTATGCAGCTTCTCCAGAGACCTTCGGGACAGACCGTAGGCGGAGAGATAAGGCTTAACCTTGGTGAAGGTGAAGCATTGAACATCGTAAAGGCTCCCACTTCCGTAATGCAGCACATTCGCGGAAACAAGATGTCAATGATCTTCCAGGAGCCCATGACAAGCTTAAATCCTGTATTCAGGATCGGTGAGCAGGTTAACGAAGTTCTTGAGCTTCACAACCCCGAGATGACAAAGGAACAGATCAAGGCAAGAACCCTTGATATGCTGGAACTGGTTGGTATCGCCAACAAAGAGGGTGTATACGAAATGTATCCTCACGAGCTTTCCGGCGGTATGAGACAGCGTGTAATGATCGCTATCGCCCTTGCCTGCAATCCTTCCCTTATCATTGCGGATGAGCCCACCACAGCTCTTGACGTTACGATCCAGGCGCAGATCCTCGATCTGTTAAAGGATCTTAAGGATAAGATCAACAGTTCCATCATGCTCATCACCCATGACCTCGGTGTTGTGGCCAACATGGCGGATTATGTTGTTGTTATGTACGCAGGACGTGTTATCGAGAAAGGTACCGCAAAGGATATCTTCTCAAATCCCTGTCATCCTTACACCATTGGACTTATGAAATCAAAGCCCGTTGTAGGTAAGAAGGTTGACGCACTTTACAACATTCCCGGAAGCGTTCCGAACCCCATCAACATGCCTGACTACTGTTACTTCAGAGACCGTTGCGAGTCCGAATGTGACAAATGCAGAAACAAGGAAGCGGGCTTCGGTAATTATCCTCCGGAGATCAAGATAAGCGATACACACTATGTTTCATGCTATCGCTTCTACGACGAAGGCGAAGTCATGGGTTATCCCAACCCCGTTAATGTGGAGGAACTGTAATGGAAGATTTAAATAAAGAAGTTAAGACAGAAGCCCCCGCTATCAACGATGACGAGCTTCTGGTAGTAAAAGATCTTAAAAAGTATTTCCCTATAAAGAAGAACATCTTCGGAAAGGGACTTGCATATGTTAAGGCCGTTGACGGAGTTTCCTTCACTGTCAAGAGAGGAACAACAATGGGTCTCGTAGGTGAGTCGGGCTGCGGTAAGTCCACCACCGGAAGAACCATCTTAAGACTTCAGGACAAGACCGAAGGTGAAGTTTATTTCAACGGAACCGAGATCTTCTCCCTTTCCAAGGAAGAGTTAAGGCAGTTAAGACCGAAGATCCAGATCATTTTCCAGGATCCCTTCTCAAGTCTTTCCCCCAGACTTCCCGTAGGTGAGATAATCGGAGAGGCTGTTCGTGAGCACGGTATCGTTCCTCCCGAAGAGTTTGAAGATTATATAACAAGAATAATGAAGGCCTGCGGTCTTCAGGAATATCACAAGGACCGTTATCCTCACGAGTTCTCCGGCGGACAGAGACAGCGTATCTGTATCGCACGTGCGCTTGCACTCAATCCCGAGTTCATCGTGTGTGACGAGCCCGTATCCGCACTTGATGTTTCCATTCAGGCGCAGATCATCAACCTCCTTCGCGACCTTCAGAAGGAATTCAACCTGACATATCTCTTTATTTCACACGATCTGTCGGTTGTTGAGCATATTTCCGATACCGTCGGAGTTATGTACCTTGGAAATCTTGTTGAGTATGCCGAGACGGAGCCTCTTTATTCAGAGCCCCTCCATCCTTACACAAAGGCATTGTTCTCCGCGATCCCCGTTCCGGATCCGGACTATAAGATGGACAGGATCATCCTGGAGGGAAGCATCCCTTCACCTGCAAATCCTCCCGCAGGCTGCAAATTCCACACAAGATGCAGCGAATGCATGGAGAAATGTAAGACGGTTGCACCCGAGTACCGCGAGGTTAAGCCCGGGCATTTTGTAGCCTGCCACTTGTATGATCAGCAGTGATCTTTAACAGGAGAAACTGATGGCTAAAAAGAAAAAGGATTTTTATGATGACGGCAGGACCGTTGCCGATATGAATATCGACGGCATGCCCTGGTACAACCCGAAGAAAAGGGAGTCTGCCGCCAATCCTGTTTCGGAACTGTCCCCAAAAGAAGCATTTGAAGTGACCAAAGGTGTTTTGGCCGCAGCTCTTGCGGTGGGGGCGGTTTTTGTAGTAGTATTTTTATTGTTCATATTGTTTTGTGTTTTTGTATGGTTCAGGTAGTTTATAGGAGTCATTAATGCAGAAGAGCAAAGAGAATCTGTCAATATCCGCAATAATCAGCCTGGCAGGGACGTTTATTGTTTTGGCCGTACTCTTGTTATGCGCCTTTACCGAGAAGGACTCCGGAACCGTTTTATCTAAAGGTATCAATCTGTTTACAGTACCCGGGTGGACCGTCAATGGTGAAAAACCCACGAGTTTTCCATACAGACAGGCGGTTTCTCCCGGCGAGACTGTTGTCATTAAAAACAAACTTCCCTCAGATCTTGATGATGATATATATATGACTTTCAGAGCACTTTACTGCTCTGTTGTTGTTGATGTCGAAGGCGAGACCATATACGAATACGGTGTGGACCCTCTTGTTCCTTTGGGACATATCACCGGCAATATCCGTATTCTTGTTCCCCTTTCCTCAGAAATGGCCGGGAAAGAGGTCACCATCAGGATGACTGCTTTTTATACCCTCAATAATGATTTTTACGATATCGAATTCGGCTATGCCGGGGATATTAAGACCCGCATATTTTATGATAATCTTCTGAGACTTTTCCTTGCGGTGCTTATGTCGGCGATATTTATCGGCTCCGTCGGGATCGCTGTCGCCAATGCACTGGAAAGATCCCTTTTAAACACCAGACTTTTGTTAAACTTTGCGACATTTGTTCTTCTGATAAATTCGTGGATCGTATGCAGTTCGGATATTCCCCAGATCCTCGGAAAGATGAACAGCACAAGTGCATTGATCTCGTATGTATCGTTAGCAATGCTGCCGATACCTTATTCGGGATTTTGTGAGCAGCTTCTGACAAAGGGAAAGACCTTCTTTACATATTCAAAGATGATATGCTGGGCGCTTCCGATAGTTGAGATGATTGCCTTCATACTGGGATTGTTTGATCCGCCCCAGACTTTGTCACTCGTACATCTTTCGATATTTGTGATATCCGGTGCATCCCTTGTTTTTGCTATAATGGACAGGAAGAGCGGAAAAACTGCAAAGATCCTGCTTGGTTCCTTTATTGAACTCATTGTTGCCATAGTTATCGGATTTGCGTGCTTCTATTTTGCTCCCAGCAAAGGATACGATGCCACGGTATTCGGGATCGGACTGGTGATCTTTTTGTTCATGCTTTTCGGTCTTATCGTCGCAAGACAGGTTTCAAGTATCGAGGAGCGCAAATATCTTGAGATCTACAAAGAACTTGCCTATTCCGATATCCTTACGGGACTTGGAAACAGAGCGGGCTTTGACAGAGACTTTTCAAGGCTGTTAGAATATAAAGACAGGGGAACTTTGTTTACTCTGTTCATGCTTGATATCAATTATCTTAAGGAAACCAATGACAGATTCGGCCATCAGGCAGGGGATCAGATCCTTATGAACTTTGCGGAGTGCTTAAGAAAGGTATTTGACCGGCACGGAACCTGCTACAGGCTTGGGGGAGATGAATTTGCCGTTATCTGTACCGGACTTTCCGTGGACGCGGAAGAACTTGAAAAGCGGCTGGATGACGAGGTGGAAGGATATAACAAAACTCACGAAAGAAAGCTTTCTTCCGCAAGAGGTTTTTCATCCATGATCTGGATGGGTGAAAATGATTTCTTCAATACTATCTTCAAGATCGCGGATCAGAGGATGTATGAGGATAAACAGATAAAGCATCAGATGAAATGGGAGGATATATACCGTGACAATGGATGAATGGAACAAGGACAATAAAAGGACCATAGATGTTGATCCCCGTGATATCAAATATGTGGATCATCCGGAAAAGAACGAAGTAAGGCCGGGTCAGGGCGGACAGCCGGGGCAGCCCGGACAGCCCGGAGGGGTTTTACCACAGACTGCCAACAGTTCTCTTGCACCCTTATCTCTTTTCTTTGGTATTGCTTCCATCGTTCTGGGATTGTTCCTTGGCGGAGCTCCCTGGGTAGGCGTTCTTTCGGGAACCGCGGCTATCGTATCGGCGGCAGTTGATAAAAAGAGAAAGAACGTTGCCGGAAAGAAGATGTCTACCGCAGGTCTTGTATGCGGCATCATCGGTATCTGCGTAAGCATTTTTGTGGGAATAGTTCTCTGGTTCATCGTTAAGGCAATCCAGCTTTGGGGCACCACATTCTGATCCGGACATTGTTTACATTGTATGACCAAAAAGGTCAAATGAATGAAAACTTGCAAAAAGAACGAAAACAGGCAAAATAACATGCGATATTATTTCTTTTATGAAAGAAAATTGAATTAATGAATATATAAAGGAACGCAGTTAAAATTTCTGCGTTCTTTTTTCTTTTTACTATAAAGTAATCTCCGAATAAGCCGATAAAATAATCAGATGAAATGGTCATGGATGGCCGGAAGGAGGAACATCTTATGCGTATAGAAGCCTATACACAAATTCAGCAGCTTTACAATTCCTCAAAGGTACAAAAGGGGACACAGGTCGCTAAGAAGGGACCTACGGATCAGGTACAGATAAGCTCCGCAGGTATGGACATGCAGGTCGCTAAGGCCGCTGTCAAGGGCGCACCCGATATCCGTTACGACAAGGTTGAGCCATTAAAGGCAGCCATCGCCAACGGAACCTATGAGGTAAGTGCAGAGAGCTTCGCTGAAAAGCTTATGCAGAAATATGATGAATTGAGGTAGTTCAATGGCTAGTCTGGTAGATACTCTTATTGATGTATTAAACCGTGAAGACACGGAATACCGGCAGATCATTGAACTTTCCTCAAGAAAGACACAGGCCATCGTGAAGGGCGATATTGATGAGCTTGAACACGTCACGGATGACGAGCAGCTTATCGTTGACAGGATAAATGCCTGCGAAAAAGAAAGAGCCTCCACGATGAAAGAAATTGCTAAGATCCTTAACACGGATGTTTCGGGACTTAAGCTGAGCGTTCTCATTTCTTTACTCGACAAATCTCCTAAGGAGCAGAAAGCTTTGGCAAAGATTCATGACAAGCTTCATGAAACATTGCATGAAGTAAAGCTTATCAACGAGAGAAATGAAGAACTGTTGAACAGTGCCAGGGAAATGGTGGATTTCAATCTTACATTGATCCAGTCCATGAGGAAGGCGCCGGAAACCGCCAATTACAACAGGGGTGCTTACAACACGGGAAGCACCATGGGAAGCATGGAAGGCGGTTTTGATGCTAAACAGTAAACACGAAACAGGTGAGGATTTAAGTTATGTCGTTAATGAGCGGACTTTATGTTGGAACTTCAGGATTGCAGACCAGTCAGAATGCCCTGAATACCGTTGCGCATAACTTAGCCAACGAAGGCACCACGGGATTTGTGCGTCAGCAGGCCCTCCAGGGTGATTCGATCTACAACACCATCAAGCATGCTACGGTAAAGACCAGCGCTCAGCAGGTCGGTATCGGTGTTGTTTATACCAAAGTTCGTCAGGTAAGAGATTATTTTCTGGACCAGTCCTACCGCAGAGAAAGCGGTAGGAGTGCTTTTTATGAGGACTCATATGCAGCCATCATGGAAGTCGAGGATCTTTTCGATGAGTTGAATGATGACGCAAGCTTCAATAAAGCATACTCAAATTTCTGGTCGTCACTCGAAGAGTTGCAGAAAACACCGGATGATACGGTGGTTCAGAGACTCCTCATTCAGAATGCTTCTTCACTTTTAACAAACGCAAGTCAGGTTTATCAGGGACTTGTGGATTATCAGAACGAGTTAAACCTTCAGATCAAAGACATGGTAAAAGAGATCAACGATCTCGGACATAAGATCTACGACTTAAACCTGGCTATCTCCAAGGTCGAAGCCGGCGGTATCGAAAATGCCAACGATCTTCGCGACCAGAGAAATGACGCACTGGACAAGCTTTCCCAGCTTGTGAACGTTTCCTACGATGAGGATATGTTCGGTTCCGTCAAGGTCATGGTAGAAGGCATGGATTTCGTTGCGGGGGATACCGTATATGAAATGAACGTTGTTCAGGATACAACAACCGGCTTCTACACACCTTACTGGGAGATAAGTGCAATAAAGGTTACGGATACCGATAAGGCAGGCAAGGACGTATATACCAACTCAGACGGCGTTCTTCTTGATATCTCAGGCGCAAAGGTCTTTGATCTTTCACTTACGATCTCGGCGGAAAAGAATACGGATGTGGGCAAGTTAAGATCTCATCTTTATTTAAGAGGAGACAAGAACGCAAATTACACAGACATTCCCGTTAAGCCCGAAATTCCGGACCGTGCCGATTTCGCCACCGAAGATGAATACAAAGCAGCATTGGTCAAATATAAGATCGATTCCGACAGATACGATGCGGACGTGGCATATTACAACCAGACGGTTGCACAGTCGGTATGTATGAACACCGAAGCTGAATTTGACCAGCTCATTCATAATATAGTAACAACGGTAAACAAGATACTTGAAAATGTAGCGGATCCCACCACCGGTTATATGTGTGACGATGACGGATATCCCTTACAGATATTTAAAAAGGTTGCATCCGACGGATATACCCTTGATGAGACCACCGGAAAATATTACAAGGCCGATCCCGCGACGGGAGCCCCCATCCTCGATGCAGAAGGAAAGATTCAGTGGAATTACATGGAGGAGATCACAGACGACTCCTACTATTCCGAAACCCTTTATTCCATCACCAACCTTCAGATCAACCCCACTCTCGTAAGAGAGGCAGGAAAGATGGGTTTTGTTCTTCCCGACGGAACGGTTGATTACGACACGGCAAAGGCTTTCATCGACGGATTTGACGCAGATATATATGTATTAAATCCAAACGTAACTACAAAATGCAGCCTGAATACCTACTATTCAAACCTCGTATCACAGGTTGCAAATACCGGTTCTCTTTACAAGAATGTGGCTGAATCCCAGCAGGCAACGGTGGATTCCATCGCATACTCAAGAGAGCAGGTCATCGGAGTTTCTTCGGACGAAGAGCTTACACAGATGATCAAGTACCAGAATGCATACAATGCTTCATCCAGATACATAAATGTTTTGAACGAGATGCTTGAGCAGCTTTTAAACGCGCTCACTGCATAAGGAGGGTTTAGGAGATGCCTTCACAATTTTTCGGACTTAATATTTCATATACGGGACTTACCGCAGCCAATGCTTCTTTGAATACAACCGCAAACAACATTGCAAATGTTGAGACCGAAGGTTATTCAAGGCAGCAGGCAGTGCAGGAAGCAAACCTCGCACTTCGTACCTATACCACTTACGGAAGCGCGGGTGCAGGAGTTGACACTACCGAGATCAAGCGTATCCGCGACGAGTTCTACGATACAAAGTATTGGGACAATCAGGAGAAGTTAGGTGAGAACACCATTAAATCCTATTACATGGAGTCCATCGAGAATTACTTCCTTGAAGACGATCAGAATGCGGGATTCAATACAACCTTCAATCTGATGTACAACGCTTTGGAGGAACTTCAGAAGAACGCAGGTGATTCTTCCACAAAGGCGCAGTTCGTAAATTACGCAAAGAGTCTCTGTGATTACTTCAACACCCTTTCAAACCAGCTGACGGAGCTTCAGAAGGACGTGAACATGGAGATCAAGGATACGGTTTCCAGGATCAACTCCATCGCCGAGCAGATAGCTTCCTTAAACAAGCAGATCAACGTCATTGAACTTTCCGGAGCAAAGGCTAATGAATTAAGGGATGCCAGAGCGGTCCTTATCGATGAACTTGCCACATATGTTTCCGTAGAAACAAAGGAAACTCCCATTATCGATACAGTAAACAACTACGATACCGGTGCAAACCGTTTCATGGTTACCGTAGCCGGCGGACAGGTTCTTGTTGATACAAATGATTACAATACCATCGAGTGTGTTGCACGTGAAGTCAACGAGACCATGAACCAGTCCGATTGTGTGGGTCTTTACGAACTTAAGTGGTCCAACGGAAACGACTTCAATCTTTACAGCACCATGACCGGCGGTAAGCTCCAGGGCCTCATCGAGATGAGAGACGGAAACAATACGGAGTACTTTAACGGCACCGTAACCGCAGTGGATCTCGGAAAGAATACCGTAACGGTAACGGTTTCCAAGGACTACTTAAAGGATCTTGACAAATGTACCCTTTCAAGCAGCGGCGGGATCATCAATCTCGGAAATGAGAAGTTCTACTATAAAGACTGGACATACAACTACGACGAGACAAAGGATGTCTGCACATACACCTTTGAACTTGATTCAAACTTCGGAGACAACACATTATCCACTTCGAGAATGAATAAGGAAGCAAAGGTGGGCAAGGCCATTGATTATCAGGGAATCCCTTATTATCAGGAGCAGTTAAACGAGTTCGTAAGGCTTTTCGCCAAGAATTTCAACCGCATCCTTACCCAGGCCGGATCCGTTGACAGCTACGGAAATCCCGCAAGCCTTCTTTTTGTAGGAAATGATGTACTCGGCGGACAGTACGACTTTAACGACTACTATACAAGCGGTTCAAATGTCTGCTCCACCAAGGATCCCAATCCCGACAGCGGCGATGATTATTATGATTCCTATTATCTTCTCACCGCAGCAAACTTTGCGATAAACAACACCGTTTCGCTTGATCCCAAGCTTCTTGCAACAAGAACGGGCGTATCCGACGGTGAATCCAAATGCGACGTTGTTGATCAGCTCCTTGAACTCAAGAGCGACTATACAAAGCTTGTTTCCGATACGGGAAGGACCGGATTCAGAGGCGGTTCCGCAAGTGAATTCTTACAGAGCCTTCTCTCCGATGTGGCACTTAACGCATCAAGGGCAAAGTCAAGTAAGACCTATTACGAAACAATGGAAAACACCATCGAGAATCAGCGTATCGCAATATCCGGCGTTGACTCCGATGAAGAGGCAGTAAGCCTGGTGAAATTCCAGAACGCTTACAATCTTTCTTCAAAGATGATACAGGTATTTTCCGAGATCTATAACAGACTTATCTTAGAAACCGGAGTATAAGCAGTTAAAAGAGGTTAAACATGAGAATAACCAACAGGATAATCCAAAACAATTCGTTAACTAATATCAACAATA
>JAEEIN010000010.1 GCA_016281385.1 Lachnospiraceae bacterium | reverse complement strand
ATAGGAACGGGACTTACGCTTCTTTCCTGCATCGTGGCGACCATCAATGCAAAGAGATCCGTTGCCAATTATAAAAGGGAGCAGCTGGCCAAGGACTTTGAACAGACCGAGACTCTTGAGATCATGCAGGCTGTCTGCAGCAATTACAATGCGGTTTATTATCTTGATATGCTGAAAGAGGAAGTCAAATTCATCCGTATCGGTAACAGGATAAGGTCCGGAATGCCGGAGAATTTTACGGAAAAGCATCCCTTTGAGTGGTATATAAAGGCCTATTGCGACAGGATGATCTACGAAGAGAACCGGGCCGAATTCATGGAGAACGTGAACCCGGAGCTGATCAGGGAGAAGCTTAAAGACAGGGATGTATATGTTTACAATTATATAGGCGATAAGAACGGCGAGCCCAATTATTTCCAGATGAGGGCCGCAAAGGTTAACGGCTCGGAGAATCATTTTGTTCTTGGATTTGCGGACGTAAATGAGGAACTCAAGGAATCCGAAAGCCGTGAGAGGATGCTTCGTGAAGCCCTTGAAAATGTTGAAAACGCAAACGGCGCCAAGAACGAGTTCCTTTCAAAGATGTCCGGAGATCTCAGAAGCCCGCTGAATGTCATCGTATCATCCGCAGCACGTATTGAGGCCAGGGCCGATAAGGAAAGCCTTACCGCTGCCGATGCGAGAAAGATCATCATCGCTTCGGACAATCTTGACACGATGATAAATGACGTACTTGATATCAGTGCCTGGAGAGAGGGAAATCTCTTTCTTGAGAATCAGCTCTTTGCGATCAACGATGCGCTTAATGAGGTTCTTGCCCTTCTTTCAAAAAGGACCGCAAACAAAGGCCTTAAGATCGAATGCACCGTTCAGGCCGTTCATGAGAGGATCTACGGTGATGCTCAGAAATTCATCGATATGCTCAGGCATATTCTTTGTAATGCCATTGAATGTTCAAATGACGGCGGCGTGATCAATGTGACCATCATTGAGACCCAGGTATTAAAGGGTAAGGCATATTTCGATATCTTTGTGGAGGATCACGGAACGACGCTGGAGGAGGCTGTGATAGAAAGCATCTTCTCAGATGATGTCATCGAAAGCGGCGCTGCTTTGGGACTTTCCACCACGCGCATAATCGCTGAGATGATGTCCGGAAAGCTTGTTGTTACAGGCAAGCCCGAAGGAGGAAATGCAGTTAAGCTGTACTTAAGCTTTGAATTTGAGGACTGAGCATGAGAGATACGACTCTTTGCTATATCATTAAGGACCAAAAGGTCCTGATGCTCTTCAGGAACAAAAAAGAAAACGACCTTAACGAAGGTAAATGGGTTGGACCGGGAGGCAAAACGGAACCCGGCGAAACTCCGGAAGAATGTATGAAGCGTGAAGTCTTCGAGGAAACGGGGCTTGTGGTCACGAAGTACCGGCTTCACGGTATCATAAAATTTATCTCCGATAAGTGGGAAGATGAGAATATGTATCTTTTTTCCGCAACGGAGTTTACAGGGACCCTCAGGGAGGAATGCCCCGAAGGGGAACTTGAATGGATACCCGTAGAAAGGGTTCCGGATCTTCCGATGTGGAGCGGCGACATCTATTTTTTGAAGCCTCTTCTTTCGGGAGAAGAAACTATCAATCTAACATTACGCTATAAGGGTGATACCTTGGCGGAAGTCATTAAGGGGGAATAATAATGCCAATCTTACTTTTTCTTGCAGCCGCTCCGGCTGTAGCACTCATGATCTATATCTATAAAAAGGACAGCGTGGAAAAAGAACCCGTTGGCCTTTTGGCAAAACTTGTTTTTTTCGGCGCTTTATCCGTAATCTTTGCGGTTATAGCGGAACTGATCTTAGGGTACATCGTAAATCAGATCTTTGTACCCGGTACAATGCTCCACGCCTTTATCGACAACTTCTTTGCAGTAGCACTCATCGAGGAATTGGGTAAATTCTATGCCCTCAAATGGGGCTCATGGAAGAACAAAGCCTTTAACTACCGCTTCGACGGAGTTGTTTACAGTGTATGTGCAAGCCTTGGATTCGCACTTGTGGAGAACATCATGTACGTAGCAGACGGCGGTTTCGGAACCGGCTTCTCAAGAGCTTTGACAGCTGTTCCCGCCCATGCGATCTTCGGTGTATTCATGGGTCTGTTCTACGGAAGGGCCAAGCATTTTGCAAACTTCGGCGATCCCGCAAATTCAAAGAAGAACTTAAGGCTTGCATTGTGGGTTCCCGCTCTCATACACGGTACATA
Source organism: Lachnospiraceae bacterium (assembly GCA_016281385.1). Classification (GTDB taxonomy): domain Bacteria; phylum Bacillota; class Clostridia; order Lachnospirales; family Lachnospiraceae; genus UBA1258. The sequence continues at coordinate 10,189 of JAEEIN010000010.1, read as the reverse complement.
TGATTTCTGCCTGTCTGCAAACAATGACTTCTTGCTCCTTTTCTTCTTCGTACTTCTCGTTGGAATGTACATTGTTGCGTTTAGGGCTGTCAAAAAGGCTGCACAGACCGACATTCCCATCGTAAGCTTCTGGTACAATGCCAATACCAATAACGACGGCTGGGGCGAAAGTGAAAGCGCTAACAATGGCGGCGCGGGAGAGGAATAGGTAATTATTCCCAAAAACCGTTGACGTTTTTCTACATATTCATCAATTTACACCACATATACTCCCTTGATATTATGAGTTTGATACAGAGTCGTTAATTATTCGCTAATTCAACGACTCAAAATTTTACTTTTCCGTGTAAGCGCTTACACGGACGAGCCGAAAATGAGGGGTCATCCCCCATCGGACTCATATCTCCGGATATTCCGGAAGGGAGGTTTTTTATGTCAGGATTTTTACATGGCGGTTTCAGAAAAACATTGAGTTTACTGCTTTGCACGGCAATGGTAGTTACCGGAGCAGGAGTGGATTCATTGGCTGCATATGCAGAAGAAACCGTGGACGAAACCATGGAAGTGGTTTCAGAAGCAAATGATATTGAAGAATACGGAAGCGAGGATAACCTGACGGCAACGGATTACAGTCAGGGCTTTTCGCTTTGGTTCAATACCGATGGTGCTACAGGCATCGCTGCAGGTCAGCAGGGTGATCATCCCGTATATGCCGGCGAGGAAATGGCTGCAAAGACCAACAGCATCACCGTAGATGGCACGGTTTATTATTCCGTTCAGGGAAACAATAATCCCAAAACCGACGGAAGCAATCCTAACGGTGCGATCCCCAACAGCGGTTCCTACTTAAAGGTCGTTGCACCTGCGGACGGAACGCTTACAGTTTACGGATTTGAAGCTCCAAAGACTTTCTACATCACAAAGGGCAGCACGGCATACGCTCAGTATGACACTGCTTTCGGAACTGCGACCCATTCGTATACCATCGAGGTTGTATCCGGTGAAGAATGGTATTTCTATGCACAGGGTTCCAAGGCTCAGTTCATCGGCGTTGTCTTTGAAAAGCCCAAGGCCGATGTGGTAGTTCCCATCACCTGGAACGGTGCAGATCTTGGCGATGCAACGGTCACATTTACAAATGTGAGCACGAAGTCAGCCGTAACGGTAGGCGCATCAGATACTTCCGTAACTCTCAAAGAAGGTTACAAGTATTCTTTATCAATAGACAGTGCAAACCTCATGATCGAAAACACTGAGCTTGACCTTACGGCTTCAGGAGTTACCGGCGTGACCATCAGCATTTTAACCGTATCTCCCCACAGAGTTTACGGCAGCTTCAAAGGTCTTCCGGAAGGCGCTTCGGTTTCGGAGCTTATCTTTACCGACGAAGCCGGGGTGGCCAATACTGCAACAATAAACGGAACCGAATATGAGGCTTCACTTAAGAACGGATCATATACTGCTTCTGCAACGATTACAGGTGCGGAAGGATATACCGTTTACGATCATGTTTTTGTTGAAGGCGAGAACAGTGAAGAGATCGGCAATGAAGTATGGTTCTATGCTCCCGTAAAGACCTATTCATCAGAGTACAAAGAAACTCTTAAGGTCGGAACTGCCGACGGCGCGGATTATGCAACAATTTCCGAAGCAATGCTCGCGATCAAGGCAATGACTCGTACTCAGGATCAGTACGTGACCGTTGTTCTTACGGACGAGGAGTATGTTGAGCAGGTTATTGTTGATTCTGCAAATGTTAAGCTTACAGCGGCAGAGGGAGTGACTCCCACCATCCGTTGGTATTACGGAATCGGCTACAAGTACTACAGCATTGATTCTACGGGATATTACAATTTAAAGAATGCAAACGATAAATTTGAAATGAATTATGCCCAGAGATGGGGTTCTGTCGTACGAGTCAAAGGCGCAGGCTTCATCGCGGAAGGCATTGATTTTGTAAATACATTTAATCTCTATGTATGTGAAGAAGAACTTGGAGATTCAAAGGTGGGCAGCTCCTCCGAATACGGTCAGTCCATCAGCGGATCTTTACAGGAAAGAACTTCGACAACACTTGATGTTGCAAACGGAACGAATGTGGAGCGTGCCGCTGCGGTAGCTCTTGACGCTGCAAATGCGGAATTTTACGGATGTTCCTTTACAAGCAGCCAGGATACCCTTTACACAGGTTCCGCAAATGCTTATTTCAATAACTGTGTTATTACCGGCCAGACCGATTACATTTTCGGTAACGAAGGATGCAAGGCCATATTTGACAATTGTGAGCTTAAGTGGCTCGGCTATACCGCAGGTTCAAAGGCCGGATACATTACCGCTACCAGAGGCTCATACCTCTTCAGAGGCTGTAAAGTTACCATGAACACCAAGGAAGGCTATACCGTAACTCCCGGTTACTTTGGCCGTCCCTGGAGCAACAAAGCGGAAGTCGCATTTGTTGGAACCGCTGTTGCTGAAGGCGCTGTTACCGAAGACGGCTGGACAGCTATGAACAAAGTAAATCCTTCGGATGTCGTGTTCAGAGAGTACGGAAACTGCACCGGAACAGAGCTTTCTTCAGATTCCTCAAAGTTCTTTAAAACCACCTTTGCACAGGCAGAAGGCAATGAGTTTGCACTTACAAAGGCGGAAGGCGAAAAGCTTGCTGATCCCGCAAATGACGGTGATTATCTCGGAAACTGGACACCGGTTCATCACAGTACGGAAGTACTTGATCTTTCTGCGGTTTCAGAATGGAACTCCGCAACGGAAGCGGAAGTGCCCGGATCCGGTGAAGGCGTTATCGGAGTGGATATTCCCGGAACAATAAAGAACACATATGTGTTTGAAGCAAAGGACATGACCACCTTTGCAGCAAGCAATGATAATAAAGGAAAGACTGCAAGTGCGGGAACCAACGGCTACTTTACACTTCAGTATTCCGAAAAAACAAAGATCGATACCAGTTCAAAGACATGGGAAGACGGATATACCTCCGGAGTCAGATTAAACTTCGGAAAAGTTGCAACGACAGATGATAACTCCATCAAGTTCACCACCACATATGATGATGTGATAGTAAAGGTATGGTGGGCACAGGGCGGAGATGACAACCGTCAGATCACCATCCTTAATTCCGCAGGAACGGCAGTTGCGACCACTACAGGAACATATACAAAGAATTCCCCTTATTACAGCGAACTTACTCTTGATAAGGCAGGAACCTATTTCCTTGGAAACGCGGTCAACAACAACTACATTTTCAAGGTTGAAGTTACCGAATCCATCACCTATGTTCTTGAAAACAAGACCTTTACCCTTGATGCGACCAACGACCTTACTGCACTTGCGGCAGCATCATCAAACGCAGGAACCGTTATCAAGGCAGGAACCGACAATTATTTCTCACTTCTTTTAAGTGCGAAATCAAAGATCGATCCATCATCCAAATCATTCTCCGACGGATATGCCGCAACACAGAGGTTCAATCCCGGCGGAAAGGCTGAGACCACACAGAACTCCGTAAAGGTAACAACAACCTCCAAGAATGCTGCAGTTAAGGTCTGGTGGGCTGAAGGCGGAGACGATAACCGTCAGATCATCATCCTTGACAGCAAGGGAAAAGCAGTTGCGACCACCACCGGAACATGCACAAAGAATTCACCCTATGTAAGCGAACTTACCATTCCCGAAGCGGGAACCTATTACATAGGCGGCGATATAAATAATAACTACATCTTTAAGATCGTTGTAACGGAGAAGATCCTTACCACAGGCAAGGAAGAAGCTCCCGAAAGAAAGTCCTGGTCAGAGGTGTCTGCACCGGTGATCACGGCGGTTTCCCAGACAGAGGGAACAAACAACATTGTTGTTTCTGTATCCGGCGTCATCGGATTTGACGGTGCCGATATGGTAACTGTAACAATGAACGACGTAAGCGGAAACGAAGTGGCAAGCGCAAGATCCTCAAAAGAAGGAGAAAGCGTTGACCTTACACTTACAGGCAAGGCTACAGGCCTCTACACCTTTAAGGCCGAAGCTTCAAGAGAAGAAGAAACCGACACAAAGGCAAGTGCAGCTACGGATGCGAAGTATTTTGTTCTTGCACTCGCAGCACCTGCAGTCGGAAGCGTGACCAATAAGGGAGAAGGCGTTGTAACGGTTACATGGGACAGCGTACAGGAAGCAACGGGTTACATCATCACAGTAAACGGAACCGAGCAGGGAACGGTTTACGATAAGGATACCCTGAGCGCAGATATCAGTGAGAATCTTGAGATAGGTACTAAATATACATTTGGTGTTAAAGCCGTGAGAGAAAGAACTAACCCCGTAACAAATGAGAAGGTTACAGATAAATCCTCTATCGGAATGACGGTTAAGGCAACCGTTGTTGAAAACGCACAGAGACCCTGGGGCTTTACTGTTTACGGAACAAGCACCAACACTGCAAACAACGGATACACGGGCTCTGTTTACGAAGATGACAAGTCCGTGACCGTGTACAGTGAAAACGGAAAGGGAAAGATCGTTCCCAACTCCACCGACGGTCTTGCTTATTACTACACCAAGATCGATCCGGAAAAAGAAAACTTCACCCTTGAGGCCAGGGTCACCGTTGATAAGTGGACCTTCTCAAACGGTCAGGAAGGCTTCGGTTTAATGGTAGCCGATACCATCGGAAAGAACGGCTCCACCGATACCGTCTGGAACAACAGCTACATGGCAATGGCTTCCAAGGTTGAGTACTACTACGATGTATACACACAGAGTGTCAAGGACGTAGCCGACGGAAACGAAAAGATCACCATGAAGCTGGGACTCGGCGTTCTGGCAAGGGACGGTGTGACAGCCAAGGATGCTTCCGATTTTGCAAAGGAAGGAACCTTCTACAAGGCTGACGGTTCAAAGTCCGGAACTCCCGAGAACTTTAAGACCCAGACAACACCCCTTGAAACAAGCTGCGGACATCTTGGTTCGGGAAGCTATAACATCATTGGTGCCTACACCAACGATCCCGGAGGATCGCAGGATAATACCCTTACGACCTTCATCTTCAGCATAAGAAGAAACAATGACGGATATCTTATTCAGTACAAAGATGCTTCGGGCAATGTCCTTTCCGAAAAGCTTATTTACGATCAGGAAAGAACGGCACTTACACAGATCGATCCTTCGAACATCTATGTCGGTTTCTTCGCTTCAAGAAATGCAAGGATCACGGTTTCTGACATCAGTCTGACAACCATTGCTCCGGAAGATGACGATCCCATGACCGTAAGGCCCATAGAGTATGTGACTCCTTCATATACCGTTGAGTCGGCTTCAAATGCCAATACGGAAAATTATGACCTTGTTTATTACGGAAACGCAGATGTCAAAGTCAGTATCGTTGACGATCACGACAATCTCATCTGTTCAAACGCTTCTGTAAAGGCCTTTACAAAGGGACATTTCAAGACAGTGATCCCGGTTGGAAAAACAACCTTCACCGTAACGGTGACACCGGATCCCGATTATGTGCCCGGAGATCATCAGCTTCTTTCTTCTTATGAGGCAAAGACGCTTACACATACCGTAACAAGAAGCGGATTTGCCGGAACAAACCTTTACGTTTCACCCGCAGGAAGCTCAAAGGGTTACGGAACAAAGGATAATCCTCTTGATATCTATACGGCCGTTAAATACGCAGAGCCCGGTCAGAAGATCCTTCTTACCGAGGGTACATACAATCTTTCAAAGACCGTTAAGATCGAAAGAGGAATAAACGGAACGGAAGGCAATTACATCTACCTCATGGCAGATCCCGAAGCTGCAACAAGGCCTGTACTTGACTTTAACGGAAAATGCGCAGGCATGATCCTTGCAGGTGATCACTGGTACTTCAAGGGCTTTGACGTTACACGCAGTTCAAACGGACAGAAGGGTATACAGCTTTCGGGAAGCTGCAACGTTCTCGAAGATCTTAAGACCTACAGAAACGGTAACACCGGTATTCAGATCTCACGTTACAAGAGTTCCGACCTCTTTGAGGACTGGCCTTCGGATAACCTTGTTCTTAACTGTACCTCATTCCTTAACGCTGACGCGGGATACGAGGATGCGGACGGTTTCGCAGCAAAGCTTACTGTAGGTAACGGAAACGTATTTGACGGATGTATTTCCGCATTCAACGCAGATGACGGATGGGACCTTTACGCAAAGGTTGAGACCGGAAGCATAGGCGCAGTAACAATAAAGAATTCAGCTGCATTCATGAACGGTTATGTTCTTGATGCACAGGGTAATAAAGTAAATGCCGGAAACGGTAACGGCTTTAAGATGGGCGGTGAGAGCCTTTCGGGCAAGCATACTCTTATCAACAGTATCGCATTTGCCAACAAGGCCAAGGGTATCGATTCAAACTCCTGTCCCGATATCATCGCCATAAGCTCAACAAGCTTTAACAACGAATCCTACAACGTTGCTTTCTATACCAACAATGCAGTGAACACCGCATTTGTTGCAAACAAGGTCCTTTCCTACAAGGATTCAAAGGGCAACACCATAGGAGAGCAGATCAAGGAAAAGGGAACACAGACAAAGAGCGATATCTGCAATGAATCAAGCTTCCTGTTTGATGGTACAAAGTCGGTTAACAGCGCTGCTGTACCGGTTTCAGATTCCTGGTTTGTAAGCCTTGACACAGACAGTGTCATCGAAGCATTTAAGAACTATATCAACACCGGAGTTTACGAGACCGCAGGCGGTGCGGGAATAACAAGAAACGCAGACGGATCCCTTAACTTCAACGGATATCTGCAGCTTACGGAAAGCGGCAAGGCATTCGGTGCCGGCGCAGCTCTTGGCACAAGCGAGGGAACCGCTTCGGAAGTTTCCTTATACGAAGTAAATGTAAGCACCGTTCTTTCCGAAAAAGTACTGGCAGCAGTATCGGAAGAAAACGCAACTCTTGCTTCCGTAAGGTCAGACCTTCAGGCAGAACTCTGGAAATCCGAAGAGTTTAAGTCCATCAGCATCGATGCGGGCCTTGATAACATAGCTTTCTATGAAGTTAACGTCAGGGTGCTTAACAACGGTGTATGGGAAGATGCAACTGCCGAGAATTTCAAAGGCAGAGCTGTTGATGCAATCCTTCCTTTACCTGCAGGAACCGATTCGACCAATTTCGGATTTGCATATCGCATGCTTCCTTTCTATGCAACACAGGCGGGAACGCAGACAAACGGTATTCCTTCCGTAAACGGCGCGGGACTTTCCGTAAAGGTAAGCTCAAATGCCATCGTTGCGGTAGCATTCCAGGATATGCGTGCGGCAGAAGAAGATGAAAGCGACTGGGGCGATGTGATCGCGGAAGACAGAGCACTCTTTGAAAGCCCCGCAGATATCGTATCCGGAAAGCTTTGGCTTGCAGGTATCAAAGATGTGGATTACACCGGAGAGGCTGTTAAATTCAATATCCGTGTTTATAACGGAAAGCATCTTCTTGTTGCGGGAACGGATTATACCGTAAGCTATAAGAACAACAAAAATGCATATACACTTACCGCAGGCGAAGAAGGATTTTCTTCTTCCAAGGCTCCTTCAATAATCATAAAGGCTAAGGGAAATTACGAAGGAAGCGTTACTAAGTACTTTAAGATCAATCCCATAAACATTGGGGCAAACAGTACCTATGCTTCACAGTTCAGGGCTGAGAATGTGATCCTTTCCGAGACTTCTTCGGTACAGAAGGCGAAGGTTGTTCTTGCAAGAAACGGCAAGGCCCTTACCTTAAACAGGGACTACGTATTAAGCTATGAAGACAGTGCGGAAGGCGCATACAAGGCAGCAGGAACCTATAACATAACGATAAAGGGTATCGGAAATTACACGGGAACTCTTACCGCAACCGAAACCATCGTTAAGGCAACGCTGATCTCAAAGGCAAAGATCTCTTCCATCGCGAAGCAGAAATACACCGGAAATGCAGTTGCACCTGCGTTTACGGTCAAGTATAACAACAAAACCCTTAAGGGCGTTTATGACAGCGGAGAACCCGTTACCGAGGATATCTCATACGTTTACAGTTTCACAAACAACACAGAGATCGGTACCGCAACACTTACCGTGACCGGTGTAAACGGATTTGCCGGAACCGTAACAAAGACCTTCAAGATCTACGGAACGGCACTTGCAGCAAAGAATTTAAAGAACTTTAAGTCATCACTTGCTTATACAGGAAAGCCCGTTGTTCAGCCCGAGGCAAACTTTAAGTATGGAAACAACGTACTTGTCGGAGTATCCGCTGATGAATTTGAGGCAATGGATGAAGCGGCTGCGAAGAACGTTTCTTACACATACTCCTATGACAACAATGTTGAGATAGGAATCGCCACAGTTATCTACACAGGCGTGAATGCATATTCGGGAACCGTTAAGAAGACCTTTAAGATCACCGGAACCTCCATAAAGAGAGCGGCAGTTACGGGATTTGAAAGTAAAGTCCTTTATAACGGAAAGCGCATTACCTTCGATTCTATCAAGGTGGTAAATGCGGGAACCGAACTGGCGGAAGGCCGCGATTATACCGTAAGCTACAAGAATAATGTAAAGGCCGGAAAGGCAACTTTAACGGTAACCGGTATCGGAGCATACACGGGAAGCGTAAGCAAGAACTTCAGCATTACCAAATACGACCTGAACACCGACGAACTTTCAAGAGTGAACGTTACGGTTGGCAATGCTTCTTATTCCGCAAAGGGAGCACATCCCGAAGTGAAGGTTGAGTACACTGTTGACGGTGTAGCCACAACTCTTAAAGAAGGCGTTGATTACAAGTTAAGCTTTATCAACAACAGGAAATTTGCAGCGGATCTTTCAACAGTTACCGCAAAGCCTACGGCAGTTATTACCGGTCTTAGAAACTTCAACGGAACGAGAAAGAAGGACAACTTCACAATAGGCAAGTTTGATATCGCTCAGTCCCTCGCATCCGCAACAGACGTGGTATTCGAATATGAAATCGCCAATTTCCTGACCACGGATTTCACTGTTGTTGAAAATGCTTTTGCCGGTTACGACAAGAAGGGTGAACCGGTATATACGACAGCAAAGCTGATTCCCGGAACGGACTATATCATCACGAATTTAAAGAACGTGAATACGGGCAGAAATCTCAAAGTGACCGATATTGTCAGTGCAGGAACCACCATTGAAGCTTACATTGTGGGAAGAGGTAACTATACCGGAACAACGGCGGTTACATACCGCATGACGGCATTCTCCGTAAATAAGGCGAAGATAAGCTTAAAGACGGCTCTTTCCTTCACGGGAGATGAGCAGAGCATTACGAAGGATATGCTTAATGTGAAAGTCGGAGATTTTGTTCTTTCCGAAGATTCATATGAAGTAGAGAGCGTTATCTTCGATGCTTCAATGAAAAAAGTGACAGTAACTATCGTCGGAGCAGGAAGGTACGGCGGCAGAGCAAGTGTTAAGATTTCTCTTAAAAAGAAACTCTTTGATTTTTAAGTATCATATGCGCTTCGGATCTCAGGATCCGGGGCGTATTTTTCTTTACACGGAGAGGGGTTTAAGGGTAAAATATCCTTAAAACATAAAGGGGGGTTACTAAATGAAAAATCTTAAGAAACTGACGATCCTTCACTCCAACGATCTTCACGGAGATTTCCTTGCAGAGAAGGTTGACGAGAATCTCATAGGCGGCGTATCCCGTCTTTCCGGTTACGTTAATAAGGTCCGCAATGAAGAAGAAAACGTTATCTATACCATTTCCGGAGACATGTTCAGAGGTTCGCTCATAGACAGTGAATTCCAGGGCATCTCCACCATCGAGATCATGAACCTTCTGGCTCCCGATGTTGTAACCCTTGGTAACCACGAAGTTGACTATGGTCTCGCACATCTTCTTTTTATTGAAAAGTGTGCGACTTTCCCCATCATCAACGCCAATATGTACCTTAAGTTAAACGGCGTACGCTTATTTAATTCCCATTACATCAAAGAGATCGACGGAATGCGCGTTCTTTTTATAGGAATCCTTACTCAGGAAGTATTGGCGAGCACAAAGAACGAAGGCCTCATCGGAACCATGGTCGACGTTGAAGATGCGGCCAATGAAGTGGGAAAGATCTGTGATGCTTATCGCACAACGGATATTGATTTTACCGTTCTTCTTACACATATCGGT
>JAEEIN010000101.1 GCA_016281385.1 Lachnospiraceae bacterium | reverse complement strand
AGGACAAGGACGGAAACGATTGCATCAATGAGACATTGAAACTCAGAGCAGAGGCTTGTCTTGATTCGCTTCCGGCGCAGCTTTCCAAGGAATATAAGAAATTTCAGTACAGCCTTGTTAATGCAAAGGGGCGTTCCGAAGAAAAGTCTGACGGACTTCAGTACCTTGAAGATGTTGGACTTGTCGTTCGCGCTTACAACACCCGCGAATTATCTTATCCGCTGGATGGAGCAAAGATTCCAAATGAGTTTAAGGTGTTCTTTGTTGATACAGGCCTTCTGATCTCGCAGATGGGAGATGAGGTTCCTTCAAAAATCCTTGCCGGGGATATAGGGGCTTACAAGGGCGCAATTGCAGAAAACATGGTTGCATCGGCCATGAAGATGGCGGGCTATGATCTCTATTATTTCCATGCCCCTAGCGGTTCGCCTGAGCTTGATTTTCTCTATGAGGAAAACGGCGAAGTTGTCATGGTCGAATGCAAAGCCACCAACAACCGCGCCACCAGCATGAAATTTGTCATAGCAAACGCCAACAAATATGGTAGCCACCCCGCTAAAAAGTTTTCCGACACCAACATCGGCAAAGGCGAAGGCTTTGATACCTATCCGCTGTATGCAGTTGGACTTATGGAAAAAGAAAAAGGCGAGAATATAATACCTGCGGTTGATGTGGCAAAGATTGTTGTTCCGAAGTAATTTAAATTCTTAATAGAGAGGGGAATGGATAATGAAAAGAATATTTGGAATTATTTGTTTAATGTTATGCTTAACTGTAGCAGCTTGTGGGCAAGAGAGCAGTGAAAATGCGGTTGCCTGTAAGTTTTTTATTGATGTAAGGTCTGAGGATAATCTGCTGCTTAATAAGTACGATATTTCCATTACGCTTGACGGAGATGAGATCGGGACCGTTGCCAACGGGGATGAATTTACTTACCTGACCACCGTTATGTCAGGAAATCATACCCTTGTTTTTATACAAGCCGGCGAAACAAGCCCAAAGGCTATAAAGAATATTACCTTGAAGGAAGATATGACTTATTCATGCAAACTGGCGCATGATAAAGAGTCCATTGATATCCTTGACGAAAAAAGACAAAGCGGCGTCGCAGGTGCCGCTATTGAAGTGCCTGATGTTACGGGGAAAGTACTTTCCGAAGCTTTGAAGGAATTAAAGGATCTCGGTTTTTCAAATGTTCGTGAAGAGCCCTATAAAGAAATCTTGAATAAGAAGAACTGGATCGTTACATCCCAAAGTGTGGCTGCCGGTGAAGTTGTAGATAAGGGTGAATTTATTCAGCTCGATTGCGTAAAAGAAGAAGGCAGTATCGAAGAAACTCCCGAGGAATGATCTGGTAAGCGCTGCCACCACATTATTCTCCGTAGTCTTCGGATTCAAAATTTAAAGGGAAATTTTAACCATTCGGCAGGGAATTGGGTGTATAATAATGTTTGTGGCGATCCTTATTGCGCAATTTGCGCCGAAAGGAGCGACATCTTAAAGAGGAGGAGTGTAAATGAATAACAGGTTTTTTAAGTCAAGAAGGATATTGGCTTTATTTCTGGCTATCCTTATGACGGTGACACAGATGCCTGCAAATGCTTTCGCGGCAGGTATTAATGAAAGGGAAGATGTTTCTTACAACGAAGAAACAACCATGCCCGAAGAATATGCGGGTGAAGAAGCGGAAGTGTCTGATGTGTCTTTGGAAGAGGATGTTTCCGGAGACGAAGAATTTCTTGAAGAATCATATGATGATTCCACGTCTAAAATAATCTATTTCACAACAAATGACATCGCAGGTCTTTATTACGGGGCATACGCCAAACTTAAGACGAATGCTGATGGAACAAGGAAAGACTGGACAGGAATGTGCGTCACGGGTATTGCCGGTGAACAGAATGTCGGTAATGGCACGATTACATTTATGCCTTTTGTAAGTGACGAGTATGAAATCGAGTCTGTAACGCAGGATGGAACGAAACTTGAACTTAAGCATGAAACCTGGAAACCCAAAGATGAAAAAGATTCCGGAAAATCATCTTATTATGAGACCAATCCCGTTAAGATAGACCGAGAAGAAATAGTCGTTAATGTCAAGCTTAAAGAAGAATACAATACGAAACGACTTTGCCTGTACGGACTCGCGGGCTCTGATGGATCGTCCCTGGTAAAGACGATTAAGTACAATACTGAAAGTTCCAATGCTTCGGAAGATCAGTGGAAAGCTTTTACCCCAATTTCCGATATAAGGGGAGCATACGAGACGGAAGTCTTTAATGCGTCGATTCGTAAAGTATTTTTTAAGATTGAACCAAAAGACGGCTATTATATTGATTCGGTAATTGGAGAAGAATGTACAAAAGGCTCTTTTGAAGGTACCTATTGCATATCTGTTGAGGGAAGGACGACAGCGAAAGTTACGATCAAGCATGATCCGGTGAGGGTTTGGAGAGATACTATTTCATCGGTAGGTCTTTTTAACTGCCAGGTAAAGGGAACTCACATGGACGATGTGGAGCCGAATGCGAGAAAATTTCTTACCGAAGGAACGGATATAAATCTCAGGGTATACCTTAAGGACGAAGTTGACGCAGATAAACTCGAGAATTATAGAATTTGTTTCCGCTATTATCGCGATAGCTATAAAAATGATCCGATCAAATGGTATAGCCTTGATATTACGGAGCAATTATATGAAGAGGGTGAGATAACATTAACAATCCCACAGTCTTTTGTAGAATACGCCGAGAAAACCAACGATCCAATATACATTAAAGTTGTTGAAGAAATTAAAACTGCAACGGTCGAATTGGACAAGCTTGATGGAATTGTAGAATTCTATCTCTACAATCCGGTCAAAACGGATGAAACCGGAAATTACATAAGCGGAGACAAGAAAAACAATAAGTACGATGAGGAGCGAGTTTCGAAACATTACGGGAATGATTTTGGACCGATCACTCTCTGCTTGTCTTCTTCATATGAAAACTTATACGAGATTAAAGGCTTAAAGATTAATGATGAAGAAAAGGCATTTTTAACTGACACATACACAAAAGACGGAGAGGAAAAGACCAGTCTTCCATACTTTGTGTTAGAGAATATAAAGGGCGATGTAACCATAACTCCGATAATTGATGCAATCAAGGTATCGGATGATGCGGTGTTCCGTGTAGGAAACCGGGCTGAACACGCAGACTTTTCAATAGACAAAAAGTATGCGACAGGAAACGGTTCGGATTTCGATTATGACTATTATAAGATTGCAGAAGGAACCGGATTACTTGAATTTACGATAACTTCAAACTGGAATTATATTCCGGCCGTTGAATGTGGAGGCGGAGATCCTTATGTTACGGATAGAGTAATTAATTATTCCACCAAAACCGTCAACGAGAACAAGAAGACGGTCACTTACAAATATACGGACATTCCCGCTTTATTGTTGGAGGGAAAGAGTCTTATCATAAGCGAAGAAGCTGCGCCTGCGGAGGTAAGTCTTTATATTGCCGCACCCAAGAGTGTTGATTCTGTCATCGTTACGGTGGATGGAAGTGCCGTGGAGCCGGCGGACGCAGGTAAATTGGGAAGTGAATTTAAAGTTGCAACTCATAAAAAAGCCAAGATTTCTGTCAAGGCTGACGCTCATTACAATATCACGGATATCGAAGTGTACGATTCCACACTCAGAGAGGCCGTTAAAACGCTTAAACCTGATAAGAACGGTGTTGTGAAGCTTACAGTACACGAGAACATGTACCTGAATGTGGTAACAAAGGGAATCCCTACAGTGTATGCGCCTCTTTCAGAGGGAGACTTAACCGAGATTAAGGATAACTCAACCTTTACGATACGGTCATACTATGACGGATTTCCTGTAGTAGTTTATGACGGAATTGCTCAAGGTTCATATGATTCAATAACCGATGTAACAGTTAAATGCGGCAAAAAGACCATAAAAGATTTTGCATTTATTGAAGAAGGACCCGATGGGAAATACCTTAAACTTTACCCTTCAAATGTTAAGGCAGGAACCTACGCTGTTACGATAAAGGGTGATTTCGGAAAGAAAAACTTTAATGTAAAGGTTGCTCCCAATGTTACATCTGTAAGCGTAGCGGGTGCCAACAAGAACAACGTTATCAAACAGCCTGCCGGAACTGCAAAGTCCTACAAGATCACCGTAAATAGCGGCGCATTCAATGATGATCTTGAGATGTTTTCACCGTCTAAAGATGATGCTGCCTATTCTGTATACCTCAAAGAAGGCAAAAAGGAACTCTTTGTTGAGAACTATAATTCCGGCGAAATAAATATTGAGCCTGTAAATGTCACCTTCAGTGACAGGGAGAATGAAAAGACCTGGAATTATACCATTGAACCTACAAAAGCAACACTTTCAACACCCACGGCTTCAGTCATCTCATCCACGGATATCGGTATTATACTTTCACTTTCGCTTCCGAAGGCTATGAAAGAGTATGCGAATCTTTACTACAAGGTTGAGGCAAAGGCCGATGTTGCTAAAGGTGAAAAATGCGATGAGCGGATGAAAGAAAGCTTAACGGAATACTATGAAGTGACAGAATCAGAGGCTTATCTCAATCTTTCCGTTAAAGAGTGTCCTGATCTAAATGACGGTGCCAAGCAGAAGTATAAGATAAATGTTTCTTTAGTCCAGGTAATAGATGATTATGCCGCTGGTGACCTGTATGAAAGCGGTAATATATGGACAGAGGGAGCGGCAAAGACAATAAGTGCGTCAACCAAAGCACCGGCATATGAGAGTAAACTATCCTTAAATGAAAAGAGTGCATCCTTAACCTACGGAGAAACAAATGTTGTTCTTGCAACGGCTAAATGGTCCTCGAATACATCTTATCAGCAGCTTGAAAGGGTGGAACTTTATTCGGAATCCGGTAAATTCGTAACGGGCACCGGTTATGGATTCATGTGGTTTGAGTCTGACAAGATAATTCTTGGAGATTACACTTTTAATAAAAATATGATTCCCGGAAAATATATGCTTTATGTATATCCCTCGGTTCCGGATAATACTTATTGCCCTCCGGCCACAATGCCCGTAACGATCAAAGCGCCGGTTGCTTATATCGGTATTACTCCCGAATCATCAGGGTCAGATCCTATAAGGATATATAAAGCAAAAGGCTCCGCTGCAACATTTAAACTTACGGCAACTTGCGGATCAAACTTTGAAGGTATGAAGCCCGCGAACACGAAGCTTAAATGGGAAATTATCTGCAAGGATCCCGAGCTTGAAAAAGCTCTTTCTGTTAAGAACGGCACGGTTACGGTTGCCAAAAACTATGTTCCGGGAAAATACCCTTATTTCGAAGTGAAGGCAACCGCCTGTGACATGGGTAAAGACAGCATATCGGCAAAAGCATGTGTGACATTGACAACTGATACAATCGCGCCTAAGAATATAGTTCTTAGTGATCTGAGAGAGGTTATCGAGGGTGTCAAAAACAATCCTAAAGGATATGTTTCGTCGGTTTTTGACGGAAAAGTCATTATAGTGGAAGATGAAAACAATAATAGTATTGATCTTTCAAGGCTGAATATTTCCGTGACGCCCAAGACAGGTTTTACGATCACAGATGAAGGAAGGGTGTACGTTTCAAAGGCCGGAATCTATACCGTTAAGGCAACCATGAATGACGGAAGCAAAAAGTCCGTTTCAATGAAGTTTAAGGTTGTAAATGCAGAGCTTAATGCCGAAAAACCTTATGAGAGCTCTTTTGGAGTAAAAAATTTGTCTGGTTCCGAATCTTTGGAATTTGATAAAGACGGTGATAATACATACAAAGCGACGAGTGCCGTATACGCACCGGATTCTATCACGCTTAGTATTTTTCCTAAGGATCCTGACGGAAAAGACTGCGGTAATATATGTAATAATGATGTGAAGGTAAAGGTTGATGGCGCCAAGCAGTATGAACTGCATGGTGGATCCGCAAAACCGCTTGCCGCACCTTCCGCAAAAGAGTATTATTTTGTTCCTACAAAGGGCAAGGTTACGATAACTCTCACATATAAGGTTAACAATAAAGATGTTAAGGAAAAATATGTGATAGATGTCAAATTGGGAAAGGGAAAGATAAAGGCAAAGAAAAAGGCTGAAACCTTCTATAAGAACTCCTGTAACCCGGCAAGCTTTTTCTTTGAAGTTACCGGAGTTAATTTATCGGATTACAGCAATTTATATATTGAGACAGAGCCCGATTATGCGGAATGTAAGAATGCGGAGAAGACCGATAATACCGTTGAATTTGTAAGGTATTTTGGGTTTAATAACGTATCCGTAGATGAAAATAATGCTAAAAGGATTAAAATAGATAGATGGGATTTTGAGGGCTTTGATAAGGGCGAGTACCCGATATACTTAACTCTTTGGGGAGAGGACAGCGAAGGAAAAGATGTACCCATCACTGCGCCTCAGAAGGTAACCTTTAAGGCAGTTTCCTGTCCCGAGCCTACTACACAGATAAAGAATACTACGATTGATGTAAAGGACAACGAAAGCGGAATCGAATTTCGGTTTAAGAACATGAAAACTGTTTCGGCTGTTGATTACGACATCCGGATCTATAACGAAGCAAATGTGTCCGATGAGCGAAAGTTCACGACATATTACGGATGGGTGCAATTAGACGAAAAAGATGAGCCGTTTATATCCCTTGTCAGAGATACGAATCATCCAATCCCGTCGGATCTTAAATCCGTAACAGGCTATATTGAATATACCGTTATCGGACTCGACGGAGTTACAAAGGTTACCAAGACCGAAAAGATCACGATCAACTTTAAATTTGTAAAGCCTAAAAAATAATAGGGCAAAAACTTTCGGAGGGGCGCTTGTCGCCCCTCTGATTTTTACTTTGATTTTGTCAAATGCGGTAATCGGTCTGAAAATCCCGAGGAATGATCTGGTAAGCGCCTGAACAGCGTTTTTTAGATGAATAGTATTGACGAATAATTATAAAATAATTATAATGTATGTATGAATGGTATTATATTTGAATGGGATGAAGGCAAGGCAAAAATTAATCTGAATAAGCATAAAGTTTCATTTGAAGAAGCATCCTCCGTTTTTTATGACGAAAATGCTATTCTTTTTGATGATCCGGAACATTCAGATGAAGAAGAACGTTTTCTTCTTTTGGGGTTGAGTGTTAAAGCTAATATGCTGATTGTATGCCATTGTGTTCGAAATAATGATACGGTAATCAGAATTATTTCGGCGCGTAAGGCTACTAAGTCTGAGGCACAGGATTATGAAGAGATCAATAAGGGATGGTGATGAAAATGAAGGAAGAGTACAAGATTAAAGAATTAAATCCACGTAAGAATCCTTATGCAGGGAAATTGAAACAGCAGGTTACCATGAATCTGAATGTTGATACGGTTGACTATTTTAAAAATATGTCTGCTGAAACGGGAATTCCATATCAGGTTTTGATAAACCTTTATCTGGACGAATGTGTTAAGACCAAAAAGAAGATACAGTTTGTGTAGCATAATGAGTAAAACCCACCGACGGTGATCGGTGGGTTTTGTTTATTGTTGTTTTAACATTGAGATGTCGGTGTCCATGACCATGGAGTAGTTGGTGTAGTAGACTACGAAGCCGGGTTTGGCGCCGGCGGGCTTTTTGACGTTCTTTTTGATGGTGTAGTCGATCTCTACGTTGCCGGATTCGCGGCCCTTGGAGTAGTAGGCGGCAAGTTTGGCGGCTTCTTCGAAGGCTCGGTCGGGAACTTCGGCGCCGTTGGTGCGAAGGATGACGTGGGAGCCGGGCTGTTTTTTGGCATGAAACCACCAGTCATTTCCGTTTGCAAATTCGAAAGTGAGCCAGTCGTTCTGGTAGTTATTTTTGCCAACGTAGATCAAAAAGCCATCTGAACTTTCATAGCAGAAGGGCTTGGAAGTTATCTTTTCCTTTTTGCCGCCGGCTTTGTGACGGATGTAGCCTGTTTCGGTAAGCTCCTGATTTATCTCCGTGAGATCTTCCTCGGCCAGGGCTATGTCGAGAGAGGTCATGATGGACTCAAGATGTTCGATCTCGGCGGAAACGTCCTTGATGATCTCTGTAAGGGATTCAGCGGTACGCTTCAGTTTTCCGTATTTGTCGAAATATTTCTTTGCGTTGTCCTTTGCGGAAAGGTCGGGATCCAGAGGAATTGTTATTGTTTCGTTGGTGTAGTAATTAAGTGCTTCGAAACTTTTAGCGCCTTCGGGAACGTTGTAGCCGTAGGTATTAATGAGTTCGCCGTAAATACGATATTTTTCACGCTTTTCCGTATCGGCCAGCTGCTTGGTCTGAAGATCCAGCTTCTTTACATTTCTTTCAAGTGCGGTCTGCACGATCTTTCGAAGGTCAGCAGATTTCTGACGAATGCGAACCGCCACGCTTTTTTCTTTGTAGAATGCGATCAGAAGAGAAGAGATGTCTTCAAATGCTTTCTTTTCATGGTCGTTATAAATAGTTAAGGGCATTACCCCATATTCAAGGGGCGTGCGTCCTTCCATTACCATTTCGTATGAAAAATCACCGTT
>JAEEIN010000100.1 GCA_016281385.1 Lachnospiraceae bacterium | reverse complement strand
TTCTTTGTAGAATGCGATCAGAAGAGAAGAGATGTCTTCAAATGCTTTCTTTTCATGGTCGTTATAAATAGTTAAGGGCATTACCCCATATTCAAGGGGCGTGCGTCCTTCCATTACCATTTCGTATGAAAAATCACCGTTCTTGATGGCATCAGCAACCTTAATAAATTCGCTTGCCAGTGAAGAAAGCTCACCCGTTGCAAGTGAAGATGTCGATGCATCTGCATCAATTCCCGCCCGGTGGCAGATTTCCGTAGCCATCAAAGGCGAAATTCCTGTGTAAGAAGAATAAAGCGCCTTAAACGCCGGAAGATGAGAACTTCCGATCAGCCCCACAAATTCTTCGGCAGTAGTTTCCAGAGGGTTCTTTTTATCCCGGGCATCGGGTATAAACCATTTTCTTCCCGGCAAAACCTCACGCACGGAACTAACATTTGAACTTACCTTCTTTATGGAATCAAGGATCATATCGTTTTCATCCGTGAAGATGATATTCGAATACTTGCCCATCAGCTCGATGATGAGCTTCTTGTGGCAAAGATCCCCCATTTCATTCAAATGCTCCAACTCAAAAACAATAGCCCTCTCAAGCCCGGGCTGAGACACCGACATGATCTTTGCATTAGTCAGGTGTTTTCTCAACAGCATGCAAAATCCCGGCGCCGTCTGAGGCGAAGGTTTGTTTTCATCTGTGATATAAACCAAAGGCAAAGAAGCATCCGCCGACAAAAGGATCCGAAACTGCATGGAATTTCCCTTAATTGTCAGCAATATCTCATCCGCCTCCGGCTGAGCAATCTTATATATTCTTGTTCCTGCCGTCATTTTCGCAATTTCTTTGGTGACAGCAGCAACGGTTATTCCGTCAAAAGCCATTTTGTTTCTCCGTAAAGCTGTTTTGTTCTAAATGACAATAACATATTTTCAAATAATTTGATACAGAGATGGAATAATCTATTCGCTTTTTGCACTTTAATGTGATAAAATAGCCGCAATGAATATTTAACGAATTGCGGGAGATATTATGATGAAAAAGGTTTGGAAGGTACCGGCAATCGTGATGGGATTGTCGGTGCTTTTTTGTGCGGGAATTTTGGGAGGATGTGCCGGAAAAGAGGAAAAAGAAAGCGCTTCTGTAACCGTATCGGAAGAGGTAAATCCAAATGACGGAGTCTTTGAAGTAACGGGTCTGGATGAACCGGATCATACGGAGCCGGAGGAGCCCGAGGAGACTGAAGAGCCGGCGGAAGTGGATCCTGCTTTGGAGATACTTGAATCCATGACGCTTGAGGAGAAGATCTGGCAGATGTTTGTCATCACTCCTTCCCAGCTTATGAACGGTGACGATTCTTCCATCCTTTCGGAAGAATTTACATACAGACTGACAGAAAAGCCTGTTGGCGGACTTATGTTTTATGGAACTGACATGTCGGGCCCTGAGGCCACAAAGGCGAAGAACCGGAAGGCCATTGAGGAGAGCATGCGCATTGAGGGAATGCCCTTGTTTTTATGCATAGACGAAGAGGGCGGAAGGGTAGCACGTATCGGCTGCAGAGATGAATACGGCGTTACCAAGGTTGGTCCCATGGGAAATATCAAATCCGAAGAAGCGGCTTATGAAGCAGGTGCAACCATCGGTGAATACCTTGCCGAATATGGCTTCAACTTTGATCTTGCTCCCTGTGCGGATGCTTTGACGGATCCTGATAACACAGCTATCGGCGACAGATCCTTCGGAAGTGACGTTGAGATCGTCAGCAAATATGCGGAGCAGTTCGCAAAGGGGCTTCACGCAAATGACATATTGAGCTGCTATAAGCATTTCCCCGGTCACGGCGGATCCTTTGGTGACACACATGATGGCTTTATCGCTACGGACAAGACTCTTGAAGAAATGCTTGACACGGATCTTTATCCCTTCCAAAACCTAACGGAAGCGGACTGTGTAATGGTTGCCCACATTTCCGCGCCCAATGTAACGGGAAATGACAAGCCTTCTTCTTTATCCATTACCATGATCACGGATGTTTTAAGAGGCCACTTAAAGTATGAAGGCCTGATAATGTGCGATGCCCTGAATATGGGCGCAATTGCCGATTACGGAACTCAGGACGAGGTTTCCGTTACGGCAGTGGAAGCGGGAATCGATCTTGTTTTGGTTCCTTCCAACGTGGATCTTGCCTATGAGGGCATTTTAAACGCAGTAAAGAATGGAAAGATTTCGGAGGAGAGGATCGATGAATCCGTACTCCGCATAATACATGCAAAGCTTAAATTGATGGAGGAAGAAGAATGACAGAAAGATACGTATTCGGAACGCCATTTGACACGGAAGCTGTCCTTGACAAGCCGGCTGCAAGCCCTGAAAGTGCATTGGGCCACGGCCTAAAACTAAGCGCCGATAAGAAGAAAGTGTCCTATGATCTTGACAAAGACGATGTGATCTACGGTCTCGGCGAGAGCCTTCACGGCATGAACAAGCGTGGCTTTGTCTACAAGACCTTCAACACCGACCAGACCAAGCATAACGAGGATCAGTATTCTTTGTACGGTTCCCACACCTTCATTCTTATCGAAGGCGCAAAGGGTTCACTGGGACTCTTCACGGATTACCCCGGTCTTGTGACATATGATCTTGGTTTCACGGACAAGGACGTTCTTACCATTACTGCCGAAGAGGCTGATTATGAAATGTATGTCATTACCGGAAAGTCCGGTCTTGAGATCATCACGGAGTTCAGAAAACTCATCGGAAAGAGCTACAAAGCACCTCTCTGGGCCTTCGGTTACGGCCAGAGCCGCTGGGGCTACAAGTGCGAGGACGATATCCGCGAGGTAGTCCGCAGGCACAAAGAAAACAACCTTCCCCTTGATGCGGTCTATATGGACATCGACTATATGGACAACTACAAGGATTTCACCTTAAATCCCGAGGCATTTCCAAAGTTCAAGGAATTTGTCGATGAGATGAAGGCACAACACATCCACCTTCTTCCCAATGTGGACGCAGCCATCAAGATCGAAGACGGCTACGACATGTACGAAGAGGGTGTTAAGGAAAACTATTACTGCAAGGACGAAAACGGCGAAGACTTCATCATGGCCGCATGGCCCGGAAAGTCGGTTCTTCCCGATTTCTTACGCCCGGAGGTAAGACGCTGGTTCGGTCTTAAGTATCGTTTTTTCACCGACGCAGGAGTCGACGGTTTCTGGAACGACATGAACGAGCCCGCATTGTTCTATTCCTTGAAGGGCCTTAAGGAAACGGCGGAGGAGATATCCCATTTAAAGGACGAAACGGATACTCTTGATCTTTACAGCCTCTGGCATTATCTGGATACGATGAATGCCCTTGCCAACAAGCCCGAGGATTACAGAAGCTTCTACCACGAGCCCGAAGGAAAAAGAATCCGTCACGATCGTGTTCACAACCTTTACGGCTACAACATGGCCAGAGCCGCTTCCGAAGTATTTAATGAGATCGCTCCTAAGATGGAAACCTTGATCTTTTCCCGTGCTTCCTACATAGGCAGCCACCGCTACGCAGGTATCTGGACCGGAGACAACAGCTCATTCTATTCTCACATAGAGCTTATTCTTCATCAGCTTCCGAACCTGAATATGTGCGGTTACCTCTATGTCGGAGCCGACACGGGTGGATTTGCCTTCCATACAAGCGAGAACCTCTTAAAGCGCTTCATGCAGGTATCCCTGTTTACACCTTTGTTCAGAAACCACTGCGCACTTGGCTGCCGCGAGCAGGAGATATATAGATTCAAGGACATCGACGCCTTCAGAAACCTTCTGAATCTCCGTTATGCCCTGATCCCTTACCTGTACAAGTCATATGTAGACAGCATAGAGAACAACAAGCTGATGTTCACACCAATCGGTCTTGCCTTCCCCGAAGACAAGGAAGCTCGTCACATAGAGGATCAGCTTCTTGTGGGTGACGACCTGATGATCGCACCTGTTTACAAGGCTAACGCTGCCGGCAGGGACGTATATCTTCCCGAAGATATGACCCTTTACCTCATGAAGTCCGACAAAGACTTTACAAAGACCGAGCTTTCCAAGGGCCATCATTTCATCAATGTAGATATCGATGAAGTTCCGATCTTCGTAAGAAAGGGCAAGTCCTTAACCCTCGGCAAACCCGCCATGTCAACGGCGGAACTTGAGTGATCCGTTTGGAAACCCAAGCGCAATACAACTCTTGAATACACAGTAAAATGTGGTATTATAAAGCGATGAGCAAAAAAATCTATCAAGGAGAGAACCATGATACAGATCGAAAATCTTGTAAAGATCTACAAGCTCAACAAGAGAAAAATGCGTGAGCTTAAGACCGACAGTACCACCAAGATCGCGGTCAACGGCGTTTCATTAACGGCCGTTCCGGGACAGATCTACGGACTGCTTGGACCCAACGGCGCAGGAAAAACAACAACCCTTCGCTGTGTTGCAACACTTTTAAAACCTACGGAAGGAAAGATTACCGTCTGCGACCACGATACGGTCAAGGAAGGGGAGGCTGTTCGTGAGTCCATTTGTTTCTTAACAAACGAGATCAAGCTTGACGAGCACTTCACCGCAGATTATCTTTTCGACTTCTTCGGAAAACTTCACGGAATGAGCGAAGAGGAGATCAAAGCCCGCAAGGACGAACTCTTCACCGTTTTCGGCATCAACGACTTCAAAACAAAGAAGATCGAGGAACTTTCCACCGGTATGAAGCAGAAGGCTTCCATCGCAGTAAGCCTTTGCCACGACCCCAAGGTAGTCATCTTCGACGAGCCCACATCGGGACTTGATATCGTAACGGCACGTGTTGTTCTTGACTACTTAAAGGTCCTTCGCGAGAGAGGAAAAACAATAATCGTTTCCACTCATATCATGAGCGAAGCCGAGAAACTCTGCGACAGAGTCGGCATTATCATCAACGGTAAGAAGGTAATTGAGGGAACAATTCCCGAGATCCTTGAGGCTACGCATATGCCCGATCTTGAAGATGCGTTCTTCGAACTTTTCAAAGAGAATAATCCAAATTACGAGGGAGGTGTTTCAAATGAAAAACAGTAAAGCCTTCATCATAATGAAAAAAGAGCTCTTCAGGGTATTCGGCGACAAGAAGATGATCATGTCCCTTTACATCATGCCCGCCATCATCGTCATCATCGTTTACGGCCTTATGGGCAAGATGATCGGAGCAATGGAATCGGATATCGAGGAGCATGTAGCAACCGTAACCGTAGTAAACGGAACCGATGACCTGAAAGCCATCATGGACAGCTCAGGTTACAAAGAGACCGCGGACGTCACCTTCCTTACGGAGGATGAGTACCGTGCACAGAAGGACGAACTTGAAAACGGAATCTTAGAAGGTGACAACGACCTTGTTATTTACCTGGATCCCGATTTTGAAAGCAAAGTAAAAGACTACGAGAACGGCTCGGCAGTTCCCGAACTGGACGTTTTCTATAACGGAACGGAAGAGTATTCTTCCCAGGCATATTACAACTTCTCATCCGCTGTTGAAGCGGGCTATCAGTCCAAGCTCCTTGCGGACAGATTCGGAAACTTAGGTTACCTGACTGCCTTTACTGAGAATGTCAAGGAAATCTACAAGGAAGAGAAGGCCAACACCCAGTTCATGTCTATGATGCTTCCTTACCTCATCGTCATGATGCTGTTTGCCGGCGTTATGAGTATCGGTGTTGATGCCATCGCAGGCGAGAAGGAGAGAGGTACCCTTTCAAGTATGCTCATCACTCCCGCAAAAAGAAGGGACATCGTTCTGGGCAAGCTCGTTTCCATGGCGATCCTCGCAAGCATTTCAGCAGTTGTTTACTGTATTGCAATGGTAATTGCAATCCCTCTTATGGGTATGGATTCGGCAGGTCTGTCTTCAGGCGGCTTCGGAGCTGTTTCCTTCGGCTTTGTACAGATCATTGAATTATTCTTAAACATGCTTGTTCTTGTTTATCTCTATGTCGGTATCGTAGGACTCCTTGCGGTACTTGCAAAGGATACCAAGGCTGCATCCTCAATGATCTCACCGGTTTACATTGTGGTAATTTTATTCGGTATCATGACCATGTTCAGCTTCGGACGCGAGATACCTTTCTACAGATACATGATCCCGATCTACGGCAATGCACTTGCGATCAAGGATCTTGTATCCAATGAGCTTCAGTTCATTAACTTCATAAGCTCCATCGCAGGAACGCTGGTTCTTGGCATTGCATTTACCGTTGCCATCACCAGAGCATTTGAGAGTGAGAAGATCATGTTCAATGCATAATTTGCATATTTAAACAAAATAAACAAACAAAAGGCGGTATCATTGTATACAATTATTCTATTTTACATTGACACCGTCTTTTTTGTTGTTTAAAATCAAATAAGTAAATTCAGCATCGGAGGAACAAAATGGCACTTACACTTTCAAAGAAGGCGCAGGCAGTTAAGCCTTCCTCAACACTTGCGATCACTGCAAAAGCTAAGGAACTTAAGGCAAAAGGTATCGATATCGTGGGCTTCGGAGCAGGAGAGCCCGATTTCCCCACACCCGAAAATATCTGCAAGGCAGGTATCGAGGCCATCAATACCGGCTTTACAAAATACACACCCGCTTCGGGTACAAACGAGCTTAAAGCCGCCATCAGCAAAAAGTTCAAGGAATTCAACGGCCTTGACTATGCACCCAACCAGATAGTTGTTGGTACCGGCGGTAAGCAGGGACTTAACAATGTATTTGCCGCAATCTTAAACCCCGGTGATGAAGTCATCGTTCCCGCTCCTTACTGGTTAAGCTATCCCGAGATGATCAAGTTATCCGATGGTGTTCCGGTTGTTATCGTGGGAACCAAAGAAAACGGCTACAAGATCACAGGTGCTCAGTTAGAGGCTGCCATTACGGATAAAACAAAGGCTGTTGTTCTTAACACACCTTCAAACCCCACAGGTGCCATCTATACAAAGGCAGAGCTTCAGGAGATCGCAGATGTCTGCGTTAAGAAGGATATCTACTGTATCGCCGATGAAATGTATGAATACCTTATCTACGATGGCGAGAAGCACGTAAGCATCGCTTCCCTCGGAGAGGAGATATATAAGAGAACAATAACATGTTCCGGTCTTTCAAAGGCTTATTCCATGACGGGATGGCGTATCGGTTACACCGGATCCAGCGTTGAGATAGCAAAGCTCATGAGCGCCATGCAGTCTCACCAGACTTCAAATCCCAACTCCATTGCTCAGTATGCGGCTGTTGAGGCACTTACAGGTCCTCAGGGCTTCATCGATGAAATGAAGGCTGAGTTTGACAAGAGAAGAACTTACATGTATGAGAGGATCGTTAAGTTCCCTCACGCAGATATTCAGAAACCCAAGGGAGCTTTCTACTGCTTCATCGATCTTTCCGAAGCCGTTGAACTTTCCTACAAGGGAGAGAAGATAGGTTCGGCTGCAAAGGTTGCCGAGATCCTTATAAACGAGTATCAGGTTGCAGTGATCCCCTGTGCAGACTTTGGATTCCCCAACCACATCCGTCTTTCCTATGCCATCTCGCTTGAGCAGATACAGAAGGGCCTTGACAGGATCGAGAAGTTCTTAAACGACATTCAGTAATTAAGACATTTACCCCGGAGAATAGCCTCCGGGGTTGTTTTTGCCTGTTGTTTTACTTATGTAAACCAAAATCGGTTTGCATAATTCCCCACTCCCATCACTTATGTAAATTTTTTATTGTGAACCTGTAACAATATTTAGTATATTCTGACAGATGCAAAAACGACATGTGGTACTTTTAAAGGAAACTGCCCGAAAATGCCCATTTTAAGCCAAAATTTGTGTTTGCAAACCCCATAAAAGTTGTTTATAATAACCTTACATTTGGGTTTTGGGTTACACAGAACTACTATAAAGAGGGATTTTTGTGGGTTATGAATGAGATCATAGAATCTTTTATTTCGTATTTACATAATGTCAAAAAGATGTCACTGAATACGGAATTGTCCTACAGACGTGATCTTAACAAGGTTGCCGACTTCATGAAGGCTCAGGGTATCACCGATGTTAAGAATATCACCGAGACTAATCTGAATTCTTATGTTCTTTACATGGAGAAGAACAATTTTTCCGCAGCAACCGTATCAAGAAATATTGCCTGTTTAAAGTCTTTTTACCATTATCTGGCTAAGGAAGGCCTTGTTTCTGCGGACATAGCCGAGAACCTAAAGGCGCCCAGGGTAGAGAAGAAGATGCCCGAGATCTTAACGACTCAGGAAGTCTTCAGATTACTCGAGCAGCCCCGTGGCGACCAGCCCAAGGAAATCCGTGACAAGGCAATGCTTGAGCTTTTGTATGCAACCGGAATAAGGGTTACTGAGCTCATCACATTGCAGACCGACGATCTTAACTTACATCTCGGTTACATCAACTGTAAGGACGCTCACAAGGAACGTACGATCCCCATCGGCAGCGCAGCCAAGGAAGCACTTAAGAAGTACATTGATGTAGCGAGAACGCCGATGCTTGCAGATATAAACGACAAGACACTTTTCGTTAACTGTTCCGGCGAGCCAATGAGCAGACAGGGCTTCTGGAAGCTCATTAAGTATTACGCCAAGAAAGCGGGCATCGAGTCCGATATCACACCTCATACCTTGAGACATTCCTTTGCGGCCCATCTTGTGGAAAACGGTGCGGACCTTCGTTCCGTTCAGGAAATGCTCGGACACTCCGACATCTCCACCACTCAGATCTACGCAACCATGAGTCATTCAAGGATTCGTGAGGTTTACGCCAAGGCACATCCCCGTAAATGATGATACAGCGGCATCCGTTAAGCGGGTGTCGCTATTTTTATAAGGAGCAACAATGGTCTACGCAGACAATGCAGCAACAACCCCTCTCGATAAAAGAGTTTTGGAGGCGATGCTTCCCTTTTTGCAGGATAATTACTTCAATCCTTCCTCGGCTTACAGGGCTTCCATCCGTGTCAAATCGGAGATTTCCCGTGCTAGGGCCGTCATAGCCGACACCATAGGCGCAAAGGAGCAGGAGATCACCTTCACCTCCGGCGGAACGGAAAGCGACAACCTGGCCATTAAGGGCGCAGCTTATGCATATAAAAACAAGGGGCGCCACATAATAACAACAAAGATCGAGCATCCCGCGGTCCTGAATACCTGCAGACATCTTGAAAAGGAAG
Source organism: Lachnospiraceae bacterium (assembly GCA_016281385.1). Taxonomy (GTDB): domain Bacteria; phylum Bacillota; class Clostridia; order Lachnospirales; family Lachnospiraceae; genus UBA1258. The sequence goes on along the minus strand of JAEEIN010000100.1, from coordinate 2,483 downwards.
GCTTTGAAGTCACCTATGCGGATGCAAATGAGAACGGAAGGGTAGAAGCTTCGAAGATCGAAAGCCTCATCCGTCCCGATACTATCCTTGTTTCGGTGATGTATGTAAACAATGAGACGGGAGTGATCCAACCTGTCGAAGAAATAGGAGCAATCTGTAAAAAACACGGTGTTCTTTTTCACACAGATGCGGTTCAGGCTTACGGGCATCTGCCTATAGATGTGAATGCCGTTAATGCAGACATGTTAAGTGTTTCTGCCCATAAGATCTATGGTCCCAAGGGAACGGGATTTCTATATGTAAGAAACGGGGTTTCCCTGGAAAATGTCCTGGACGGAGGCGAGCAGGAATCGGGCCTTCGCCCCGGGACAGAGAATGTTGCGGGAATCATCGGCCTTGCCAAGGCTGCAGAGCTTATGAAGGCAGAACTTCCAAAGAGGATGGAAAAAGAAAAGAACCTCGGAAATCTTCTTTATGAAAGGATTTCAAAGGAAATCCCCGGTATTAAGGTGAATACGGATCCCGAACATAGAGTGCCCGCCATCGTTAACTTTTCTTTTGAAAGGATTCAGGGAGAAACATTACTCATCAATCTTGACATGAAAGGGATCGCTGCTTCCACAGGTTCCGCATGTACACAGGGCAACGGTGAACTGTCCCATGTGCTTCTTGCAATGGGACGGAGCGAAGATGAGGCTGCCGCAAGCTTAAGGCTCAGTCTCGGGTGTATGAATTCAGAAGAAGATATTCGTTATATTGCTGATACACTCTGCAATACGATCAAATACTTGCGAGCCATATAATAAACCCCGTGCATCGGCACGGGGTTTTCTGCATCAAAGTTTATGCTGGAATGCAACTCTGTTTTCATATGTTGCGTAGTACTTAAAGCCACAATCCTTTAAGATCTCCTCAGCTACATCGAAGTGAGTAGCGATGCGCTCGGGCTTGTGAGCATCGGAACCGACGGTTATGATCTCGCCGCCAAGTTCCTTATATCTCTTAATGATATCCCTGTGGGGATTGGGATTTGAGAATCCCTTTAAGAGAGCGGAAGTGTTAAGCTCGATACCCTTTTCACGTTCGATAACGATGTTTAAGATCTCCTCGATAAGGTCCATGTGATCGGAGGGCTTATAAGCGCTTTCTCCCTGGGGAAGAGTGCGGACAACATAGTCCATATGTCCGATGACATCGAAGTTTTCGAACTTCTTTATATTATTAAGGATAGCCTGCAGATACTCATCGATTGCCTGCTTGGGAACCTTGCCTTCAAAGAACTCGGGCCAGTAGGTATCCATTCCGTTTACAAGGTGGATGGAACCGATGATGAAATCGAATTCATGCTCGCGGGCTGTAATGGCATTTTCACGGACCACAGTTTCCTGCATTCCGATCTCAAGACCGAAACGAACTTCCAGCTGTCTGTCATACTTTGCCCTGTAACCAAGTAACTCATAGAGATAGGAGTCAACATTGCATTCCCATGCTCCGCCGGGGTATTCTTCCGTAGGGGGATAGTTATGATCCATGTGCTCCGTAAAGCAGATATGCTTAAGTCCTTTGTCAAGGGCGGACTTTATCATATCCTCCATTGCGGCCTGAGAGTCGGCGCTGTGATGTGAGTGCATGTGAAAATCGGCTTGAATCGGCATTGTTTTTCCTCGCTTTTTGTTTTTCTATTATAATAAGTCACAAAAAAACAAATTACAATGACAAAGAATTGATAAAATCTCACATTTTATGCTATTTTCATAACTTTGTTATTGAATTTTTAAAGGATATCTTATAAAATAAGAACGCTGATAAAATTTTGACAAAGAAAGAAACTCCGAGTCAAAAGAAAATACATTAATTCTCAGGAGGAATTGAAAATGGCAGTAAAAGTAGCAATTAACGGATTTGGCCGTATCGGCCGTCTTGCATTCAGACAGATGTTTGGTGCAGAAGGTTACGAAGTTGTTGCAATCAACGACTTAACCTCACCCAAGATGTTAGCACATCTTTTAAAGTATGACTCAACACAGGGCAACTACGCTAAGAACCACACCGTTGAAGCAGGTGAGGATTCTATCACAGTTGACGGAAAGACTCTTAAGATCTACAAAGAGCCCGACGCAAACAACTGCCCTTGGGGTGCACTTGACGTAGACGTTGTTCTTGAGTGCTCCGGTTTCTATACATCTAAGGAAAAGGCTCAGGCACACATCAATGCCGGCGCTAAGAAGGTTGTTATTTCCGCTCCTGCAGGAAACGATCTTCCTACAATCGTATTCAACGTAAACCACAAGACTCTTACAAAGGACGACAAGATCATTTCCGCAGCTTCCTGCACAACTAACTGTCTTGCTCCTATGGCTAAGGCTTTACACGATCTTGCTACCATCAAGTCCGGTATCATGAGCACGATCCACGCTTACACCGGTGACCAGATGATCCTTGACGGACCTCAGAGAAAGGGCGATCTTCGTCGTTCACGTGCA
>JAEEIN010000099.1 GCA_016281385.1 Lachnospiraceae bacterium | reverse complement strand
GCAAGGGATCTCGTCAAGTGTAAGACCGCTTGCAAGCATTGCGGAAACAAGTGCGATGGGGAAGCCCGTTGCCTTGGATGCAAGTGCGGAAGAACGGGATGTACGGGGGTTGATCTCGATAACGATGATCCTTCCGCTTACCGGATCGTGAGCAAACTGTACGTTGGTTCCGCCGATAACGCCGACTTCGTTAACGATCTTATATGCCTGACGCTGTAATTCGTCCTGAACATCCTGTGCGATGGTGAGCATGGGAGCCGAACAGAAGGAGTCACCGGTGTGAACTCCCAGAGGATCGATGTTCTCGATGAAGCAGACGGTGATCATCTGACCCTTTGCATCACGGACAACCTCAAGCTCAAGCTCTTCCCATCCGAGGATGGATTCTTCAACAAGGACCTGTCCTACAAGAGAAGCCTTCAGACCTCTTTCGCAGACCGTTCTCAATTCTTCCTGGTTATATACAAGTCCGCCGCCGGCGCCGCCCATGGTGTATGCGGGACGAAGAACAACGGGATAGCCCAGCTTGTCAGCAATGGCAAGGGCTTCATCCACAGAGTAGGAAACCTCACTTCTTGCCATCTCGATGCCTAACTTGTTCATTGTGTTCTTGAACTCAATCCTGTCCTCACCGCGCTCGATGGCATCGATCTGAACACCGATTACCTTAACGCCGTATTTATCAAGGATGCCCTTGCTTGAAAGCTCGGAGCAGAGGTTAAGTGCGGACTGTCCTCCGAGGTTGGGAAGTACCGCATCGGGACGTTCCTTTTCGATGATCGCTTCAAGTCTCTTTACGTTAAGGGGCTCGATATATGTAACGTCTGCGATCCCCGGATCCGTCATGATCGTAGCGGGGTTTGAGTTTACGAGCACGATCTCGTACCCTAACTTTCTTAAGGCTTTGCAGGCCTGTGTTCCCGAATAGTCAAACTCACACGCCTGACCGATGATGATGGGACCCGATCCGATGATCAGTACTTTCTTGATGTCTTCACGCTTTGGCATTTTCTTTCCTCCTGAATCTTTTCTACCTGTGATTTTAAAAAAAGAACCCCTGTAAATATATATCAGAGGTTCTTATCCTTTAATTTGAAAAACTTGACGTTATCACCGATATCACCCTTAAAAATAGCGGAACCTGCGACAACAACATTTGCTCCCGCTTCAAGAATCCTATCGATATTTTCCTTTGTGATACCGCCGTCAACCTCGATATCAACACATAAACCGTTGTCCGTGATGTATTTCCTAAGCTTTGAAACCTTATCAAGGGTAGCCTCTATAAGCTTCTGCCCGCCGAATCCCGGCTCAACCGTCATTATAAGTGCCATATCTATGTCGTTAAGATAAGGAAACAGTTCTTCCGTGGGAGTACCGGGCTTGATGGAAAGGCCAACCTTACATCCTGCATTTTTAATGGCTTTAAGGGTTTCCTTAACATCCTTGCAGGCTTCTATATGAACGGTGATAAGATCGGCACCGATACGTGCAAATTCATCAATATAACGAATGGGATCTTCTATCATAAGATGAACGTCAAAGGGAATATCCGTAGCCTTACGAATGGTCGAGATGACCGGCATACCAAAGGAAATGGAAGGAACAAACAAACCATCCATGACATCAACATGGATGTAATCTGCACCGTTAGATGCGGCTTCTTCAATTTGAGAACCCAGAACGCAGAAATCTGCGGCGAGTATTGAAGGAGAAAGTTTCATAGTCGTTCCTTTTCACAGCATTTTATATAGATTAATTCACATCGGGACAAAAATCAAGAACGGGATAATAAAAACCATAAGTTTTTTTATTCCCGTTCTTGTAAAATTTAACTATCAGAACAATCTCATGAGATCTTCGTAGGTTTCTCTTCTTCTTATGAGCTTCACCGAGCCGTCCTTCATGACCATGACCTCCGCCGGTCTGGGCCTTGAATTGTAGGTGGAGCACATGCTCCAGCCGTATGCACCTGCATCGAGAAGTGCCACAAGATCCCCCTTTTCGATCTTCGGAAGCTTACGGTCCTTTGCAAGAAGATCGCCGGATTCGCATATGTTTCCGCAAAGTGTTATTGTTTCAAGGCTGTCACGGGAAACCACTTTACCTGCCCTTAACACTTCAACATCATGCCACGAATCGTACATGGAAGGACGCACTAAAACGTTCATTCCGATATCGCAGCCCGCATAAGCATGGCCCGCATTCTGCTTAACCGCATGTACGCGACCGAGAAGAACAACACCTTCCGCAACACAATACCTTCCGGGCTCGGATTTGAATAAGGGAGCCTTTCCGTAGGAATCAACGAAATAATCAAGAATGGGCTCAAGGCGTTTCTTGAAATCCTCCATGGGATAATCGGCCTCATCATCTTCAAGCTTGTGGTAGGGGATTCCGTATCCGCCACCGAAATCGATGAATTCAAGATCCTTGAACTGAAGAGCGATACGAAGCAGATTGTCAACGGCCTGAAGATAAGGATCGGGAGTCATGAAGCCCGAACCGATATGCTGGTTGATACCTGCTATGGTAAGGTCATATTCTTTGCAGATCTCAAAGATCTCCGGAATATCTTCCTCGGCGATACCGAACTTCGTTTTCTTTCCGCCTGTCACAACCTTTTCGCAGTGACCTGCCCCGACACCGGGATTGATCCTGACCGCACACTTTCCGCCGCGGTTTAACTCACCGAACTGCTTAAGCTGGGAAAGACTGTCAAGGCTGGTCATGATACCGCGCTCGATGGCGTACTGCATCTCCTCATCGCTTACATTGTTGGGGATGAAGAAAATACGATCATATGGGAAACCTGCTGCCTCAAGCATCTTGATCTCGCCAACACTCATTGCATCGCAGTTAAGACCTTCCTCAAGTGCCAGCTTTAATATATGTATGTTCGTGTTGGCCTTAACGGAATAATTGGCCGTGTAAGGATATTTTATTATTACCTGAGAAACATCGTGCATGTGCTTTCTGATGATCTCTTCGCTGCACACATACACGGGGGTTCCGTATTCTTTTGCAATGGCTTCGGGGTCATTGCCCTTGAAAAAATCAACTTTTTCTATATATGAATTCATTTTGTTTTTCCTTATTAAAGTAAGTGAGCCCTTAATTCCTCACCGCTTAAGGGGCTTAAGTATGCGGGAGCGATGTCAAATACGGTCTTGCAGCCGTTAACGCCTTCGTTGTGAAGTCTGTTTATGGCACGGGCGAATGCAACAAGAACGGAGGAGGTGAACTCGGGGTTTGAATCAAGCTTTAAGCTGTACTCGATCACATGCTTGTGCTCTTTGTTAAAGCCGGTAACGCCGGAACGGAAAACAAAACCGCCGTGAGGGATACCTGCGTGGTCACGGGCAAATTCTTCTTCCGTGATGAAATGTACCGTGGTATCGTACTCGTCAAAATAGTTGGGCATTGTCTTTATGTCATGCTCGATCTTTGCAAGGTCTGCACCCTCTTTGGGAACAACAAAACATTCTCTTGTGTGCTTCTGCCTGGTGGTAAGGGTGGGATTTTCACCGTTTCTTACGGCTGCGATGGCTTCGGGAACGGGAATGGTGTACTGCTTGCCGTTCTTTACGCCTTCAACACGGCGGATTGCATCGGAGTGACCCTGGCTTACGCCCTTGCCCCAGAAGGTATAATCCTGTCCTTCGGGAAGAACGCAGTTGCCGTAAAGTCTTAACAGCGAAAACATACCGGGATCCCATCCGCAGGAGATGAGGGCGATGTGGCCGTTTTCTTTTGCCGCTTTGTCAACATTTGCAAAATGCTCGGGAATACGTGCGTGGGTGTCAAAGCTGTCGATGACATTGAAGTACTTAACGTATTCGGGTGTCTGTTTGGGAAGATCCGTTGCGCTTCCGCCGCAGATGATGAGAACGTCTATCTCGTCCTTGTGAACCTCAACATCGTCTACGCTGTAAACCGGAACCCCCGGGGTGTTTAACTTAAGATCAGCGGGATCTCTTCTTGTAAATACCGCTTTCAGTTCTGCATCGGGAACCTGACGGACCGCGCTTTCAACGCCTTTTCCAAGGTTACCGTATCCTAAGATCGCTACTCTCATTACTCTATTTCCTCCTTAAGGTTGTGTTGTATTAAGATTATCTTGTTTCTAAGAGCTTCCTTCATTATAAGAACAAAATCATTCTGGCCGGAATACAGACACTTGTCCGAATCGTTTCCGTTTATTGAACCCGTAAGAACAAAGGATGAGTCGGTGATGAGCCTGAACTCGCCTTTCTTGGGAGGTGTTTCATAGGTTGTGGCTCCTTCCAGCTCGAAGCCTTCCGAAATGATCACCACTTTCTTGTCCCGGGATACAAGCCGCTCCAGCTTCTTTTTATATTCGGAAAGAAGTGATGCTTCCGCAAGGACGTAAAGCCTTAGCTCACATTTGTCGAGCATCTCGTCGATCTTGTTCTTTATATGGGACGTACCGTTTATGGTGATGAAACCTTCGGAATTTACCACAGGCTTGGGAGCATTCTCGATAAGTATCTCCGCCTTTTTGTTAAGGTCCTTTAAAACGTTGCAGGTGAATACCCTGATATCCTCGGGAACATAACGCTTTGCGTCTCCCTCGGAAGTATAGGCCGCACCCTTGTCGGCAAGGGAGCTTAAAGAACCGTAAACATTTGACCGGGAGATCCCGGTTTCCTTGGCAACCTCGTAGCCTGTCATTGCACCGTGGGCAAGGAGCGTGGCATATATCAGCGCCTCCTGCCCGGTAAGACCGAAGGCTTTCAGATTGTCATAAAAGATTGTATCGGACATGCTCTCATCCTTTAGTGTTTCTTTTTAGTACTACGATGATGTTACCCCCATGATGCTTAAATGTCAACAATAATATAAAATATTGTTTTTACCTGTTTTCTTTCATATAATTACTCTGTGAACCAAGTGATATGTCTGTCTGCACGAAACGGGGGATTTTATGGAGAAGATATACAAAAGCGGGACAAACGAAAACAGACTGATGACCGACACGCTGACAACGGTATTGAAGGTCATATTCTTTATACTCATTTCATTTTCTATCCTTGGCCTGATCT
>JAEEIN010000098.1 GCA_016281385.1 Lachnospiraceae bacterium | reverse complement strand
TGTCGGGTAAGTCCGGTTCCGAACTTGAAGCGCTCATGCATGAGTAGGAATAAGAACAGGGGGAATTGCTATGTCAGAAGAACGCTTCATACAACTTGTTCAAGATAATGACGGATTTGAGTTTTACCAGGCCTTTCAGAACGATGTAGACCATGTCTTTGGCGGCAAAGGCGATACTTATTGGTATTACATCCTTAAGAAGGGGAAAACTGTTGAAAACTATATAGGCAAGAAAAAAGGCGACACATGGGAAGATACATATACCAAGGGCGCAAAGTCCAAGTCCATGCCCGCCGGCAGCACAATTCAGCTTATAGCAGAAAAAGCATATTATATGCAGGAAGAAAAATGGGTCAAAGAACGCCAGGGTAAGCTTATCGAGGATTCCCATCCCCATTACCACTATGTATACGGCTTCGGTGATAAGGGCCTTGATATCTCTGCCAAATATGGTGTCACCATCGCATTTTCAGATATTAAGGATACCTCAACGGGCTTCCACTTAAGATATGTCTATGCTGGAGATGAGGTTGAACTTCCGTAAAATATTATAATAATAAAATGCTTGAGAAGAGCCGAGAGATCGGCTCTTTTCTATTTCCTCTCGGAAGGTGCCAGCCCGAAACGGCGTTTGAAGAGTTTGGAGAACTGGAACTCATCGTAGAAGCCGTAGCTTTTGGCTATGTCCCGGAGGGGGCGGTTGGGAGAGAAGGGGAGGGCGTCGTAGGCCATGTCGAGCTTTAAGTTAAGCTGGTATTGGTGGATGGAGATGCCGGTTTCTTTTTTGAAGCGGCCGGAAACTGTGCGGACACTGACATGATAGGAATCTGCAAGTTCGGGAGGGGAGAAGAAACGGTCGGGATTGCAGTGGAAGCGGTGGATTATCTCCTGTATTAAAATGTCTTTGTATTGACTTTGCGAGTCATTGATATCGGAAAGACGCAGGAGAAGCTCCTCAAGATAAATGCAGCAGCGGAGATTGGGATCGGTGTCTCTGTAGATAAAGAATGCTTCAATTACTTTCTCGAAGAGGTGGAGAATTTCGGGGTGACCGGAACAGTCAGTGAGCTTTCCGATGGTAATATGATCATCACCGGGGGTATTTGAGGTGGTGCTGCCGCCGGGAATGTCGTCGGATGAGTTTGAAAAATGTATATAGACGTTTCGCATCATGGGTGAACACTTTTCAGTGCTGTAGTGATGCTTTCCCGGTTCCAGAACGAGAAGTTGCCCGGGGGTAAGGTGATAGGTGATACCGTCTTCGATTATGTTCCATTCACCTTTTTGCATATATAGAAGATCGTATTCATCAAGGATACGGTCGGGGTGATAAATGCCTTCTTCACTGAAGTTGTGGTTACATATGGTAACGACCCTTCGGTCTTTCATTGAAAGTGAAATATTCATTCCGTTTCATCAATCCCTTTTGCTGATAGAATCATAAGTTTACGGGATAAGTTTAACACATATTTGCCGTTTTATACATCAAAATATCTTTATATCCATTCTTTTTGTTTTTGTCCGCATATATAATGAAGTCATAATGAAACAGATTGTTTCGCAATTGGAGGACATATGAGCAAAAAGTTAAAAGCGTTTGATCTAAAAGATGTTAAGGTTACTGATGAATACTGCGTGAATGCGCTGGAGAAGGAGATCGCGTACCTCACTGCATTTGACGCGGACAGGCTGCTGGCGGGCTTCAGGGATACTGCCGGAATCGACATGAGGGGAAAGAAGAGGTACGAAGGCTGGGAGCAGATGCTAATCGGTGGACATACCATGGGGCATTACCTGACTGCTATGGCTCAGGCATATGCAAATCCCGGTGTTTCGAAGGCTGATAAGAAGACCATAATGTCCATGCTTACATATATAATCGACGGACTTCTGGAGTGTCAGGCAAATTCCAAGGGGAAGAAGGGCTTCATTTTCGGAGCACAGATCCTTGATAGAAAGAACGTTGAGATCCAGTTTGACAATATCGAAGCCATGAAGGGCGACATCATCACCCAGGCATGGGTACCGTGGTACACAATGCACAAGATCCTTTCAGGCATTATCGATGTATACAAATTTACCGGACTTGAGTCGGCCCTTGTTCTTGCAAAGGGCGTTGGCGACTGGGTATGCGACCGTGCCCTTAAGTGGAGCGAAAAGATGCAGGTGACCGTAAGAAGAACGGAATTCGGCGGAATGAACGACTGCATGTACGAGCTTTACAGCCTGACGGGCAAGGATGAGTATGCGTTGGCGGCTCATTGTTTTGACGCAGAGGATTTTTATGAAAAGGTGCTCACAAAGGGCGAAAATGTACTTACGAATCATCACGCAAATACAACGATCCCTAAGTTTATCGGTGCACTGAACCGCTATGTGACCTGCGATAAGAAGGTCATTAAGGGCAAAAAAGTGGATGCGAAGAAGTATCTTTCCTACGCGGAGGTTTTCTGGGAAACGGTCGTTGAACGCCACACATACATTACCGGTGCAAATTCTGAGTGGGAGCATTTTGGCGTGGACTATGTTCTTGATGCAGAAAGAACAAACTGCAACAACGAGACCTGCAATGTTTACAACATGCTTAAGCTTTCAAGGACACTTTTTGAAATCACCGGTAAAAAGAAATATGCCGACTATTACGAGAATGCGTATTATAACTCGATCCTGGCTTCCCAGAATCCGGAGACGGGAATGACCACATACTTCCAGCCCATGGCGACGGGCTATTTTAAGACCTACGGCCGCAGATGGGACAATTTCTGGTGCTGCGTGGGCACGGGCATGGAGAACTTCACCAAGCTTGGTGACAGCATATTCTTTAAGAAGGGCAAAGATATTTATGTAAACTTATATCAGAGCGCGGTGCTTGAGAACAAGGCGCTGGGAGTGAAGCTGACTCTTAAATCCGGGCTTCCGGAAAAAGACAAGGTTAACATAACAATAAATGCTGTCAAGGGTGCATTGCCCGGAAAACTCTGCTTACGACTTCCTGACTGGCTTGCCAAAGGTGCAAAGATAAAGATTGACGGAGCTCCCGTCGACTACGAGATCAGCGGCGGATATGCAGTATTGCCCGCGGGTTTGAAGGATGGCACTAAAGTTGACATAACAATGCCGGAGACTGTCGTCGCTTACGGTTTAAAGGATAACCTCGCCGCCGTGGCCTTCAAATACGGCCCTGTTGTTCTTTCTGCCGACCTTGGCACAAAGAAAATGGAAACCACAACCACCGGCGTCGACGTAACCATCCCCAAGGACAAAGTCACCGACCGCGACGAGATCCGCCTCCCCGGCGGCGTCGACATTCCCGACTACAAGAAAAACGCTCCTTCTTATTTCGAGCGCGTCGATGAAAACGGAAAGCTTCGCCTCAAGCTTAAGAACACGGATCTTGTTTTTGCTCCTCATTACAGAAGATATAAAGAAAGATACGGAATCTACTTCAGGCTGAAGAGATAATTGAATACGGAGAAGCAGAAGAGATGTGCAGATTTCTGTACATCTCTTTTTTGTATTCTGTCAAACACAGGAGGGATTGAAAATGTATGTACAGTTTTTTGTACAACACCTTTTGTAGGATGTCCTTGTAAACCAACAGTTCAATGACACGAAGGCGGAGAAGTGATAGCCTTTGATCACAGGAGGAAATGAAATGAGTGAGTTTGACAAAGTAATAGGTTATGACAATATCAAAAACGACCTGCTTCAGGTCTGCGACATGGTGAAGAATCCGGAAATCTACAAGAGGCTTGGTGCCCAGATTCCCAGGGGAATCCTTCTTTCCGGTGATCCCGGACTTGGAAAGACCCTTTTGGCAAAGTGCTTCATCAAGGAATGCGGTCTCAAAACTTTTGTTATCAGAAGAAACAGAGGCACAGATGACTTCATCGGCAAAATCACCCATGCTTTTGAAGAAGCAAAGGACAATGCACCGTCCATTGTTTTTCTTGATGACATGGACAAATTTGCAAACGAGGACCGCCACCATCGCGATGCTGAAGAGTATGTTGCTGTTCAGGCCGGAATCGATGAGGTTAAAAACTATGATGTTTTGGTCATCGCTACGGTAAATAACATCGATAAGCTTCCCGGATCTCTTAAGAGAGTGGGCCGCTTTGACCGGACCATTGAGATTGAAGTGCCCACTGAAGAAGACGCGGAGAAAATTATAAAGCATTATCTTAAGAACAAAATAACCGCTTCGGACGTAAACCTTGAAGACCTTGGAAAGATGTTCAGATACAGCTCCTGTGCCGAACTGGAAACGGTTCTTAACGAGGCGGCTGTAGGCGCGGGATATTTGCGCAAGAGCAGCATTGAGATGTCCGATTTTGTAAATGCTGTTCTGAGTATGCAGTATCACGCCCCTGCTGATTACACCAAGGGTTCAAAAGAAGAAATCAGAAAGACTGCCCTTCATGAAGCCGGTCACGTCGTTGTCTGCGAAGCGCTTAAAGAAGGCAGTGTGGGACTTGTCTCCATCCGAGTCGTTGAATACAACGGCAATGCGGGCTTCACCCACAGATGTAAGGAAATCGAAGTCGAGGACGGCATTCTGGTATGTCTCGCAGGAAAGGCAGCAACGGAACTGTATTACTCCGACCGAGTAGCCCAGGGCTGCAGCGGGGATCTCGACCGCGCCTACAGGGCTCTCTTCAGGTACTATTCCGAAGAAGGCTGCGGCGGTCTGTCATTGCTCGACGACGGTGATTTTAACGGCGAACGCTCCGAACATTATATTTCAAAAATTGAGCCCGTCATCGGCGCAGCCCTCGAGCGTTATCTCACCACCGCCCGTGGCATAATCCTCAAAAACCGTCCCTTCCTCGAAAAACTGACCGAAGCCCTTATCGAAAAAGAGACCCTTCTCTATTCCGACATCCAGCGCATCAAAGCCGAAACCATGGGCACGGCAGCGTAAAAGAGTCATAACCCAAAAGCAGGATGTGCAGAAACGGCACGTCCTGTTTTTTTGCGGTGTTATGCAAACATGCCACAAAGACCTGCTTAGAATGCGTCGGGTTTTCGCGTTTTATGTTGCAAAAATGTTGAAAAAAGTATATACTATTTTCAACAAAGGAGACACACATGAGTAAACAAAAATTTACCGAACTAGTATCGCAAAGACTTGAATATTTCGATGATGGCACAGTGTTTGGAATGTCGGATTTTGCCGATATAACGGATTCGAAAACACTTCATATGATATTAAAACGCCTGTCTGAAGATGGTAAGGTTGCCAAGGTACTGCGTGGTGTATATATGAAACCAAGGTATAGCAAATTGCTTGGTGAAAACATACCGCCAAGGATAGCAGATATTGCAGAAGCACTGGCTCAAAGCTTTGGATGGACTATCATCCCTACCGGCGCAACTGCCCTTAATATGCTGGGGCTTTCAACACAGGTTCCGGCAAATTATGAATTTCTAAGCGATGGCCCTTATAAAACCTATGAATATGATGGAACTGCCATAGTATTTAAGCATACAAATAAGAATACCGAACTGACTCAGGTATCAAAGAAATCAGCTCTTATCATACAAGCACTGAAGGCTCTCGGAAAAGATGAAATCGATAAAAGCGTTATTCGGAAGATAGCGGATTCTCTTTCGAAAGAAGAGAAAGCGATTATGATTCAGGAAACAAAACATTGTACATCATGGGTTTATGAAAAGATCAAAATGATCTGTGAAGAGGCAATTTATGAATAGGATAGCAAAATTACCAATGTAGGAGCGACAGGAACTGATCATCGCGACTGCATCAAAAATGAAAATATCTGAAGCAATCGTCGAGAAAGATTTCTGGGTATGTTTTTGTCTGGACTATCTGTTTCATGAATGTAAATGGAAAGGTGCATTTGCGTTTAAGGGAGGCACCTCTCTTTCAAAAGCATACGGATTAATTGAGCGTTTTTCGGAAGATATCGATTTGATTTTGGACTGGCGTGTGCTCGGTTACAAAAAAGACGAGCCTTGGGAAGAACGTTCAAATACAAGACAATTAAAGTTTTTAGAAGATTCACGGACACGTTTGTTTGCTTTTTTACATGACGATTTTTTACCGGTATTTAAGGCTGATATGGAAAAGAAACTGGGCACGTTCGTTGATGCTTTTATCACAGAAGAAGATGCAGGTACGGTTCATTGGAAGTATCCGAATGCTTTTTCAGACAATGCCATTTTAAACGAGATAAGGCTTGAAATCGGAGCTATGGCAGCATGGACACCTACGAAATTGGTCAACATCAGTTCCTATATGGCAGAGAAGTACCCTGACGTGTTTGAAAAGAAGGATACAGGAATATTAACGACGACTGCTGAGCGTACATTTTGGGAGAAAGCAACTATCCTTCATCAGGAGGCGCATATACCGGAAAACTCCATAATACCGAATCGATATTCCAGACATTATTATGATCTATACTGCATGGCCGGTACCGAGGTGCTTGATAAGGCCTTAGAGCAAGCTGATTTATTGACCCAAGTCGCGGAATTCAAAAGAAAGTTTTATCCGAGAAACTGGGCGAGGTATGAACTTGCCAGGATGGATTCATTAAAACTTATGCCACCGGAACACAGCATCAAAAGGCTTGAGGCAGATTATGGGGTAATGCGCGCAATGATTTATGGGGATTATCCAAAATTCGAGGATATTCTCAGAAGGCTGCAGGAACTTGAGAAAATAATACATTTAAGAGTAAAACAATAGTGATATAAGTGGTTGGGATTAAAGGAGAATTTTGTATGTACGGAGCTATTTTGGGAGACATGATAGGATCGCCTTATGAATTTGATCAAGGTGACAAAAGCAAAGATTTTGAGTTATTCAACAAGAGAAAATGGATACGATATACCGACGATACTGCAATGACAATTGCCATTGCAAAAGCCATCATGATGGTGGGAGTATTTGCGGATGAAGCGACCATGAAAAGGGAATTCGTTCTCGAGATGCAGGACATAGGCAATAACTATGCCCAGGGAGAGTATGGGGGAAGGTTTTCACAATGGTTATGTGAAAGTGACCCTCAACCTTATGGCAGCTGGGGAAATGGTTCTGCTATGAGAGTGTCGGCCATAGGTTGGTGCTTTGACTCATTGGAGCGGACACGTGAAGTTGCACGGTGGTCGGCGGAGGTTACGCATAATCATCCGGAAGGGATCAAGGGGGCGGAGTCGGTTGCTGCGGCGATATATCTGCTTCGCAATGGACAAAGCAAGGACATGGTAAAACAATATATCATCGACGAATTTGGTTATGACCTTTCTCGCACCTGCGATGAGATACGTCCTTCTTATCACCATGTTGAAAGCTGTCAGGAGACGGTGCCTGAGGCGATGACAGCATTTTTTGAGGGGACAGACTTTGAAGATTCCATTCGTAACGCTGTATCGTTAGGCGGAGACTGCGATACTTTGACTTGTATTACCGGCGCGCTGGCAGAAGCATTCTTTGGTGTACCCGAATCGTTTAAACAGGAGTGCCTAAACAGGTTGCCCAATGAATTCATAGAAATAATAGATCAGTTTAATGAAATGACGTTTTAACCGGGAGTAAACCTCAATGAAAATCCTTTATCTTCACGGCATCGGCTCGGGAGTCGACAGCCGGACACCGAGAGAATTGAAAAGATTGTTGCCGGAGGCGGAGATCATAAATCCGGAGATTCCGGCGCGGCCGAGGGAGGCGGTTGAGTTCATAAGGAAGAATTTCCTTGATGAAGAGTTTGACCTTGTGATCGGCACATCACTTGGGGGATTTTATGCCCAGACCATGTGGCTTCATAAGCGGCTTCTTGTTAATCCGGCAATGTTTGCGGATGAGGATATCGCAACGGCCGTGGGGTACGGAACCCACGAGTTCTTTTGCGCAAGATCCGACGGCGCAACGCATTATACCGTGGATGACGCGTATGTGGAGGAACTGAGGGAAATCCGCCAACAGATTTATAAAAACAAAGATATGCGAAATCCGGACAAACTGGATATCAACGAACTAAATTCGACTTATGCCCTGTTTGGCGACAAAGATGATACCGTCAGTCACTATGAAGATTTCTGCAAGTGGTATCTGCCGAACCATGCATACAGATTCGAGGGCGGTCACAGGCTGGAAACGTCGGATATTGAGCAGGTTCTTGTTCCGCTGGTAAAGAAGATAATCGAAGAGCCGGATCCGGGAATGAGCTTTATTCTGGATGATTTTGACTGATCGGGACCGGGATGTGCAGTTTTCTGTACATCCCACTTTGTATTATAATGGACATAGAACCTGATAACCGCTTTGAAAGGAGAATTGAAAATGGCAGTCAGACCGGCATGGAGCGTTAAAGATAATAAGGTTGTAAGGCGGGATTTTGATTTTAAGTGGATCAGTGGCTTAAACATTTCGCAGAAAAGGAAAAACGCCGATTCTCTGCATGAATCCATAAAAGCAGCCACCGGTGAAACCGTGCTTGAAGTTTCTTCAAAGGGAAGGGAGGAGCTTGGTGTAGTCCTGAGCGCTTTCAATCTTAAGTATAAGGGTTATTATCTTGAAAATATTTTCCAGTCATCAAAGAACTTTTCCGGAGTGGGCACTTTACCCCAACTCCTTGAAATACCGCCGAAAGAAGCCAAAGAAGCTGTAAAGTATTATATGCACAATGGCCTTGAAAGCTTTATCTGGGACGGTGTTGAATGGCCCCTGACTCCCAAGACGGCCTTTTATGATTACATTTATGTGTCCGCTCTGGTTGAGAAATATGGTCAGGACCTTGATCTCTCCGCCTACACATGGTTCACTGACATAGAGTTTAATCCTGCAAAATCCATCAACTGCCAGGCCAGGGCCCTTGCCATATACAAACTGCTTCAGTCCCTTGGCGATTTTGACGTCCTTAAGGAAAAAGAAAACTGGCTGGAATTTCATAAAAAGTACGTTTTGGGTTGATGTCCGATGTAGAAAAACAAAAATGAGGTAAATAATGGCCACTTATGTATTAAGCGATATTCATGGCGAATATGACATGTTTCTGAAGATGCTTGATAAGATAGCGCTGAAAGAAACCGACGAACTGTATATTTTGGGCGACCTGGTTGACCGTGGACCGCACCCCATAAAGGTCCTTCAGAAGGTCATGACCATGCCCAATGTCATCCCCATGGTTGGCAACCACGAACTGATGGCCCTTGAAGCCTTCGAATTCGTGAACACCGAGATCACCGAGGGTGCATTGGCGGAGATCACGCAGGAAACGCTGGATAACGTTTCTCTTTGGCTTGAGCATAACGGCGGAGCAACAACCCTTAAGGAATACGGCAAACTTAGCACCGAGGATCGACAGGAAATCGTTGATTTCATCAGGGACTTCTCCATCTACGAGGAACTGTCAGTGGGGGATACAGAGTATCTTCTTGTTCACGGAGGGCTTAGCAACTTCTCGCCCGAAAAGGACATCGAAGACTATTCGTTACACGACCTGGTCTGGAAGCACGCAGATTACGATACTCAATACTTTGAGGACGTAACCGTGATCACCGGTCACACTCCCACCCAGATGATCAAGGGAAACGATAACCCCGGTCGCATTTTTCATAAGAACAACCACATAGCCATAGATTGCGGTGCCTGCTTTAACGGCGGTCGCCTGGCTGCCATCCGTCTCGACGATGGCGCAGAATTCTACGTAGAAAGAACCGAATAGTAACGCAAAGGGTGTTCAATGATCATGAATACCCTTCTTTTTTCTTTGTTAACGTGATAAAATATCATTATCGAGAATGAATAAAACACTTATCGGTACATGGTGGATTTTGCACGCAAAGGAGGTTATCAAATGAATGACGAGAAGAAAAAAAGCCCGCTTCTTACGGGACTGAAGATATTTGGCGCGGTGGCGGGAAGTTTTGTTGCTGCGATGGTGGGAATTGTGGCTCACTTCGGGGTTAAGACCTCAAAGAAGATCAAAAATGATCCTGAGGGAAACAACCACATGCAGGCAACGGTGTTTCAGAAGGGCACCGATGAGATCAAAGCCGATACCCGCAACGCATATCTGCTGTATTTCTGCGGATTTGTGAAGATCAAGGTTCCGAAGCCGGAAGGCGATCATATGACAATTGATATCACTTCGTATCTTTCGAAGATAGAGATTCAGCTGCCGGCGGGTGTGACCGTCAACTGCCAGGGTAACGATGACTTAAGCTTCTCCAAGGAAGGCGACGAGGCATCGCCCGTTATCAACCTTATCATCAATGACACTGCAACGGCTCTGACAATGAGCTTTGACGGAGAATAGACCCGCGGGAGAGGTGTTATGCACAGA
>JAEEIN010000097.1 GCA_016281385.1 Lachnospiraceae bacterium | reverse complement strand
GATTATAAGATAGCGATACTGTTTTCCGGCCTTGAAAGAAGCCTTGCCAACAGTAAATACAATCTCCGTCAGGATGAGTGCAAGTCTGCTGCCTATGCACTGCTTGCCCATGCGGGAATGGAGTATTCCTCCTTCGCCGAGACAAGGTTAAGGGACGTTCCCCAGGATATTTATCTTAAATACCGGGATCTTCTTCCCGAAAACTGGAAGCGCCGCGCAGATCACTACTTTGCAGAGTTCAAACGTGCCGAGGAAGGCGCCGAGACCTGGAGAGCAGGGGATCTTGAACGTTACGGACGTCTCGTTTTCGAAAGCGGCAAATCATCGGTGCTTAACTACGAATGCGGCTGTCCCGAGCTTATAAGGCTCTACGACATCATGCGTGACACACCCGGCATCTACGGCGGCCGATTCTCAGGAGCCGGCTTTAAAGGCTGCTGCATGGCATTGATCGACCCTGCCGAAGAAGACCGTATCAAATACAATGTGGAAAAAGAATACTTAAAGTCTTTCCCCGCATTAGAAGGGAAATTTGCGCTGTACTTCTGCGATTCTGCAGACGGCGTAAACGAAATGAACTCATGAAATGTATAATACTCGCCGCAGGCTATGCCACAAGGCTTTATCCCCTGACAGAGAACTTTCCGAAGCCTCTTCTTGAGGTTGCGGGAAAGCCAATTCTTGATCATCTCATTGATGACCTTGAAAAAACAACGGACATTGCCGAATATGTGGTTATCTCCAATCACAAATTTGCCCACATCTTTTCCGACTGGGCAGCAAAGAAGTCTTCGAAGATCACCGTTGTGGACGACGGCACTTCCACCAACGAAACAAGGCTCGGAGCCGTAAGGGACATTCTTTTTGCGGTAAAGGAAGCATCGGTGGATGAAGACACCCTGATCATGGCCGGAGACAATCTCCTTGATTTTTCTCTTTCCGGCTTCATTGATCTCTTTAATGAGAAGGGCACTTCCTGTGTTATGTGCCACGTTGAGAACGAGCTTGCGAAACAACAAAAAACCGCCATCATAACAATTGATGACGATTCTCACATAACCTCTTATGAGGAAAAGCCCGCAGAGCCTAAAGGCAATCTTGCCGTGCCTCCTTTCTATTGCTACAGGAAAGAAGATCTGTCACGCATTGAAGAAGCCCTTGAAGACGGTTGCAACGCCGACGCTCCCGGAAGCTTCGCCGCATGGCTTAGCAGAAAAACGCCAATGCACGCCTACATAATGCCCGGCAAACGCTATGATATCGGCGATGTAAAGAGCTACGAAAACGTAAAAAAGATATTTGCTTAATACAAAAGGGAGATCGATAAACGATCTCCCTTTCATTCTTTTAGAATAATCTTGCACCTATCTTAAACTTTATCTTCAGATTTCCCGTGTAATTACCGACTCCGCGGATGTAAACATATCCGTTACCTTTCTTGATATTATCCGAATAACCCGTTATCTCGTAGTCTTCGGGATCAAGCTTCACACCGCCGACTACGACGTCGATTTCCGACTTTCCGGGAGTAACTGCCTTGCCTGTATAGGTTTGAGCGGCGACGGTTGCTCTTGCCTTTGATATCGAAGCCTTTACGATCGTGTAAGAAGTCGAGATTTCTCCCGTGTACTTGCCCTTTCCGATGGCAGTAACAACGATCTTCGTTCCGTAAGGTATGATATCCTCGCAGTCAATCTCTTCACCTTCCACCCTATAGGCAGGATCTTCATCAACCAATACGATCACATCCTCGCCATAGGTGTAGACAAGATTCTTCTCATAATCGGTTCCGGCCTTAAGCTTTGCACCGTTGGTGTCTTTAAGCACCGGCGTTGACATATACTTGCCGGCTTTAGCGGAATAGGTCTTATCGGCCGCAGTCATGGTCACTGCCGAAATGTCTGCCTTTGTGATCGTGAAGTTTCTCTTTATGGAACCTGTAAAGTTTCCTTTTCCCGTTATGGTGAGTGTCGGAAGATTTTTCCTGTTTCCGATCTCCTTGTTTTTGGAATAAGAAACCGAATAATCCTTTCCGGCGATCAGCTCAATTCCGTTGTAGGTAAGTGTAACCGAAGGCTTTGCGCCGTTCTTCTGATAAGGAACCTTCCTGTCATAATTTAAGGTAAGGGCTCCGCCGCCTGTCAGGATATTGTATTTTGTTATCTTGAATTTCTTCTTTATGGTTCCTGTATACTCGTTGATACCCGTAAATGTGACGTTTGCGGTACCCACCTTGGTATTTGACTTGTAGGTAACGGTGTAATCCACATCCTTAACAAGAACGTCATCTCCGATCTCCAATGTCGCCGCATCCTGCTCGATGGCACTGCCGGTATATACATAGGAGCTTACAAAGTCCGAAAGCGTAGCCTTTGAGATCGACTTCGCCGTAAGAGCCACCTTAAAGGTCTTTGAACCCGTATATTTTCCTTTACCCTTGCAGACGATCCTGATATTTCCGGGCTTCACATTATCGGAAACGGTATATGTGAAATCGGTGCCCGCAACAAGTACATCCGAATTGAACTTAAGGGTAAAGTCAGGCGTTATCTCTGCACCGGTGCATGCATAAGGTGTCTCATCATTATAGGTGATCTTAACCTTTGACATTGCACGGTAGCCCTTGATCTTGAAGGTAACGGTCTTCTCACCCACGAACACCTTGGTCTTTGTAGTATTCTCAGCTCCCGTAATAACAAGCTTCGCCGTTCCCGGTTCCACATTGTTTTCAAAGCGATAATAGCAGTCAGTTCCGATCTCTGTGGTTCCCTCGGGAGTAAGCGCAAGCGCCTTTCCGTCATACTTAACGAAGAACTTAAGCTTCGGTCCAATCTCCTCACCGGTATAGTTGTAAGAAGAAGCAATTCCGCTTACCTTAACCTTGCTCATAAGGATGTATTCGGTAACCGTAAGATCAACTTCCTTAGTTCCTGTATAATTATCCTTACCGGTAAGTATGATCTTATAAGTTCCCGCATCTTTAACCGAAGCATCAACAGAATGGGTTACCTTGTTCTCATATGTAACCGTGTAATCCCTGTCAGCCTTTAACTTAAGTCCACCGCAGGTTACTGTGGGTAAGGGTTTCTGATCTTTCGTAGAAGCCTTTATATATAATGCATCTGCCTCTGCAAGGGAAATATCCGCAGGATTGATAGCAAAGTACACTTCAGCCTTTCCCGAATAATTGCCCTTTCCGGTTATTGTAATCTTGGCATCGCCTTTATTTGTGTTGCTTGAATACTTAGCCTTATAATCTTCTCCCGCAACAAGAAGCTTCTTTCCGTAATATACTCTTAAATCATCCTGAGTCTGAGCCTTGCCGTTGTAGGTCTTTGTTTCAACACCTGCCGTCCAGAGGCCCGAAGGAATATCCTCAACAGCAGCCGGTCTGTCAGCATCCTCCACATCTCCCCAGCCCTCATCAATGATATTTACAGGCAGAGTAAACACATCACTGTCAACGTAAAAATCCTTAACCCCATAGGCCTTAATGGTCACCGGTTCCGTAACAACGATGGCATCATTATAAAGATTCGAATCCTCATTCGGTGTCGATCCGTCGAGAGTATAGTAGATCTTTGCACCGGCCGTTGCGGTTTTAAGTTCAACCCTTGTTCCTGCGGGCACTTCATCTCCTCCGGATACATCGGAAGTGACATCAGCCACTTTGTATTTACGGCTCCAGTGAGCGTAAAGTTCCTGTCTGTCAGCATTTGCAAGGACTACTTTCTCTCCGCCATCAGGGTCTGTATACCAGCCTTCAAAACTGTGCCACATCTTCTTTAATCCCAGCTCATCGGCATCAGGGAGCGTATCACCGGACAAGATGAGATAATCCTGTTCTGCTCCATCAGGGAACTCTCCGCCATTGGCATAGAGATGTAACGTATACCACTCAGCAGCGATAAGAGTATATTTAAAGGTCATATCTTCATAATTCTGAGATACTATTTCTACGGAATACTCCGTAGTTTCCCCGGATCCAAAAATCCGCATTACGTTCAATTCGCCTGTAGTTCTGTTAAAAGCGTAGTCGCCAACGTTTGCATCGATAATCAGATTACCCGCATCCTTCGGAATCTGCAACAGCTCATATACATTGACCGTATCTTCAAATTCTCTGCCGACCTCTATTCTCTTTGTGATCTCAACATTACCGGGTTCCGCTTTTGCCTTTGCAATTTCAAGTCTTCCGGCAACATAAGTGATGTCAAAGTACTTCGTAACATCAGTCATCGTTCCGCGTCTGTGAATGGTCACCTTCTCGGGAGTAACCGTTCCCACTCCCGCAGTTTCCAGGGAAGTCGCCAAAGATACGGAAGTAAGAACAAAACTGCTGTTAAACTTTGTTCCCGTAACCGTCACATCGCCGGGTTCAGAAGAGATAAGATCCCCGTAGGTTATGTTCTGATCCTTTGCCGTCACGGTGATGGGAAGCTTATTGATCACAAGCTTGCCCTTTGTATACGTTATGTTGTAACAGGAAGTCACAAACTCCGTTCCGTTAAAGATCTTCATTGTTGAGCATGAGATCTTTCCGTC
>JAEEIN010000001.1 GCA_016281385.1 Lachnospiraceae bacterium | reverse complement strand
TCAGGCTCATGAAGCGCATCCGCAACGGTTTCTGCAATCTCCTTTGAGACATCCGCGATCTCCGAAAATCTTATTTCCGCTTTCTGGGGATGTACATTGACATCAAGGGTGGCTGGATCCGTATCTATAAAAACAACACAGAAGGGAAAACGGTGTTGCATCAGAAATCCGTGATAGCCGTTCTCAACGGAAACGGACAGTTCCTTTGAGGAAACAAGCCTTTTGTTTACAAGAAAGATCTCCAGTTCCCTGGTTCCCAGATTATATTCCGGCCTTGCAACATATCCGTAGATGTGGTTGTCTCCCCAGGTGTGGTCTATGTCCAACAGTCTTTCATAGATCTCACGTCCGTAGACTCTGTATATAACATCCTTAACCGAACCGTTTCCGCTGGTGGTAAATTTTGTCTTCCCGTTTACGGTAAAGGAAAAAGAGATCTCGGGATGACTTATGGCGATACGTTCCACCACTTCTTCTACCCTTGCGGCTTCGGACTGGGGACTTTTTAGGAATTTTCTTCTTGCGGGGGTGTTGTAAAAGAGCTGTCTTACTATAACGGTGGTACCCTTGGGCGCACCCACTTCCGCAAATTCGGTTATCTTACCGCCTTCGATGGAAATATGGGTTCCGAGAAGCGCGTCCTCGGTCTTGGTGATCATCTCAGTCATTGAAACGGCACTTATGCTTGAAAGGGCTTCGCCTCTGAAACCGAGGGAAACAAGACTGTCAAGATCGGTGATGGTGGTAAGCTTGCTTGTGGCATGTCTTAAGAATGCTGTCTTGACCTGATTGTTTTCAATACCGTAACCGTTATCCGTAACTCTGATGAGGTCAATCCCGCCGTTTTTGATCTCAACATTTATGATGGTGGCATGACCGTCAATGGAATTCTCCGTCAGTTCTTTGACAACGTTTGCGGGGCGTTCCACCACCTCGCCTGCGGCGATCTTGTCAATTGTTTCCGAATCAAGCAAACGAATGGGATTCATATTATTCCTCTCTTACCAGCGGTTGATGAGTTTGTTCTGAAGTCTTGACAGATTGTTAAGTGCGTCAAGAGGTGTCATGTTTGTCAGATCCAGTGACAAAAGTTCGTCGATTATGTCCGCATCGGTCACTGTATCAAAAAGTGACATCTGGTTCACATCTTCATCTTCCGACTGTTTTTTCGATACCTTTTCATCGTTCTTTATATTGACCTGAATGCTCTGGATCTTTTCGGTGATATCATTGTCAGAAATCTGATCGGCTATCTCTTTTGCGCGATTTAACACTATCTCCGGAATTCCCGCAAGCCTTGCGACCTGAATTCCGTAGCTTCTGTCGGCACCGCCTTTTATGATCTTACGTAAAAAGACAATGTCGTCACCGTTTTCCTTTACGGCGATGCAATAGTTGTTCACATTGCTCATCTTGCCTTCAAGTTCCGTAAGCTCGTGGTAATGTGTTGCGAACAGAGTCTTTGCACCGAGTATCTTACGATTGCTTATATGCTCTATCACAGCCCAGGCTATGCTCAGACCGTCAAAGGTGGAAGTTCCGCGGCCTATCTCATCCAGAATGAGAAGACTCTTTGAAGTGGCATTTCTTAATATGTTTGCCACCTCGTTCATTTCCACCATAAAAGTACTTTGTCCGCTGGCAAGATCGTCGGAAGCCCCCACTCTCGTAAAGAGTCTGTCCACGATTCCGATATTTGCTTCTTTTGCCGGAACAAAGGAGCCTATCTGAGCCATAAGAACAATAAGAGCCACCTGTCTCATATATGTGGATTTACCCGCCATGTTGGGTCCGGTGATTATTGCGATAAGGTTCTTGCTGCTGTCAAGATGAGTGTTGTTTGGAATGAACAGACCTCCGTCCATCAGCATCTCAACAACGGGATGACGGCCTTCGCTTATCTTTATCTCGCCCTTGTCATTAAGCTTCGGACGCACATAATGGTTCTTTTCCGCAACATAGGAAAGGGATGTATACATATCGAGCTTAGCAATGGCTTTGCTTGTTTTGTATATCCGGTCCACCTTTGCGGCGATGGTATCCCTGATATTGCAGAATATCTCGTATTCCAGTCCGTTAAGCTTGTCCTCGGCATTTAGGATGGTGTCTTCCATTTCCTTAAGTTCGGGAGTGGTATATCTCTCCGCTCCCACAAGGGTCTGCTTTCTGATATAGTCCTCGGGAACCAGATCAAGGAAGGAATTTGTTACCTCGTAATAGTATCCGAAGACCTTGTTGTATTTGATCTTAAGATTCTTAATTCCCGTGCGTTCACGGTCCTTTGCTTCCAGTTCAAGAAGCCAGCCCTTACCGTCGGTCTTGGCCTTTCTGAAATTATCGACATCTTCCCTGAAACCGTCTTTGATGATGCCTCCCTCTTTAAGGGTAAGGGGCGGTTCCTCAATGATGGCTTCATCTATCATGGAATAGATATCCGACAAAGGATCCAGTTCATTACATATCTCAACAGCCAGGTCCGAATCGAATTCCTTTAATATGGTCTTTATGTGAGGAAGAAGAAAAAGGGAATTCTTAAATGCAATAAGATCCCTTGCGTTTGCGGTCTTATAGGATATCCTTCCCAAAAGTCTTTCAAGGTCATAAACACCCTGAAGATACTCACGCATCTCATCTCTGTATACGTTATTTCGACCCAGTTCTTCCACTATGTCGAGACGACGGTTCATTTCCTCCATGGAAAGAAGGGGCTGTTCGATGCAGCTTCTTAACAGTCTTCCGCCCATTGCGGTCTTTGTTTTGTCAAGGACCCATAAAAGGGATCCTCTCTTCTGCTTTTCACGCATGGTCTCGGTAAGCTCGAGGTTTCTTCTTGTGGAAGCATCAAGATGCATGAAGGCGGAAGTGTCATATATATTGATGTTTGTTATGTTCGAAAGATTGCATTTCTGGGTTTCGAAAAGGTAAGAAAGCACAGCGCCTGCGGCAATTGTCGCTTCATGGTAGTCAAGAAGACCGAGTCCTTCAACGGAATTTACCTTAAAATGATTCTTAAGGGCTTTTAAGGTCTCCCTTTCATCAAAATGATGAGGGGGGATGGCTTCGTAGGAAAGGTCGCTTCTTGCTTTAAGCGCATCAAAGGGAAAATCCGACATAAGGAACGCATCGTTACAGATTATCTCCTTGGGAGAATATTTGTTGATCTCGTCGTTTATGCCCCGGATATCCTTTACTTCCGTTACATAAAAGTCACCGGTAGTAATGTCGCAGACACTGATACCGGTTCCGTTTTCAAGATATACGATACACATGAGATAATTGTTTTCCGATGCTTCCATGGATTGTGTATCGAGATTTGTTCCTCTGGAGACTATCCTTGTTACTTCACGTTTCACAAGGCCCTTTGCCAGTTTGGGATCTTCCACCTGCTCACAGATCGCTACCCTGTAGCCCTTGTTTACAAGACGGTTAAGATAGGTATCCACCGCATGATAGGGAATGCCGCACATTGGTGCGCGTTCTTCCTGTCCGCAGGATTTACCCGTTAATGTAAGTTCCAATTCTTTTGATGCTATCTCGGCGTCTTCAAAGAACATTTCATAGAAGTCGCCCAGTCTGTAAAATAAGATGCAGTTTTCATATTCCTTCTTTGTTTCAAGGTATTGCTGCATCATTGGCGTAAATTCAGCCATTTTCTGCCCCATTTCCAAATCGAGAACGATTTATTGATATCTAAAAACAAAACTTTATACGATCTCTCCGGTATAGTAAAAACCGTGGAACTCCGTAAGCTTCACATTCATGATCTTTCCGATACATGAAGAGGGAGCCTTGACATGAACGACCGTGTTTGAGGTCATTCTTGCGTCGATATATTCGGGATCGTGATCGTTTACTTCTTCAAACAATACGGGAACGGTGCGTCCCTCAAATCTTTTAAGCCTTTCCCTTGCGCTTTCCTGAACCTCTTTCAATACAACATCGAAATGCCGCTGCATTGTTCCTTCATCCAGCTGATCGGGCATCGACGCTGCGGGAGTACCGGTACGCTTTGAATAAATAAAGGTAAAGGCATTGTCAAATTTAACCTTTCTTATCACATCAACGGTCTCTTCCACATCTTCGTCGGTCTCACCGGGGAAAGCCATAAGTATATCCGTTGTAATGGAGATATCCGGGATCTTAGCCCTGATACGTTCCACAAGTGCAAGATACTGCTCCTTGTCGTAACAGCGGTTCATCTTCTTTAAGATGCGGGAAGATCCGCTCTGTAAAGGGAGATGTATGTGATCGCAGATCTTCTTTGAAGAGGCCATCACATCTATGAGTTCATCCGAAAGATCCTTGGGATGGGAAGTCATGAAACGGATACGCTCAAGCCCTTCGATCTTCTCTATGCGTCTTAAAAGCTCCGCAAAAGAGATGGGATCTTCAAGATTCTTTCCGTAGGAATTTACATTCTGACCGAGAAGCATTATCTCAACAACTCCGTCATCTACAAGGCCTTTGATCTCGGCAATGATATCCTCGGGGTTTCTGCTCCTTTCACGGCCGCGTACATACGGTACGATACAGTATGTACAGAAATTGTTACATCCGAACATGATATTGATGCCGGATTTGAAACTGTACTTTCTGTCGATAGGAAGGGCTTCGACGATCTTGTCTGTCTTTTCCCATATATCGATGATCCTGCTGTCGGATTCATACATACGGCATAAAAGTTCGGCAAAACAAAAAACATTGTGGGTTCCGAATATCAGATCCACAAAACCGTAACTGTTCTTTATCTTTTCGATAACTGTGGGTTCCTGCATCATACAACCGCAGAGACCGATCTTCATATTGGGATTTTTCTTTTTATAGGGCTTTAAGGCTCCGAGACGGCCGTAGAGACGCTGGTTTGCATTGTCTCTCACGGTACATGTGTTATAGATGACGAAGTCCGCATCGTCTGATTCCGTCTCAACGAATCCGGCCTTTTTAAGGATTCCAAGCAGTTTTTCGGAATCCCTTGCGTTCATCTGACAGCCGAAGGTGGTAACCTGACAGGTCATCTTTCTTCCCAGGGCTTTTTCTTTTTCCTCGATTATGGTCTTAAGCTTCTCAACATACTGAAGCTGTAATATTTCGTCGTTATTTAACATCTGTATTTCCTTATACTTACACTTTATAAACAAATTTGGCTATCTCATCCTCTGAGGTGGATTCGGTGATGACATGATCCAGACGTATGTCATAGTCTTCCAGAGGAAGTGAGTCTACTACCTGAAGATCGAAGGCAAGACCGCAGGTTAAGATCGTGGGCTTATCACTTAAATAGGTGTCGTAATAGCCCTTTCCGTAACCTAAACGTCCTCCGCTTTTATCGAAGGCAACTCCGGGAACGAACATAAGGATCTTTTCCTCCTTGTGTTCTTCATATAAAAAGAGGCGGTCAGCACCCGCTACGGGCTCGTTTATGCCATAATAGCCGTCAACAAGCTCATAGGTGGAATCTATGCGATAAAAGTCCATTCCGTTGTTTCCGCTGGCGTCAAGGACCTTGGGAAGGTATATCTTCTTTCCTTCGACCAAAGCGGTCTCTATGATGTATGCGGTCTCCACTTCATTACGAAAATCCGCATAAAGAAGAATGCAGTCAGCTTCCCTGAAGGCGGCGCTTTTTAAGATCTTTCTTTCTATATCCCGGGACATGGCTGACCATTTATCCTGAGTCAGTGCTTCGCGCTCCATGATCATTTCTTTTCTTATCTCATTCTTTCCCATGAAAACCTCTCCTAAATGCAATACTTGCCGATTATCGCTTCAAATACTTTCATGCCGTCCATGGCTGCGCTCATGATGCCCCCCGCGTAGCCGGCTCCTTCACCGCAGGGGTAAAGGCCGACGGTGTTTTCACTTTCAAAAAATTCGTTTCTTGTGATCCTTACGGGAGATGAAGTTCTGCTTTCCACGCCGCTTAAGATCGCATCTTCATTGTTAAAGCCCGGGATCACGCTGCCAAAAGCCTCCATTCCTTCAACAAAGGCCCGGTTGATCTCGTCGGGCAGTATTTCGGAAACCGGTGCAAAACAAAATGCACCCTTACATTCCGGCTGATTGCTTAAGACCGTTTCCGGGGCAATGTCCGTCATATCCGTAAGCCCGGTCTCTACCTCACGTTTGAAATCACCGTAGAATTCAACAGGGATCTTTCCTTTTCCCAGAGAATATGCCTTCTCTTCCAAAGACCTTTGGAACCTTACTCCCGCAAGGGGATGATCGTCTTTAAAATCCTTCGAGCTTACGGTGACGATGATCGCTGAGTTTGCATGCTTTCCGCCTCTGTCTTTATAGCTCATGCCGTTTACGCAGGTCCTGTTTGGCTCGGAGGAGGCGTTAACCACATATCCGCCGGGACACATGCAAAAAGAATAAACACCCCGTCCCAGACTGCTTTGATAAGTCAGCTTATAGGGAGCAACGGGAAGATCCTCCCAAATGCTTTCGTCGGGACCGTACATTGCGCTGTTTATCATTGACTGAGGATGTTCGACCCTGAGTCCCACGGCAAATTCTTTCTGATGCATCGATATGCCTTTTTCGCAAAGCATTTCAAATGTATTTCTGGCACTGTGACCTATGGCAAGCACCACTGCTTCGCATTCTACCTTTATAAGACCGTTGACGGTTATTCCAAAAACTTTGCCGTCTTTGATCTCAATATCGGTTACTTCCGCATTAAAACGGAATTCTCCGCCCATGCTTTTGATCTCTTCACGCATGTTACGGACAACATTTACCAGAACATCCGTGCCGATATGTGGCTTGCTTTCGATAAGTATATCTTCGCTTGCTCCGTTTTTTACAAACAGCTCAAGGACTGCCCTGTTCCGGCCGCATTTATCCTTTACAAGTGTATTTAACTTGCCGTCGGAAAAAGCACCCGCTCCTCCTTCGCCGAACTGAACGTTGGAATTTGGATTAAGCTTTCCGGTTTCCCAGAATTTTGCCACATCCTTTGTCCTTGAATCGATGTCATAGCCTCTTTCAAAGACTATGGGGGCATACCCTGCCAACGCAAGGTAATAAGCGCAGAAAAGACCGGCGGGGCCGGCACCGACTACAACGGGCCGGTTCTTAAGTTTCCGGTTACCGGTGATCTCAAAAGCATACTTAACAGGCTCAAAAACGGTTACCGAACCGTTTGTTATCCGCTTTAAAACCGCTTTTTCATGTTTCACATTACATGATACGGACAGGATAAAGAAAATGTCGGGCTTCTTTCTTGCATCAACGGAGAGCTTCTCAACCTTGAAGTCGATTATCTCGTCTTCAAAGATGTGCATTGCGGATGCAAGCTTTTTCTTTAATTCTTCTTCACCGTAGCCCGGTCTTAATTTGATCTGATTGACTAATAACATGCGTGTTCTCCCGCTATGGCACCGGAGGTAAATGCCCACTGGAGATTATAACCTCCGCAGGGACCGTCCGTGTTTACAAGTTCCCCCACAACAAAGAGACCCGGGATCTTTTTCACCTCCATGAATTCGGTAAGATCCGATGTATTTACTCCGCCCAATGTGACCTGTGCGCTTTCAAAGCCGGCCTTGCCGGTAACAAAAAGGGTCACGTCTTTCATTTTAAGGATCGCTTCCAGGATCCTTTCACGACCCACCTTTGAGATCTCGGCATTCGGATCGAGGTCGCTTTGTTTTATCATAAGATCGTTTAAAGCATCGGCAAACAGTCCTTTGCAGAAATCAAAAACAGTTTTGTCCGAATTGACAAGAAAGCGCATATTAAGGAAATTCGTAAGGGATTCCTCGTCAAATCCGGGAAGCAGATCAAGGGAAAGCTTTATCCTTCCCGCAGCAATGTCTTTGTTCATACAGTAGCTGCTTAAGTTAAAGATACATATTCCGGAAACTCCGTTTTCTCTGAAAAGTACCTCTCCGCTCTCGGAACCGATATTTTCGTTATCATATATAAGACTTACATTTGCCTCGCATCTGACACCGTTTAATGCCTTTAGAAAGCCCTCCTGACAGTCAAGCTTTGTAAGACCCGGTTCAAGCTTTGTACAGGTCACTCCAAGGGTTTTTAAAAGGTCATAGCCGTTCTGACGGTCCTTCTTTAAAAGACCTGCCTTTCCGCCGCAGGCAAGGATAACTTTATCGAAATGCTCACGTTCCTTCTGACCTTCAACCGAGATCAGAAATCCGCCCTCTTCGTCCCTTACGATACAGTTGACATAGGAGTTTGTCCGAATCTTTACGCATAAGGAACGAAGTTCCGCTTCACAGACATCCCTTACGGCCCTTGCCTGTTCACAGTAGGGATAAAGATATCCGCCCTTTTCGCGGATAAGAAGTCCCAGCCTTGAAAAACAAAGCATCAGATCGTCAAAACCGAATCTTTCCAAAGCCTTTTTAACAAACTCGGGAGAATCGGCATTGTAATATTCAAAAGACATATTTGTATTTGAAAAATTGCACTTTCCGTTTCCGGTGCGAAGTATCTTCTTCCCGGTTTCATCGTTTACTTCAAACAGGGTAACGTATGCACCGTTTCTGGCCGCATACATGGCAGCCATCATACCCGAAGCTCCTGCACCCACAACACAAACTCTGTTCATTCATGCCTCCGTCAGATCAGGTGAAAACGGTCAAGGATCCTTACAAGCTTACCGCCGCCGGGGAATCTCTCCATTTCTTCTGCCGTAAGACCCTTTAACAGGATCATTGCGATGAAGTATACAAAGGCTCCGATGATGATCTCAAGTATTATGAGAAGCCTGTGGTATCCGCCCTTTGTGAATATCCTGTTTAACAAAAAGATCACAAGACCCATGACAGCCGCACATAAAGAAGGGGTGATAAAAGTCTTTTTAAATTCCTGCCTGTAGTTGATGGTCTTGGATATGGAATAGATATTAAGGACCACCATGATGGCAGAAAAGATATTGTTTGAAAAAGCAACGGCATAAATGTTCCAGTCTGTAAACTTAAGCAGACATACAAGAACCGTTACATGAACAACAAGGGCAATGAGTGCGTGTGTAATGGGCTTGCTTAATTTGCTCATACCCTGAAGGATACCGTTTGTCAGCGTTGATAAAGAGAAAAGAACGATTCCCAAGGCTCCTATCCTTAAGAGCAACGGTCCTGTCTCATTGGTGGTGGAGAACAAAAGGTACATGATCTCGGGAGCAAGTATGGCCATTCCCAAAGCACAGGGGATCGAAACCGCCATCGTTACTCTTATGATGCTTCCGATCTTTCTTCTTGCCTCACCGTACTCTTTGTTTCTCATGACGCCGGACAATGTGGGTACGCTGGAGGCTCCCATTGCATTTGCCATTGCGATGGGCACGTTTATGAGTACAAGATATTTACCGGAGTAAATACCCCAGTTTACGGACTTGATGGCTTCAAGTCCCTTCTCCACCATGATCCTGTTATGAATGAACTGATCAAGGAAATTGGAGATGTTGTTAACAGTTGAGCTGATGACAACGGGAACTATAGTAAGTATCAGGGACTTGTATACAAATCCGGTGCTTTCGATAACCGTTGTATTGTCCCTTGCGATCTTTCTTTGCTGTTTCTTAAAGTGAAGCTTATATACAAAAACAAGAAATGCCAGAGATGCCGCTGCACCTATGGAACATCCGAGGGTAGCTCCCGCAGCTCCGTAAGCATTTTTGTAATTTTCGTTATTTAATAAAGCGCCGACTTTCTGTCCTTTTCCGGAAAGAAGGAAGGCGGATGTAAGGCTTACTGCGATCAGAATGATCTGCTCGATAAGCTGTGAGCAGGCTGTGGGAACCATTGTACCCATACCCTGGAAATAACCTCTGAAAACACCCATTATCGCTACGATGAACAGTGTGGGCGCAAGGACCCTCAGTGCCATGTAACTCATGGGCTCGTTCATCATATTGGATAGGCTTTCCGCAAAAATGTATACAAGGGAAGAAGCCAGGAAACCTACAACAAATGCGAATATAAGAGTGCATCTGAAGATCTTGTTTGCGTTCTTATACTGACCTTTGCTGATCCTTGCCGCTACAAGCTTGGATACGGAAAGGGGAATCCCGTAGGATGAGACCGTAAGGATGATGCTGTAGATCTCATATGCTGCGGAATAATAACTGTTTCCTACATCCCCGATGATGTATGTAAGGGGGATCCTCTTTAATAGTCCGAGCATTCTTACCAGAACCCCGGCAAAAGCAAGGATACCGCCCTGAACGATAAAGTTATTCAGTTTGTTTTTGCTACCGGCTTCAGCCATCAACCATTCTCCCTTGTTATCCCAATACCGTTTAAGATCTCATCCTGCAGACTTTCCATTTCGCTTCTTTCTTCCTCGGTTTCGTGATCGAAACCGGAAAGATGTAAAAGACTGTGAGTGATGAGAAATGCAATCTCTCTTCTGAAGGAGTGTCCGTACTCTTCCGCCTGTCTGTGGGCATGCTCAAGTGAGATCATTATATCCCCGAGAATAAGCTCTCCCGTTTCCATATCAAAACACTCGGGATCACCTTCCTTTATATGCGAAAAATCTCCGGCGGTCTCAAACTCCAGTGCCGGAAATGACAATACATCCGTTGACTTGTCCATATCACGATATTCTCTGTTGATCTCATGAATGGTCTCATCATCCGTAAAGGTAAGGTTTAAGGAATAATCCTTAAAAGGGCATTCAAGCCGCTCCATTACCGTAAGAGTCAACTTTTTGACCAGTTCTTCTCCGTCGAAGGGAAGAACCTCCTCCGTTTCGTTCTCAACGTAAAAAGTCATAATAAAGCACCTCTCGTAACATTATCTCACGGACATTATTAAAATCAGATCGTGAAAGCTGACTGGCTTTTAGTGCATCCTGTATCTGCTGCTTCATGAGTAATGCTTCTATAAGCTCTTTGTAGTCAACCGCCTGTTTTTTGTTTTTCTTAAAGATCATCATCAGGGTGGACATCAGTTTATCGGATAAATAAACTACCGCAGCCTCTTTTATGATGATGGGCTTTGATTTATCGGAAAAATCAAGCAATGTCTTTGCGGCTTCCGGAGGGAAATGGTTCTTCATTACAAAATCCACCATTTCTTCTTCGCTGTAGGAAAAGGCCGGCTTTATACGGTGATAATATGCAAGATTTTTAGCCACATCCACATTGAGACCGCAGGCATTTGCGATACGTTCCGTAAGATATGCGGTGTGGATGCTTCTCCAGTATTCTTCTTCCGACTTCTCTCTAAGGCTTATAAGAGTCGCATTTTCCTGATCGTTAAGCTCAAGATAACGGTTTCTGAATCTGTTCACCACATATTCGTTGAAGTATTTAAGTACAACAAACATGATGATGGAGTTGATTACGATATTTACGATGGGGTAAATAAACTGCTCAGCTGAAAACTCCTTGTTCTCAAGGAAGATAAAGCCCGCTACTTCAAGAACAAACAGGCTGGCCATAGAAATAAAAATTGAGCCGCCGACATTGAAGTTTTCGTCTATGTTTTTAAATACAACGATACTGATGACCGAAGCCATGAAATATACAAGGAATGTATAAAGGCCGGGGCTTTGGGACAAAAGTGTCGAGAACGTTATAAGCCCTGAAACCATGCATATTCCAACAACCGAATTTGAAAATAAGGCAAGGGCTATACCGAGGCTTACGAACAGCCATCCGCCTCTGTCGATGAAAGGGAAAAGCAGTGACAGTATCAGGGAACAGCAGTAAACAAGAAGAAATCTGTAAGGCCGTTCTCTGTTATCGTAATCGAGCCCGTCCGAATTTAATTCGTAGCTGTAAACAAAGGTCATAAAGAACGCAAAGAAAGCCGTGGTAACAAGGATCTGGATCATTTCTCCCTTTGACTTACTTTTAAGAAAGCATACTCCGGCCGTAAGAAGAACTGCTCCGAAGAAAATTATGAGATTTGTAATGAACACTTTCTTTCTTGCTACGGCTTCCATTTACTGACCTTCTTAACGATTCTTTTTATCTTTTCTGACACCCGAGCCTGCATCCTTTGTGCGGCTTTCGTACTTCTCGTAAGCATTTACTATCTTCTGTACAAGGGGATGACGCACAACGTCGGCTCCCGTAAGCTCGCAGATGGATATGCCTTCGATCTTTTTAAGTATCTTTGTGGCTACATCAAGGCCGCTCACAACATCTTTGGGAAGATCCTTTTGCGACGCATCACCCGTAATAACAACCTTGGAACCAAAGCCTATACGGGTTAAGAACATCTTCATCTGTGCGGGAGTGGTATTCTGGGCTTCATCAAGGATGATATAGGCATCCTCAAGGGTACGTCCTCTCATATATGCAAGAGGAGCTACCTCGATAAGCCCTTTTTCCATATTCTTTAAGAATGCATCCGCACCCATTATCTGATAAAGGGCATCATAGAGAGGCCTTAAGTAGGGATCCACCTTGCTCTGCAGATCTCCCGGAAGGAAACCCAGTTTCTCTCCCGCTTCGATGGCAGGCCTTGTAAGGATGATCTTGTTTACCTCGTTGTTTTTAAAGGCGGTGATGGCCATGGCCATTGCAAGATAGGTTTTACCCGTACCTGCGGGACCTACACCGAATACCACCATATCCTTCTTCATCGCATCCACATACTTTTTCTGGCCCATGGTCTTGGGTTTGATGGGCTTTCCGTTCATTGTGTGGCAGATGATGTCTTTATCAAGGATTTCGATGGCATCCTCGTTCTTTTCACGGCTTAAGGAAATGGCATAGTTCATTTCCTGTTCCTCAATTCCTTTGTTTGAAGAAACCTTTAAAAGCTGTTTCATCATATTGATGGCATGCTCTACATTTTCTTCTTCACCCTCGATCTTGAGAGTACCGTTTCTGTTAACGAAGGATACGGAAAGCTCCTTTTCCATCTGGAGCATGTATCTGTCATTGTTGCCAAAGAGTGTTCTTAACTCGTCGGCAGAAAATTCAACTGTTTTTTCCATAATGTTTCTTAAATCTTGAAAATTCTCTTATGTTGCGCAGGTTACTTGTGGTAGGGCTCGTTTGCCAGAATCTTAAAGGCTCTGTAGATCTGTTCCGCAAGTATTACACGCATCAATTGGTGTGGAAAGGTAAAATCAGAAAAAGAGAGAAGAAAATCTCCTCTTTTTTTCACGTTATCCGAAAGACCCAGTGATCCGCCTATGACAAAGTCGATGCAGTTGTATCCCAAAAGACATATCCTGTCGATCTTTTGGGAAAAAGAAGGACTGTCAAGCCTTTCTCCTTCAACCGCAAGAAGAATCACGTATTCATTCGGCTTTATAGAGTTTAAGATGCGCTCCCCTTCTGTTTCCAGGATCTTCCTGTTTTCGGCTTCCGATGCATTATCGGGAGTCTTTTCATCGGGAAGTTCCACAATCTCCGTCTTTGAAAACTTTGAGATACGTTTTGTATATTCGGCGATGGCATCCCTGTAAAAAGCTTCTTTTATTTTTCCTACGCAGATTATCCTAATCTTCATCTTCGTTTTCAAAAATTTCGGAATAATATCTGTCGGTTACATAGAAGGCAAATCCGGGAGCAAGATCCTCAAATTCGCTTTCGCAGGCGGATACGGCCATGTTTGATATAACAAGGCTTTGTTCCTCCATAGTAAGATCGTCACCCGCAATATCGAAACGACCCGCCTTCTTCTGCTCCTTCAGGAAAGTAACCAGCTTCTCTATGTCTTCTTTTTCCTTGTCTACTTGCGGAGCAAGTTTCTTTGCGGTAAGAAGCGCCTTTACTCCGGAAAGCAGGAATATTAAGAACAACACGCCCATGACTATGGTGGTCAACCAGAAGGAATAACCGCTTAAAGGAAGCCTGATCACACCCAAAAGGTTGAGTAAAAGGACTATGATACCCACTGCTCCGCAAAGGATCAATGCGGAAGAACCGGAACGGTTCTCGGTATATTTGTCCGCCAGGGGCTTGTAATTCTCAGCTTTCTTTCCACCTGAATTCTTGATATTGTCAAGGATCAGGGAAATCTCGTCATCATTAAGACCTTTCTGCTTCAGGGTATCGATGATCTGAGCCAGCACTTCGTTTGCGTCAACGTGGCAGTTGCACTCTCCGCACATCTCCTGATTGTCAAAGGCGGCTTCATCCTCGCTTATATATCCTTCAAATTCATTGTCTTCGGAAGCGTCTTCAAGACTGGCAACCAAAGCGGTCTTGCAGTCGGGACAGATCTTTATTCCGTCCACATATTCAAGTTTACATCTGGGACACCAGGCCATAATGTGTTCTCCTTACTTGTTGCTTAAGTAGTTGTCGATACCCTTTGCCGCAGCCTTACCTGCGCCCATTGCAAGGATAACCGTAGCGGCACCCGTTACAGCGTCACCGCCTGCGAATACACCTTCCTTGGAGGTCTGACCGAATTCTTCCTCGGCTACGATACATCTTCTCTTGTTTGTATCAAGACCTTTTGTGGTGGAAGCGATAAGGGGGTTGGGGCTTGTTCCGAGAGCCATGATCACGCAGTCTGCCTCGATATCATATTCGGAACCTGCAACTTCAACGGGGCTTCTTCTTCCGGATTCATCGGGCTCTCCAAGCTCCATCTTAATGAGCCTTATGCCCGTTACCCAGTCGTTTTCGTCGTGAAGGATCTCAACGGGATTTCTTAAGAGGTCAAAGATGATGCCCTCTTCCTTTGCGTGATGAACTTCTTCAGCTCTTGCGGGAAGTTCTTCTTCGGAACGACGATATACGATATGTGTTTCGGCACCGAGTCTTAATGCGGTTCTTGCAGCATCCATTGCCACGTTACCGCCGCCCACAACAACAACCTTCTTTGCATGCATGATGGGCGTTGCGGAAGAAGAGTCAAATGCCTTCATGAGATTGCTTCTTGTAAGGTATTCGTTTGCGGAAAATACGCCGTTTGCGTTCTCCCCGGGGATTCCCATGAATCTGGGAAGACCGGCACCGGAACCGATGAATACGGCGTCAAAGCCTTCTTCTTCCATCAGTTCGTCAATTGTGATGCTCTTACCGATCACCACGTTTGTTTCAATCTTTACGCCAAGGGACTTAACGTTTTCAATCTCCTTTGCAACGACTCTTTCCTTGGGAAGACGGAATTCGGGTATACCGTAAACAAGAACGCCGCCTGCCTGGTGAAGTGCCTCAAAGATGGTTACGTCATAACCAAGCTTTGCAAGATCCCCTGCACAGGTAAGACCTGCAGGGCCGGAACCGATGATGGCAACCTTTTTGCCCTTCTTTTCGGAAGCAGGCTGGGGCTTTCTGCCATTTGCGCATGCAGTATCGGCAACGAATCTTTCGAGCTTGCCGATGGATACGGGCTCACCCTTGATACCTCTGATACATTTTCCTTCACACTGGCTTTCCTGAGGACATACACGTCCGCAGACAGCGGGAAGTGCGCTGGATTCGGAAATAACGTCATAGGCTTTGTCGAAGTTTCCTTCCTTTACTTCATGAATGAACTCGGGAATGTTGATGGAAACGGGACATCCCTTTACACACTGAGCGTTTTTGCAGTTTAAACATCTTTCTGCCTCGGCCATTGCTTCTTCTGCATTATATCCGAGACAAACTTCTTCGAAATTCGTGGCGCGGACTTTGGGCTCCTGCTCACGAACGGGTACTTTCTTTAATACGTCCATCTTATTTCTTCCTCCTTAGCAGTTTGCGCATCCGCCATGATGTGTCTTGCCTTCTTTTGCGGCAAGATAAGCTTCGCCTTCGGCGGTCTTGTAGATTGCCTGGCGTTTCATGGCTTCATCAAAATTAATAAGATGTCCGTCGAATTCGGGTCCATCTACACATGCAAATTTGATCTTATCACCCACGGAAAGTCTGCAGGCTCCGCACATTCCGGTACCGTCCACCATAATGGGGTTCATGCTGACAACGGTGGGAAGGTTTAATTCCTTTGTAAGCTTGCATACGAACTTCATCATGATCATGGGTCCGATGGCTACGCATACATCATACTGTTTTCCTTCGTCAACAAGGTCCTGAAGGCACTTTGTTACCATTCCTGAACGTCCGTAGGAACCGTCATCCGTTGTTACATAGAGATTGCCTGCAACGGCTTCCATTTCTTTTTCAAGAATAAGGATGTCCTTGGACTTTGCACCTACGATGACATCCGCATTGATACCGTGTTCCTTAAGCCATTTAACCTGAGGATATACGGGAGCGGTTCCGACTCCGCCGGCAATAAATACGATGCGCTTCTTTTTCGTGATCTCGATATCGTCTGTAATGAGCTCGGAAGGCTTTCCGAGAGGACCTACGAAATCATGGAAGGCATCTCCCTTTTTAAGCTTTGACATAAGTAATGTTCCGGCTCCCACAACCTGGAAGACGATGGTGATGGTTCCTTCCTCTCTGTCGTAATCACAGATGGTAAGGGGAATACGTTCGCTTTCTTCATCGGTCCTTACGATCACGAACTGACCGGGAAGACAGGATTTTGCCACTCTGGGAGCCTTAACTACCATTAAGAATATGTTGGCGGTAAGCTCCTCGGCTTTTAAGATCGTGTACATTTTTTTATAGTCCTTTCAAATTAGTTTTGATATAAGGGGGTCAGAATATATTTGTCAGCGCTCTCTGCATTCTCGGTATCAACCGTGTAAAGGGCGCCGTTGTAACAATCAATGGCATATACCGTTCCGGTACGCTTGTTGTTGCCGAAATCATCCTGAATGTACTCCACAACAAGATAGAAATCACCCATGTCCTCAATATGATAGATGGTTGAGTACATAAAGAGATAGGTTCCGTTAACACCTTCTCTGTGAGCGCCAGAAGCATCAAGATAGCCCATATCGATGAGGGTCTGGTTAAGCTTGGTAACGGCTGTTGCGGGATCCAGTTCGGTGTTAAGGGTTACGGAATAGTTTCTCTCAACATATTCGCTCTGGGTTCCGTCGCTTGCATAAACAACAAACTTGTAGGAACTTTCTCCTGCGGGAACCGCTACGGGGCCTGTATATTTGTTTGAAGACTTATCGGGATCCGTTCCGTCGGTGGTGTAATAACAGGTATACATCATGGGAACTTCAACCTCTATAAAGAAAGCGTGCTCATACTCTCCGCTTTCGGGAGTAACCTCCGGCGAGAAGGTAAAGGAAACATCGATGAGATACTTCTTTACGATGGTCTCACTGGGAATATCGTAATCGTTGATGGAAACGGCCTTTACTGTGTAGCTTCCGTATTCAAGGGCAATGGGTCCGGTATAGAGGATACCGTTCTGTATGGGATCCGATCCGTCCAGGGTGTAATAGATCTCGTTGTTGCTTTCGTTCTTAAGAACAAGAGTCTTTACTTCCTGATAAGTTCCCTCGTCAACACTGAATTCCGGCTCACCCACAAGGTAGCTTGAATATGTGTCAAGCACCGTGGTGATGTCACAGTCGGAAAGGATCCTGCTTATGCTGCTGTAATCGGACATTTCTTTTAACAGAGCAATGACATCGTCATATGCTCTCGTTCTGTCCGCGGTCCTGTATTCTTTGTTCTGAGCAATCTCAGTCAGTGTATATACCGCATCATCAAGCTTTCCGAGAGTCTTGTAATATTCTGCGATGGTGAACTTGTATTCTGCATTGTCCTCATCAAGTTCGGAAGCCTTTTCAAGATAGGATATGGCGGAACTGAGATTGTTGTCTTCGGCTGCTTCTTTTGCCTTCTCTATCTGATAATCAAGGGAGTTCGTTCTGGAAACAGACCTGATCATCTTAAGAGCTATGCAGATAACAACAACAATGACAATGGAAATGACCACATAAAAGAGCCATCCTGTCTTGCTTCCTCTCTTAAAGATCAGTCCGAGGAGTGAAGGATTGTCGTCTTCGTCAAATTCCATGTCGTCATATTTGTTTTTTGACGGCTTCTTTTTGCCCGTTCCTCCCGACGAAGGAGCGGTCCGTTTTTGAACGGGCCTTCTTACGGGTTCATCTTCTCCGAATTCCTTCGATACTATTTTTGACATCGTATGACGCATTTCAAGTTCTATATCGATATCGGTGGAGATAACAAGCTCTTCGCCGCATTTTTCACAAT
The DNA here is from genome assembly GCA_016281385.1 of Lachnospiraceae bacterium. Classification (GTDB taxonomy): domain Bacteria; phylum Bacillota; class Clostridia; order Lachnospirales; family Lachnospiraceae; genus UBA1258. The sequence goes on along the minus strand of JAEEIN010000001.1, from coordinate 3,929 downwards.
ACAATTTGCCTTCCGGTATCAATGCACCGCAATTGGGACATTTCATATATCTTTACCTTTCTTTGGCTTCGATCACATTATTCATGAGCATTGCGATGGTCATGGGACCTACGCCGCCCGGAACGGGAGTGATCTTTGAAACATGATCCTTAACATCATCAAAGTCCACATCTCCGCACATTTTGTTGTTCTCATCCCTGTGGATACCCACATCGATGACAACTGCGCCCTCTTTCACATATTCACTGTTGATGAAACGGGGCTTTCCGATGGCAACGATAAGAATATCAGCCTGTTTGCAGATTCCCTTAAGATCGGCAGTCTTTGAATGACAGATCGTTACCGTAGCATTTTCACGAAGCATCAGAAGTGCCATGGGCTTTCCTACGATATTGCTTCGTCCGATGACTACACAGTTCTTTCCTGCGATATCCACATTGCTTCTTTTTAAAAGCTGGATTATACCGGCAGGAGTACATGAAACAAAGCCGGGTTCGCCGACACAGAGGGCACCGACGTTTTCAACGTGGAAACCGTCAACGTCCTTTTTAGGGCTTATGGCCCTGATCACAGCATCCTCATTGATCTGCTTCGGTAAAGGAAGCTGAACAAGAATGCCGGTAACGGAATCGTCCCTGTTAAGACCGTCGATGAGCTTTAAAAGCTCCGCTTCCGTGGTTTCTTCGGGAAGTTCGTATGACAGGGATTTAATACCCACATACTCGCAGGCCTTTTTCTTGTTATTTACATATATGGAAGATGCGGGATCGGAACCCACAAGAATGACCGCAAGGGCCGGTTCTTTTCCTTCCGCCTTTAATTTGGCGCATCTTTCCTTACATTCGTCTTTGATCTGCTGAGATATCAGCTTTCCGTCAATAAGTTCCATATTCTTCTCCGTCAGAATAATCCTGTGATGTTTCCGTTATTGTCAACGTCTATGGAGTAAGCCGCAGGGTTCTTTGAAAGTCCGGGCATCGTCATGATCTGTCCCGTAAGAACAACAACAAATCCGGCGCCTGCGGATACGTAAACATCCCTTACGTTGAGGGTATAGCCTTCGGGGCGTCCAAGCAGCTTGGGATCGTCCGAAAGGGAATACTGAGTCTTTGCCATACATACGGGAAGGTTTCCGAAACCTAACTCCGTGAGTTTATCAAGAGTTTTAGACGCTTCTGTTGAGAAGGAAACATCCTTTGCTCCGTAGATCTTTGTGGCAACGGCATTTATCTTATCCTTTAAAGGCATCTCATCGGGATAAATGGGAGCAAAATGACTCTCCTTTTCATCCAGGGTCTTAAGGACTTTGTCTGCAAGTGCGATACCGCCTTCGCCGCCCTTCTCCCATACTTCAGACAAAGCAAATTCGCAGTTTCTGTCTTCACAGAACTTCTTTACAAATGCGGTCTCCGCCTCGGTATCGGATGAGAATGCGTTAAGTGTAACAACAACCGGAACTCCGTACTGCTGGAGGTTCTCGATATGTTTTTCAAGGTTTACGATGCCCTTCTTAAGTGCATCAAGGTTCTCGGCTGAAAGCTCTGCCTTGGGAACTCCGCCGTTATATTTAAGGGCCCTGATGGTTGCCACAAGAACAACACAGTCGGGCTTAAGGCCTGCCATGCGGCATTTGATGTCAAAGAATTTTTCTGCTCCCAGATCCGCACCGAAGCCTGCCTCGGTGATAACATAATCAGCCATCTTAAGAGCATATCTTGTAGCACGCACAGAGTTGCATCCGTGAGCGATATTTGCGAAAGGACCGCCGTGGATAAGAACCGGTGTATGCTCAAGAGTCTGAATGATATTGGGCTTTATGGCATCCTTTAAAAGTGCGGCCATTGAGCCGACGCACTTTAACTGACCTGCTGTAACGGGTGCTCCGCTGTAATCGTAAGCTACGATTATCCTTGAAAGACGATTTTTCAAGTCCTCCATATCTTCAGCAAGACATAATACAGCCATGATCTCGGAGGCAACCGTAATAACAAAATGATCCTCCCTTGCAACGCCGTCTGTCTTTGCACCCAAACCAACGATAAGGTTTCTGAGGGCACGGTCATTCATATCCATGCAGCGCTTCCAGGTAACGGTCTTGGGATTGATGTTAAGGTCGTTTCCCTGATAGATATGATTGTCAAGGATAGCGGCAAGAAGGTTGTTTGCGCTTGTTATGGCATGGAAATCACCCGTGAAATGAAGGTTAAGATCATCCATGGGAACAACCTGTGCATAACCGCCGCCGGCAGCTCCGCCCTTGATACCAAAGCAGGGACCCAGTGAAGGCTCACGTAGAGCAGCTACCGCTCTTTTGTTCAATTTTCCGAAGGCCTGGGAAAGGCCCACACTTGTGGTAGTCTTTCCTTCTCCTGCGGGAGTGGGATTGATGGCGGTAACAAGAATAAGCTTACCGATTTTATTGTTTTTGTTCTTCTCCCACCATTCATCGGAGATCTTGGCCTTGTACTTTCCGTAAAGTTCAAGATCATCGGCGGGGATACCGATCTTTTTTGCTACTTCGGTTATGGGAAGCATGGTGGCTTCGCGTGCGATCTCAATGTCTGTTTTCATAAATCCTATAATCCGTTCTGTTCAATATAGTTTTCAAGATCCGTCATGGTCATAAGGACGGTTCTGGCCTTGGTTCCCGCTTCTTCGGAAACCACACCCCATTCGGCCAATGTATCCATTATCCTTGCGGCTCTGTTAAAGCCGATCCTGAACTTTCTTTGCAGGTTTCCGATGGAAGCTTTGTCATTCTCGATTATGAACCTTGCTGCATCAAGAAGAAGGTCGTCTTCATCCGATACGTCGCCTCCGCCGGAGGACTTGGAACCGGAAGAAGAACCTGCGGATGAAACTATCTTTGATTCGATATCCGCCTTTGAATCATCGGTTGAAAAATCCTGACCTTTAAGGAAATCAACTACCTTGTTCACATCGCCGTCGGAAACAAATGCGCCCTGCAGACGTACGGGCTTTTTAATTCCCTTGGGGAAGAACAGCATGTCGCCCTTACCAAGCAGTTCTTCGGCTCCGCCCATATCAAGAATTGTCCTTGAGTCTACATTTGATGAAACCGCAAAAGCGATACGGCTTGGCATATTTGCCTTAATTAGACCCGTGATGACATCTACGGAAGGACGCTGCGTAGCAACTACAAGGTGAATTCCGCAGGCTCTGGCAAGCTGGGCCAGACGACAAATGGACTCTTCAACTTCGTTTTTGGCAACCATCATAAGGTCGGCTAACTCGTCAACGATGATGACAAGTCTCGGTAACTTGGCAAAGATATCCGGTGATTCGCCTTCTTTTACCTTGGCTTCCATAACTTCGTTATAGCCCTTAAGGTCACGAACATTCATATCGGCGAATTTCTTATATCGTTCCATCATCTCCGTAACAGCCCAGTTAAGCGCTCCGGCTGCTTTCTTGGCATCGGTGACAACATCGATGAGAAGATGCGGAATTCCGTTATATACACTTAATTCAACCACCTTTGGGGCGATCATGATGAGCTTCACGTCATCGGGATGAGCCTTGTACATGATGCTCATGATTATCGTATTGATACATACCGATTTACCTGAACCCGTAGCACCCGCTATAAGAAGGTGGGGGAAGGAATCGATATCAAATACAATTACTTTTCCTGAGATATCCTTACCAACCGCAAAGGTTAAGCTTGATTTATTGTTTTTAAACTCTGTAGTATCGATAAGGTCTCTTAAAAGAACCGATTGAGCTTCTTTATTGGGAACCTCAATACCCACAACGGATTTGCCGGGAACCGGAGCCTCGATCCTGATATCAGAAGTTGCAAGACTTAACTTGATATCGTCTGTCAGGCCTTTGATCCGGCTTACCTTCGTCCCGAGTTCAGGCTCAAGCTCAAACCTTGTTACGGTAGGACCCTGGCTTACGGAAAC
>JAEEIN010000096.1 GCA_016281385.1 Lachnospiraceae bacterium | reverse complement strand
TCTCAGCATTGGAAGGTATCGTAAGCTTGATTTTCCCATCTTCGATCTCAACCTTGTCGGAAGTAAGGGGACCGGATACAACACCGATCCTGTATTCTCCGTTGGTGGTATCACTTAAATCTATGGCCTTGTTCTTATTGTTTGTATCAAGTACATCAAGGAAAACTTCCTGCTCGCCTGCAAGATCACTGAAGGTTCCCTTGGTGCTGCTTAATTTATAAGCAGTTGCAGTGGTCTTGGTGGGGATCGTTATCTTCTTTTTAACGGTAACACCCGAATCGTAACCTGCAAATGTCAGTACCAGATTACCTGTGACCGCATACTTGCCCTTAGAAGTTTTTGCAAGCTCGGCGCTCTTCTGAGTGATCACACCTTCATCGTCGATTTCAAAGTTTTCAAGGAACTTCTGATCATCGGCTTTGGGTGAAAGGGCAGCCAATGCATAGCTGGTGATCACATTTGAACCGAGCGATGTAACCTTGAATTTAACTTCGGTTCCGTCATTCTTGTATAAGGTATCGATCTTGCAGCCCGAAAGGAAGGAAATCTTGGGGCTGGGCGTTGAAGCCTTGACCTTAAATTTAACCTTTAAAGAAGAAACCGGGTAAGAATTGGAATCCTTTATAACATTGAATTCTTCAAAGGATCGAGAATATTCCTTTTCTCTAATACCAGCCCTTGCCGTAACCGCATAGAGATAATTGCCACCTTCAATACCGATATATTTAATACGGAAATCAGAAAGATCCGTGAGTTTAAGACTCTCAGGATTATCCGGAACCGCACCGTAGGACGGTGAAAGCTTGATAACACCCATGGGGTCCTTATTGGGATTAACATTAACGGTTGAAATAACCTTGGGAGTGTAATCCTGTACGGAGATCTTGAATCTCTTGCTTATGGTCTTACTCTTTGATAATGTTGCCGTTACCGTTACGATTGCTTCACCTTTGGCGCTGCCGGGTACGGTAATGGTATTTGTCATGTTACCTTCTTTGGTCTCGGTGGCACTCAGCTTTGCAATGGCAGCATCGGAGGTACTCCATTTAAGCGGAACCGATATACTGTCGTCAGCGGCATCATAAGCCACTGCTTTCAATTTGATCTTAAAGCTGTCCTTTTTCTTTACATCTACCACATTGGCAGATAAAACATTCATATCTGAAACTTCGGAAAGAGTAAATGTAACGTCGTCGTAACTGTCTACTTTAAGCTTAAGATTCGATACCTTGGCAGCCTTAACATATATCCTGATCTGCTTTGTCTTGGCTTCGCCCTTCTTATCCTTATACTTTATATTTAACTTTGCGGTACCAACAGCCTTGGCGGTGATCATACCCGAGTTGGATACGGAAATGATCTCCTCGCTCTTCTTATACTTCTCTTCATCTTTGGGGTCTGTGTTATTATCCTTTTTTATGGTCTTATCATTAACAAATTCATAGCCCTGGATCTTCCTGGCAGGAACAACGCCCTTATCATCGGAAACAATGATCTTTGTCTTCTGACCTATCTTTATTGTTACAACGTCGGGGAAGTCCGGATCTACCTCACCTTCGGAAAATTCCACACGCAGTGTTCCGTTGATCCTGTCGTCCTGATTACTCTCAACAAATTTAGCCGTAACCGAAGCGCCTCCCTTGGGCATAACAAATTTGTATTTGTCTCCCGAAATCTTAATGGATTTTCCGTTCACTTTCAGGGATCCGCTGCTTAATGTCCATCCGGTCGCAGGGGTTACAACAACATACAAAGTCGTATCGGCAGTCACGCCGTCTTTAGGAATATCTTTTCCTTCGATATCAGTGACCTTGATGGTACCTTTGCCTTCGCAGTTGGTTTTCACAACGTATTTATTATTATCAGAGTTGATAAGATCAACAAATATGATATTTGTCTTTCCTTTTGCATAATTCTGAACAGATCCGCCTTCAACACTGTAGAGATAAATCTTTCCCTTTGTGGGGAATACTATACCGTCAAATATGGGACTGCAGTTAATAAATGCCGACACAAGATTTGTACATCCTTCGAAGGCGCCGGTTCCCAATTCCTTAAGTGTAAAAGGGAATGTAAGAGTTCCAAGCATTTCACAATCGGAAAATGCTTCTTCTTTTATTATCTCAAGAGTGGATCCCCCCATGCTGACGGTGACAAGGGATGTACATCCTTTAAAAGTCGCCTTCTCAATGACCTTAAGATTCTTCGGTATATTAACCGACGCAACCTTGGTACATTCCATGAAAGCTCCTTCGCCGATAGAAACTATGCTGTCTGACAAGGGAAGCTTTGAAAGGCTTTCACAGCCTGCAAAGGCATAGGCTCCGATCTCTTTAAGAGCAGTAGGGAAAGACACCGTGGAATCCGAGCAAAAATATGTGAGGGCTTCGCATCCTCTGAAAGCTTCGGCTCCAATGAAATTAAGTTCACTGAAGTCTGCGTCATTCATTGCGACAACATAAAGCTTTGTACAATTACTGAATGCACCGGCTCCTATCCTTTCAACCGATCTGGGTATCGAAATCTTGATGAGTGATGAATCACCGGCAAATGCATTATTCCCGATGTCAATAACACCCTTCGGAACAAAAACTCCTTTTAACTTCGTACATCCGCTGAAGGCAGATTCGGAAATGACCTCAATGCCTGCGGGAAGCACAACATAGGTAATATCTGTATTACCCTTAAATGCATTTGTTCCGATCTTCTTAATGCCCTTTCCCTCGGGAATGGAAACTACTCCCTTCAGAGCATTGCCATCTTCATCAGTAACGGAAAGTAACTCATCTCCGCTGATATCATATATATTATTTTTCGTTGCGGTCAGGGAATAAACATGCTCCTCACCGAACTCATCGGTAAAGGTTGCATATTCTTCCTCCTCAATGATCTCTTCATCTTCAATGATCTCTTCCGCTTCGGCGATCTCATCATCTGAAGGAACGATGATATCCTCTCCTCCCGAAACCTCCGAAACATTTTCTTCATACACTACGATGTCGTTACCTGTCACATCACTGTGTAACGTATCCGCGAATGTGCTTAAGCCATTGTTGGAAAGTACCATGACTGCGCATAAAAATGCCGCCAGGGCTTTGGTAAATCTCTTCTTCATCTGAATCTCCTCCGCGTGCCCAAAAATACCAAATGATGTGCCTTTATGGCACAATAACAACACGATATAGTTATCATAGCATTGCGACGCAGGGAGTTCAATTAAAAAATCCTTAAGATTTATATAGATAAAAAAGAAAAAAACAAGAGGACCGTCGATCGCTCGTCGGCCCTCTCGTTATTGAGAATGGTACATTGGGGTTATGGGGTATGGTTAGACTATACAGTACAATGATTAACACAAAATTAATATGAAAATTTTTTTCAAAAAAATTATGCGATATCATCCATCTGTGCTGTATAAAGCCTGTAATAGAGGCCTTTTCTCGCCATTAACTCATCATGAGTTCCGCACTCCGCAATACCTCCGTCGTCAATATACATGATCTTGTCACAGTTTTTTATGGTTGAAAGTCTGTGTGCGATGATAAATGAGGTACGTCCCTTAAGCATTGCGTTGAGACCTGTCTGAAGTGCCTTTTCGGTCTGAACGTCGATGCTGGATGTGGCTTCATCCAAAACCAGGATGGCAGGATCCGACAAAAGGGTTCTTGCAAAGGAAATAAGCTGCTTCTGGCCCTGGGACAAAAGATTTCCTCTTTCCTTAACCTCCGTCTCATATCCGTCGTGCATCTTTGTTATGAAGGAATCGGCACAGACTGTCTTACTTGACTTAACGATCTCCTCATCCGTCGCATCAAGCTTTCCGTACCTTATATTGTCCTTTATGGTTCCCGAGAAGATAAAGCTGTCCTGAAGCATGATACCCATCTGTGAACGAAGGCTCTTTAAATGAACCTTTGAAATATCCTGTCCGTCGATAAGTATGCGGCCCTCACCCACGTTGTAGAATCTGGAAATGAGACTTACAATGGTACTCTTTCCCGCTCCGGTAGGTCCCACCAGAGCAACGCTCTCGCCGGGCTCAACCGTAAAGGAAACATTGTGAAGGACATCTTTTCCCTCTTCATACGCAAAGGTAACGTTTTCAAATTCAACATGTCCCTTAATGGGCTTCATATCAACCGCATCGTCACAGTCTTTTATTGTTACGGGCTCATCCATGGTCTCGAAAATTCTCTCAAGATAAGCGATGTTGTTGATGAAGTTGTTAAAGATGTTACCAAGGTTCATGATGGGCTGCCAGAACCTCGCTGCGTAGCTTGTGATCGCCAGGATGGTACCCACAGTATAATTTCCGTTTGCAAAAACAATAAGTCCGCAGATATATACGCCTGCACGGACCAGAACGGAAATGTTATCGATTCCGGGCCAGATCAGGTTGTTGTAACGAACAGCCTTCATCCAGGTCTTTCTGCAGTTATCGGAAAGGGTTGCAAAGATTTCTGCATTCTCATCTTCTCTTGCAAAGATCTGGGTTATCCTTGCCCCAACGATATTCTCCTGAAGGTAAGCGTTTAAGTTCGAGTTCTTGTTGGAAACCATCTGCCATGCACGGCGCTGCTTGTTTTTGATGTAGAACATGAATGCCGCAAGGACGGGCACACCGCACATAACAACAAGGGCCAGCTTCACATCCACAAGGAACATGAAGATAACGATAAAGATAAGGTTGATGGTCTCAAGCACGATATTGATAAGTCCGTTTGAAAGCATATCCGATACGGAGTTAACGTAGTTAACGACCCTTATAAGGATCTTTCCGTGGGGCCTGTCATCGTAATACTGGAAAGGCAGTTCCTGCAGATGCCTGAACAGATCCTTTCTTATATCATAGATGATACTCTGGCTGACACCGATCATCATGCGGGACCTGAATGTCACACAGATTATGCTTATGATGAATACTCCCACAAGAAGAAGGGCCATAAGAACAACCTTTTTTACATCCTTTGCAGGCACAAGAACGTCCAATACATGCTGGGTGATCATCGGAGCAAAAAGTCCGGTGATGGCGCCCAGGGCGCTTAAGGAAAGGGCCAGTATCATCTTCAATGCATAGGGTTTGATATAGACTCCCGCTCTCATGAGGTGATGCACGTCAAAGGGAGTTTCCAGGATCTCGTCTTCTCGATAAGTATTTCTTCTTCCTGCCATGATCAGCCCACCTCCTCTCCGGTCTGGAGCTTTACAAGCTCGTAATAGTAACCCTTTTTAGCAATGAGTTCTTCATGCGTTCCCTGTTCGGTAATGGTACCGTCCTGAATAACAAGGATCTTGTCCGCCACCTTTGTGGTGGAAATACGTTGGGCGATAATGATCTTTGTACATTCAAAATCAAGCTCATGAAGGTTCTTCTGAATCTCCTTCTCCGTTTCCATATCAACGGCACTTGTGGTGTCGTCAAGGATAAGGATCGAAGGCTTAACCGCAAGCGCTCTCGCAAGGGAGATCCTCTGCTTCTGACCTCCGGAAAGGCCTACGCCGCGTTCACCCACAACGGTCTCGTAACCTTCGGGCATCTTGTCGATAAACTCCGCAGCCCTTGAATACTTGGCAAATTTTGCAACTTCCTGATGGGATATGTCGCTTGCACCGTAAGCGATGTTTCCGTCTATGGTATCCGAATATAGAAGGACATCCTGCGTAGCAAGTCCGATATTTCCGCGAAGCTGCTTTAATTTCATCTTATTTACATTTACACCGTCGATAAGAACCTCGCCGTGAGTGGGTTCATAAAATCTGGGGATCAGCTGGATCAGTGTTGTTTTTCCGCAGCCGGTCTCACCCATGATGGCAACGGTCTGGCCGGGCTCCGCCGTAAATGAAACATTTTTGATGACCGGAATATTTGCATCCTCATATTGGAAGCTTACATTCTTAAACTCTATCTTTCCCTTGAAGCGGTCAGGAAGATCAACGGCATCGGGTGCATCAACTATCTCGGGCTCCGAGTAGTAGATCTCCATTACTTTGTTAGCCGCGGCTGAGAATCTCTGAAATTCGTTCATGATGTTTCCGAGAGTTCTCATGGGGTTTGCAAGACACCAGATAAGCCCCGAAAAAGCAACATATTCGCCCATTTCAAGCCTTCCGTATATAAGGAAGAGGCCGCCTGCCAGAAGCATTACAACCATCATAAGGTTGGCAGATGTCTCAACATAAGGGAAATATTTCATCCACAGGCGCTGAGTCTTAATGTTTGTATTTCTGAAATCCTGATTGCAGTCGTCGAATTTCTTTATCTCATAATCTTCTCTCGCAAAAGCCTTTACCACACGGTTACCGGAGATATTCTCCTGAGCGTTCGTGTTCATCACCGCCATCTTCTCACGAAGAAGCATGTGCATGGGCTTAACCCTCTTCTTGAACTGAAGGATGATGATAAGGATAAGGGGCGCGATGACCATAAGGCAGACGGTAAGGAGCCAGTCCATATAAAAGAAATAAATAAGCGCCGCTGTCATAAGACCGAAGGATTCAACGATAGTCCTTATTACCCAGGCGATCATGTGCCTTACCGCATCAAGGTCGCCGGTGACTCTGGTCATAAGATCGCCGGTACGATACTCGTTGTAAAACTTCATATCCTGACGTTCGATCTTGTTGAACAGATAATTTCTCACTCTGTAAAGAACCGACTGGGAAACCTTCTCGTATGACATACAGTCAACATATACAACGATGGTCCTGAAAAGGTTGATAAGAACCATTCCGGCGATCATCAAAAAGAAAGTGTCCCTGTGATCCGCAAGATTCTGCTTCGCATCAGGTCCTGAAATGAATGTATCAACAATGTGTGCTGTAAAGAAGGGGACCGTTATCTGCATCATACTGTAAACAACAGTAGCGGCCAAAGCGAACATGAACAGTCCGCGTTTCCCCTCCATATTGTCCCAAAGCCAGCCCAGCTTTGTTCTGGGGAACTTCTTCTCCTCCATGGGATACCTCCGAATTTTACAAAATATAGCGGTGAAATTTTGATTATTATCATTATACGGGCATAAAAAAAATATACAACCAAAGTTTCTTCACAAAAATTGTATGTTTCTATTTCACCCAAAAAGCATAACAAAAAATGAGAATCCGAAGACAATATATTATTAGCATTCATCCATTAATATGTTATTATATGCGGGAATTCAATTCAACGGAGATGAAAACATGAAAGAAAACAACCAGGAAAGACCGGGCCTTTTTGAACTGTTCATTTCTTTTTTCAAGATCGGCGGCCTCACCTTCGGCGGCGGGCTCACAATGCTTCCAATGCTTGAATATGAGCTGGTCACAAAAAGAAAATGGATCGAATCCGATGAACTGCTTGACTACTACGCCATCGGACAGTGTACACCGGGCATCATCGCAGTAAATACCGCAACCTTCGTAGGTTATAAAAAGCGGGGCATCATGGGCGGGATATTTTCGACATTGGGTATGGTATCTCCCTCGATCCTGATAATAACGATCGTTGCCCTGTTCCTTAAAGGGTTTATGGACAATGTGTGGTTTCAGCACGCCCTTATGGGGATCAGGGGCGTTGTGTGCGCACTCATGATCAATACCGTCATCAATCTCGGGAAAAAGAGCCTTAAGGATACCATAGGATGGATCGTCTGTATCGTCGTCTTTGTGCTTGCATTCCTTACAAATATCCCCACGGTGGTGCTGGTCCTTTCAGCAGCGGTTCTGGGCCTCATAATAGATTTTGTGCAGGGAGGTAAAAAGAAAAATGTCGACTGATATCCTCCTTTATCTTCAGATCTTCTGGGAATTCTTTAAGATCGGACTCTTCGCCGTAGGCGGAGGTCCCGCAACCCTTCCTTATTTAATGGAACTGACAAAAAAGTATGACTGGTTCACCATGGAAGATCTGACAAACATGATCGCCGTAAGCGAATCCACGCCCGGGCCCCTGGGAGTAAACATGGCTACCTATGCGGGATTTACCACTCTGGGCACCTTCGGCGGGATCGTATCCACTCTCGGCCTTGTCCTTCCCAGCCTCATCGTGATCATCATCATCGCCGCATTCTTTTCAAAGATGAACAAGAATCCCAAAGTCCAGGCGGCATTTAAGACCATCCGTCCCGCAGTTACCGGCGTCATTGCGGCGGCGGTGCTGGGTATATGCCGGGTCTCCCTGTTTTCCGAGGCAAAGGGTGATCTCATCATTCTCTGGAAATCCATGATACTGGCATCCGTCGTTCTCGGACTTATCCAGATAAAGAAACTTAAAAACATCCATCCCTTCCTCTGGTTCGTGGCAGGGGCATCCGCGGGGATCATATTCAGGTTCTGAGATGCGCATCAAAAAAGACCATGGGTTCCATGGTCTTTTCTTTATTGTCAGATCTCGTTGATATCGTAGGGCGTTGACTGATAAACGTAATAATTTAACCAGTTCGTATAAAGAAGCTGCCCTGCGGATCTCCAGTTAACTATCGGAGTCTTTGACGGATCGTCATCCGGGAAATAGTTCTTGGGAATGATGGGATTCAGTCCCTTGTTAAGATCCCTGAAATACTCATCGGAAAGGGTATTCCTGTCATATTCGGCGTGAAGCCCCACGAAGAATTTGTGGGAATCAGTTGTTTTTATGATGGCCGGTCCCGCTTCATCCGCAACTGCCATAAGCTCAAGTTCGGGTACCGCAAGTATCTGCTCGGACTTAACTGTCATGGCCCTTGAATGGGGGGCATAGAACACATCGTCAAAGCCTCTGAACAAAGGTGAGGTGGGCTTTAAAACCTCGTGTCTGTAAACACCGGAAAGCTTCTCCTCCCTGTCGTAGCGTTCGATACCATAGTAATAATAAAGTGCTGCGTAGCATGCCCAGCAAAGGAAGAAAGTGGAGTGTACATGTGTTTTGCACCATTCAAAGATATTACAGATCTCATCCCAGTAAGCCACATCCTCAAACTTTACATAGTCAAGAGGTGCCCCCGTAATGATCATTCCGTCGAATTTTCTGTCCTTGATCTTATCAAAAGTGGTATAAAAGCTCTCCAGATGACTTGCATCCACATGGGTGGGGGTATAGGACTGAGTCTGCAAAAGCTCCACATTTACCTGAAGCGGGCTGTTTGAAAGCTTACGCAGAAGCTGGGTTTCGGTTACTTCTTTATTGGGCATCAGATTCAGGATAACAACATTCAAAGGACGGATGTCCTGGTGCATCGCACGAAATTCGTCCATTACAAATATGTTTTCCCCTTCAAGGATATCTCTTGCGGGTAAGTCTCTCTGAATCTTAATGGGCATTTTCGTTTACCTTCCTATCCTAAATACTTTGCGACAAAATCGGCCTCTGTCATAATGGGAACATTTAATTCCTTGGCCGTTTTGTTCTTCGAAGAAGTTGAATTGATGTCGTTGTTCACCAGAACAAAAGTATTTTTCGAAACCGATCCGGATACCTTGCCGCCTCTGGCCTCGATGGCTTCCTTAAGGGCGTTTCTGTTTTCAAACATCTCAAGGGAACCTGTAACAACAACGGTCTTTCCGTTTAATTCACTGTCCGAAGATACCGCTTCTTCTTTTTCTATGGTGACTTCCTTCAGAAGATCGTTGAGAGCTTCCGTATTCTTTGCATCTTTAAAGTAAGTGCAAAAAGAAGCCGCTATGATCTCTCCAACGCCGTCGATTTCCGACAGTGCCGTCACATCTGCTTCCGTCATGGCCTTCAGATCGTTGCCATAAGCTCTGCAGATAAGCTTTGCGGTAGCAAGACCTATATTATCAATTCCAAGTGCATAAATCAACCGTGGAAGCGTGACATTTCGCGCTTTTTCAATACTTTCCATGAGATTTTCGAAGGATTTCTCACCGAAGCCCTCCATGGACACGATCTCGGTTTTGAATCTGCCAAGTCTGAAAAGATCCGCATCTTCCTTTATAAAACCTGACTGAATAAATTTTTCAAGTGTAGCCTCGCTCAGGCCTTCCACATTAAAGGCATCTCTCTGTACAAAGTGGGAAAAGCCCTTTATGTGCTTGGCGGGACAGTCGGGATTGGTACAGTAAAGGCTGACAGCCTCTTTTACGGCCCGTTCCTCCGTAAGACCTCCGCAGACGGGACATGCCTTCGGAATCTCAAGATTTCCGCTCTTTGTCAGATTCTCAGCGATCTGTGGAATGATCATATTGGCTTTATATACACGGATCTTATCTCCGATACCAAGCTTTAATTCCCTCATCACGGAAAGGTTGTGAACGCTGGCGCGGCTTACGCTGGTACCCTCCAGTTCCACTGTATCGAATATGGCCACGGGATTGATAAGTCCGGTCCTTGAGGGACTCCATTCGATCTCTCTGAGGGTGGTCTCCTCTGTTTCGTCCTGCCATTTGAATGCGATGGAGTCCCTTGGGAACTTGGCCGTCCTTCCAAGGCTTCTCGAATACTCTATATCGTCATAGGTAAGAACAAGTCCGTCCGAAGGGATCTCATAAGTTTCAACGTCGTGAGCAAACTTTTTAACGGTTTTTGCCATATTCGCCGAAGTGACCTTGTAGTGCTCCACGACCTGAAAGCCCTGTTCCTTAAGAAAAGCAAACTGCTCGGACCTTTTTGCGAATTCCTTACCTTCAGAAAGAACAAGATTAAAAATGACAGCCCTGACACTTCTTTCTGCGGTTATCCTGCTGTTAAGTTGCCTTACGGAACCCGAGCAGAGATTTCTCGGATTCTTATACTTGTCCGCATCATCTTCTATCTTATCGTTTATCTTTGCAAAGTCATCGTAAGTAATGACCGCTTCACCTCTTATGACAAGCTTCTGCTTAAAGGATATCCTTAAAGGAAGATTTACAAAGGTCTTTGCGTTGGCGGTTATCACTTCACCCACCTCGCCGTTGCCACGGGTTACGGCCTTTACAAGTTCACCGTTTTCATAGGTAAGAACAACCGTCAGTCCGTCAAGTTTCCAGCTTAGCAGGCATTCATGTTCTCCCGCGAAAACTGCCAGTTCATCCACGCTCTTTGTTTTTGCAAGAGAAAGCATGGGACGGTCATGGCGCTCCTTCGGGAGGAAATCCACCGATTCATAGCCCACCTTCTGTGTAGGGCTTCCCGCCATTACAATGCCGGTTTCTTCTTCCAATCTGACAAGCTCGTCATATAATTTGTCGTATTCAAAATCCGAGAGGATACTCTCATCCTTGGCATAATAGCTTTCGGAGGCTTTGTTGAGTATCTCTATCAGTTCCTGCATTCTTTCCATAGTTTTTCCACTTCCTCATCAGAAAGTACTCTGTATTCACCGGGTTTCAGGCGATCCAGGGTTACGCTCAATACCCTTACCCTCTTAAGCTCCATTACCGTCTGATCCAGTGTCTTGCACATTCGGCGTATCTGACGGTTGAGTCCCTGGGTGAGGACGATCTTGAAGGTGTACTTTGACACTTTTGTCACTTTGCAGGGTCTTGTGGTCTTGTCAAGGTCTTTGATATAAACCCCTTTGCTCATCTTCTCGACGAATTCCGCATTGATGGGTTTGCTGACACGAACGATATATTCCTTCTCATGTCCGTTTTCACCCTTCATCATGGCCTGGATCAGATCCCCGTCGTTTGACATAAGAAGAAGTCCTTCAGAATCCTTATCAAGACGCCCCGCGTAGGTAACCCTTTCCTTATATCTTACAAGTTCCTTGACGGTAGCATCCGCATAGGGATCCCTCTCCGTGCAGGTAACTCCCACAGGCTTGTAATATGCAAGAACAACCTTATCTTCACTTGGTTTGATAAGCTTTGAGCCTATCTTTACCGAATCTCCGGGGAAGACCCTGTCTCCCGGTTCCGCGGGCTTTCCGTTTAAGGTAACATCTCCTTTTTCGATAAGTTTGTCCGCATCACGCCTTGAGCATACGCCGCAGGAAGCAATGTATTTATTTAATCTGATTCCGCTTTGTTCTTCCATGATCACTCCTCAATGACAAAAGAATATATGCAGCTTCCTCTGTAGAGTTTGGTATCCCATACAGCCTTTACTTCATATATATAACCGCCGTATTCCTCTCCGGATTCAGGCATGAAGGTGAATCCCCCTCCGGCCATGGGATTTATCTCCACCGGTTCAAATTCCTCGTAATCGTCATGATGCTCCAGCATGTCCCTTAATCTGTGGCCTTCTTCATTTTTATATTCCGGGTCCTCCGTCCAGTTTGAATAAGGATATCTGTTGAGATATACCATGAAGTCCGGTTTCTTAAAGGACTCAAAACGTATTATCACACCTTTGGCATCTTCATCAAAAGTGAATCTGTCGTCATAAGGGCCGTCTATGGCGGGCATACCCTTAAAATCCACGGATCCCCATTTTTCATCATCTATCGCGTATGCCCAGGACACATTATTCTTCCTGGCTTCAATGGTCTTGTCACCGTAAGTGATCAGAAGCTTTCCCGGCTCCTGCATCACCTCCGCGGGATCAAAGGTTATGGCTGTCTGATCCCCAGACCCTTCCGCTGTCTTATTTTTATGAGTACATCCTGCGAACGTTACCAGAAATGCACACACGAATAAGAGTGCTAAAACAAAATGTTTCTTCATTTCTCCCCTGCCTGTATTTCCTGTTCCTTTTGTTTCTCCATCCAGCATTTGTGGCACATGGCCCTGTAGCTGTCGTTTCCTCCGAGAAAGACCTGTTCACCCTTTGTTACGATCCTTCCCTTTTCGTCTATTCTGGCATTGACCGTTGCTTTCCTTCCGCAGGAGCATAAGGTCTTTATCTCCGTCAGGGAATCCGCAAGCTCCATAAGCCGCCTTGACCCGGGAAAGAAATTGGTCAGAAAGTCGGTTCTTAATCCGAAACAGAGTACGGGGATATCCTCAAAATCCACAAGATATCTCAGTTCGTCGATCTGCTCCGGTGTAAAAAACTGGGATTCGTCGGAAATGATGACATCGTGTTTCCCGGCATTTTTGTATTTTTCACGGATGCTGTGCCCGGGAGTGATGACCTCCGCCTTCGCTTCAAGTCCTATACGGCTCCGGATCATTTCGGCTCCGTCCCTGGTATCGGTACTGGGTTTAATAAGCCAGACCTTCATGCCAAGCTCTTCATAATTAAATTTGGTGATAAGTGCCTGAGCGGATTTGGAAGAGCCCATAGCGCCGAATTTGAAATACAATTTTGCCATTTCAGTACCCCGGTTCCTGTAATACATGATAATAATACGTTAATACGCACAATATTTTGTGCCATACTCTGAATAAGAATACCATATTAAGTTGGAATATTCCACCGCATTTTATTTCTCCTTGAAATGAAAAAATCATAATGCTATAATCCGCTAAGGGAATAATCCCCAACGATTTTTTTAAAGGAGGTCTTCATTATGAAGAAGTTTTTAGCACTTGTTCTTGCACTTACCATGATGGTTTCACTTTGTGCATGTAACAAAGGAGGCGAGTCAAAGGGCTCCGACTCTTACCGTATCGCTATGATCACCGACTCTGGTGACATCACCGATATGTCATTCAACCAGACAACATACGAGGCTTCAAAGGCATTCGCTGAGGCACACAATGCAGATTTTGCTTACTACAAGCCCACTGAGGATTCCAACGAAGCTCGTGTTGCTTCCTTCAACAATGCGGTTGCAGACGGTTACAACGTTATCGTTGTTCCCGGATTCCTTTTCGCATCCATGATCGAAACAGTTGCTACTGACAACCCCAATGTTACCATTATCGCTCTTGACGTTTCCGCAGGAGATTTCTCCGCAGGATATCAGATCCCCGCAAACGTTGTATGTTTCACATATCAGGAAGAGCTTGCAGGTTACATGGCAGGTTACGCTGTAGTTAAGGAAGGCTACAAGAAGCTCGGTTTCCTTGGCGGTATGGCAGTTCCCGCAGTTATCCGTTACGGCTTCGGATTTGTACAGGGTGCAAACGACGCAGCCAAAGAGCTCGGTATTGCAAGCGAAGTTGAAGTTAACTATGTATACGGCGGACAGTTCTTCGGCGACAGCGATATCACATCCGTTATGGATACATGGTATCAGGGCGGAACCGAGATCGTATTTGCATGCGGCGGCGGTATCTTCTCTTCTGCTTGTGAAGCAGCAATTAAGGTTGACGGCAAGGTTGTAGGTGTTGACGTAGACCAGGCCGGAACCATCGAAAGCCAGTACGGTGTTAAGGGTCTTTGCGTAACTTCCGCTATGAAGGGTCTTGCAGCTACCGTTACATCCACACTTCAGGGTGTATTCGACGGCAAGTGGGCAGATTACTCAGGAAAGGTTACAAACCTCGGTCTTGTTTCCGGTGACGATGCATCTCTTAACTATGTACAGCTTCCTACAGATACATGGACAATGACAAACTTCACCGTTGACGATTACAAGGCACTCGTTAAGGCTATGTACTCAGGTGAAGTAAGCGTAAGCAACGCTATCGACGCTGTTCCCGCTACAGACATCACCGTAACAATGTTCGATAACATCCACTGATCTTTGTTTCACGGAAGAATTCGGGGAAGGAGCATTCCTTCCCCGTTTTTTTTTATGGAGAAATGAGCGTCTTTGTGATAAATTTAATATATGGACATGTTGTCTGTAAAAATCCGTCCGGGATACCTTACGGTATCAATTTAAGCCGGATGCGATACATGGGATATGTATGGAAGATTATGTAATTGAGATGCTGCATATTACAAAGGAATTTCCCGGTATCATCGCCAACGACGATATCACGCTTCAGTTAAAGCGCGGTGAGATCCATGCACTTCTCGGAGAAAACGGAGCCGGCAAGTCCACTCTCATGAGTGTGTTGTTCGGACTCTATACTCCCGAAAAAGGAACGATCAAAAAGAACGGTAAGGAAGTAAAGATAAACAACCCCAACGACGCCACCGCTCTTGGTATCGGAATGGTCCACCAGCACTTCATGCTGGTAGATATCTTTTCCGTGCTCGATAACATCATTCTGGGTGCGGAGCCCAATAAGTGCGGCTTTCTTACCAAGAAGGAGGCCAAAAAGAAGGTCATGGACCTTTCCGAAAAATACGGTCTCAAAGTCGATCCCGATGCGCTCATCGAGGATATCACCGTAGGCATGCAGCAGCGAGTCGAGATATTAAAGATGCTCTACCGCGATAACGAAGTCCTTATCTTCGACGAGCCCACCGCGGTACTTACTCCCCAGGAGATCGACGAGCTGATGAAGATCATGAAGAATCTTGCGGCTGAAGGAAAGTCCATCCTCTTCATCACCCATAAGCTTAACGAGATCATGGAGGTTGCTGACCGCTGTACAATATTAAGAAAAGGAAAATACATCGGAACCGTGGACGTAAACAAGACCACCAAGGAGGAGCTTTCCACCATGATGGTCGGCCGCCACGTTAAATTTGCGGTGGACAAAGCCCCTGCAAATCCCGGTGCCGAAGTCTTAAAGGTCGAAAACCTCTGCATTAAGAGCAAGCTTCATTCAAAGGATGCTGTTCACAATGTTTCCTTTAACGTAAGAAAGGGCGAGATCGTCTGCATCGCAGGTATCGACGGAAACGGCCAGACCGAGTTTGTTTACGGCCTTACCGGCCTCGATGATATAAAAAGCGGAAAAATAATCCTCGACGGTGAAGATATCACCCATAAGAACATCAGATATAAAAATACCCACGGAATGAGCCACATTCCCGAGGACAGACATAAACACGGTCTGGTGCTTGACTACTCTCTTGAGGAGAACATGAGCCTTCAGAGATATTTTGAACCGGAGTTTTCAAAGGCAGGCTTCCTTAATAAGGATAAAATGCGCGAATACTCCGACAGACTTGCCACCGCCTTTGATGTCCGTTCATCCGAGGGTGCAAAGACCATCGTACGTTCCATGTCCGGCGGTAATCAGCAGAAGGCCATCGTTGCAAGGGAAATGGACAAGGATCACGATCTTCTTATTGCAGTCCAGCCCACCCGAGGCCTTGACGTAGGAGCTATCGAGTATATCCACACGGAAATAGTAAAACAAAGAGATGCAGGCTGTGCCATCCTCCTTGTTTCTTTAGAGCTTGATGAAGTAATGAACCTCTCAGACCGCATCCTTGTGATGTACGAAGGTGAGATCGTAGGCGAGCTCGATCCCAAGTCCACTACTCTTCAGGAACTGGGATTATATATGTCGGGCGCAAAGCGCGACAGGGTAAAGGAGGCGTAAAGATGAAAGAAAAAACTCCGTTTTTAAAAAGACCGGGAGTTCAGACGGCCCTTGCTTCCCTGCTCTGTGCCGTACTGGGAATACTCATCGGATTTATTGTTCTTCTTTTGATGAACCCCGCTCATGCCGCAGAAGGCATGTGGGCAATACTTAAAAACTTCTTTAAGTACAGCAACAACACAAAAAACCTTATGTATTACTTCGGATCCACCCTTGTTAAGTCCGTTCCCGTAATACTCTGCGCAGAGGCGATCCTTTTTGCTTACAAGGCAGGCCTTTTCAATATCGGTGCCGCAGGTCAGTATACCGTTGGTATTCTGGCATGTGTTTACACAGCGGTTGCCCTTCACTGGAACTGGTTCTTTGCATTGCTGGCAGCCATCGTTGCCGGCGCGGTATGGGGACTTCTGGGCGGTATCGTTAAGGCGTTCTTTAACGTTAACGAGGTTATAGCAGGTATCATGCTTAACTGGATAGGCCTTTATCTCACGAATATCGTTCTGGGCCGTGAAACCGTAATGGACACCACCAAGTCCGAGACCTACGAGATCGTAAAGGTCAATCCTTCGGGAACTCTTCCCGGATTCCTTCAGGGACTTTTCGGAGGCAACCAGTATATGACCATTGCAATTCCCCTGGCCGTAATCATTGCGATCCTTATAAAGATAGTTCTTAACAAAACGACCTTCGGTTATGAATTAAAGGCTACGGGTTACAACAAGGAAGCCGCAAGATACGCCGGCATGAATGCAAAGAGGAACATCGTTCTCACACTTGTGATCTCCGGTGCCATCTCCGGTCTTGCCGCAGGAAGCTACTACCTTACGGGTATCGAGCATTTCAAGATCGCATCCTCGGTTCCCGGCATGGGCTTTAACGGAATCGCCGTTGCTTTCCTTGGGGGCCTTGATCCCATCGGCGCCATCGTTGCGGGATTGTTCGTTGAATACATAACCCTTGGCGGCCAGTACCTGAACACCAACTATTTCAATCCCCAGGTTGCGGATCTGATGGTATCGATCATCATTTACCTCTGCGGATTCGTGCTTTTCATAAAGCACATCTTCAATAAAAACAAAGCATCCGTCGGTGCAGTTAATGCCAATGCTGTAACGGATGCGGATGCCGCGGCCAATGAAGCCGCAAAATCAGCAATAGAAAAAACAAAAACCCCGGATACGGGCGCTGAAAAGGAGGTGTAGGATATGCTGTTACTTTTACAATACACTCTCATCTTCTCATCGGTGCTTATCCTTGTAGCCCTCGGAGGAATGTTCTCCGAACGAAGCGGTATCATAAACCTCGGACTTGAAGGCATTATGGTATTCGGCGCAATGGCCGGTGCAATGGTCATGGTGCTCCTTCCCGAATCGACCCCCAAGGCAGTACTCATAATTTTGACTCTGGCTGCTTCTGCAATAATGGGAATGCTTGCTTCACTGTTCATCGCAGTAGCCTGCATCAACTTTAAAGCGGACCAGACCCTTATCGGAACCGCGGTAAACATGCTTGCCACCGCTTCCGTAACGGTAATTGTCAAAGCCTTTAACACAAAAAGATCCGGCGGAACCGACTTCTCCGCAAAGCTTGACTATGTATCCGGACACAACAAATTCGTGTTCAATGCAGGAAAACTTCAGTTAAGCTGGTTCATCATCGTAGCCGCTGTTCTTCTTGTATGTGCGACGGTACTCTTCTACAAAACCAAATTTGCTCTCAGATTAAGGGCATGCGGAGAGCATCCTCAGGCAGCGGATTCAGTTGGTATCAACGTATTTAAGATGCGTTATGCGGGAGTACTTATGTCGGGCTTCTTAGCCGGCATAGGAGGCATCATCTACATAGCCGCAGCCAACTCCACATGGCACTTCAACTATGGTGTTGCAGGCGCAGGTTTCCTTGCTCTGGCAGTTATGATCTTCGGTCAGTGGAAACCCGAACGTATCGCCTGGGCCGCAGTGCTCTTTGCGATATTCAAGTCACTTTCAAATGTATATATGGGTATCGGATTCTTATCCGCTCTTCCCATCACCGGAACGGTCTATAACATGTTCCCCTATATCGTATCCCTGCTGGTACTGGTCTTCACTTCGGGAAAGTCCAGAGCTCCCAAGGCGGAAGGTATTCCTTACGACAAGGGATCGAGATAAATATCAAAGCAAAAGCCCCAACCGAAAGGTTGGGGCTTTTCCTTTATCATCGTTTTGTATTAAACAATACCCTGAGCCTTCATTGCATCTGCAACCTTTAAGAAGCCCGCAATGTTTGCGCCTGCAACATAGTCGCCGGCTTTGCCGTACTTCTTAGCCGCATCATCAAGGTTATGGAAGATGTTGACCATGATGTTCTTAAGCTTGGAATCAACCTCTTCGAAGGTCCATGAAAGACGCTCGGAGTTCTGGCTCATCTCAAGTGCGGAAGTAGCAACACCGCCTGCGTTTGCTGCTTTACCGGGAACGAAGTAAACCTTGTTCTCCTGTAAGTACTGTGTAGCCTCAAGTGTGGTAGGCATGTTAGCACCTTCACAAACTGCGATCACACCATTTGCAACAAGTGTCTTTGCATCGTCGAGGTTAAGCTCGTTCTGTGTAGCACAAGGAAGAGCGATATCAACCTTAACTGACCACTGGTTTGTTCCTTCTGCCTTCTTGTCATGATACTGAGCTGAAGGACGCTTTGCAGCATATTCTGTAAGACGTGCACGGTTAACTTCCTTAACTTCCTTAAGAAGATCTACATCGATTCCTTCGGGATCATAAACCCAGCCTGTGGAGTCTGAGCATGTAACAGGCTTTGCGCCTAACTGCTGAGCCTTCTGGATAGCATAGATTGCAACGTTACCTGAACCGGAAACTGCAACGGTCTTGCCAGCAATGTCAACGCCGTTGGACTTAAGCATTTCCTCTGTCATATAAAGAAGTCCGTAACCTGTAGCCTCGGTTCTTGCAAGGGATCCGCCGTAGCTTAAGCCCTTACCCGTAAGAACGCCCTCGTAAAGACCTGTAAGTCTCTTGTACTGACCGTACATGAAACCGATCTCTCTTGCGCCTGTACCGATGTCACCAGCAGGAACGTCTGTGTCTGCACCGATATATTTGAATAACTCTGTCATGAAGCTCTGGCAGAAAGCCATAACTTCGCGGTCTGACTTACCCTTGGGATCAAAGTCGGAACCACCCTTACCACCGCCGATGGGAAGACCGGTAAGAGAATTCTTAAAGATCTGCTCAAAACCAAGGAACTTGATGATACCAAGGTTAACCGAAGGGTGAAGTCTTAAACCTCCCTTGTAAGGACCGATAGCGCTGTTGAACTGAATACGATATCCGTTGTTAACCTGAACCTGTCCCTTGTCATCAACCCACGGAACACGGAAAAGAAGCTGTCTCTCGGGAGTGGTAAGTCTCTCAAGCAAAGCGTCCCTTCTGTACTCTTCTTCATTGGCTTCGATAACTACACGTAATGATTCCAAAACTTCCTTTACAGCCTGGTGAAATTCGGGCTGAGCGGGATTCTGTGCTACGACTCTCTCGTAGGTCTCGTCAACATATGACATATGTTTATCCTCCTGAAAAAATGTTTGCATTGGCTTTTTGCTATATGCAAGTATACAAGAATACATTTATCCGTGTCAATAATAATTTATCAATTTAAAGCATTAATTTATCACATCAAAAAATCCCGTGCCTTTCGGCACGGGATCATCACTCAATTTCTTATTTCTTCTCTGTAAATTCGGTCTTTACGTAAGCTACGCTTCCGTTATATTTGATCTTTGACCAGCCGTCCTTCTCCTCGATAAGCTCGGCGGTATCGCCCTCGCTTAAGATACCGAGTTTCTCGGCGGTTGCACTTGGTGAACTTCTTACATTAAGAGCGCTGATGGCAATGATGTAGCTTGCGGTCTCGTAATTGCTTGCGTCCTCAACCTCGGTAAGATACTCGGATTTGATATATGCCTCGGTTCCGTCAAAGTCGATCTTGGTCCATCCGTTGTTCATGACTTCAAGCGCAAGATACACGGCACCTTCCGAAGCGGTTCCTACCCTGTCTGCGGTAACGCTGGCGGACTTTCTTACATTTACCCTCTCAGTGGTCTTAACACGAAGGATCTTGTTTTCTTCGGGATGGATTGCATAGTAATCCGGATCGTTCTGTTCCTCCGCAAGGCGCTTGGCCTCCTCTTCCTCCTCAAGCTTGGCAAGTGCCACCGCTTCTTCGGTAAGAGTCTCTCCCACGGATGAATCGATCTCAACCGAGATCTGTGCCCAATACTCCTTAAGCTCTTCGTTTTCATCCATAAGTTCGGTGTACTGAACATTGACGGTATTCTGAAGATCGATGACATCAGCCTGAAGGATCACGTTTGAGATATATGCGGATTCTTCCGACGAAAGCTCGGCGGTATTGATATAGAACTCGCCTTCTTCGTTCTTACATACGTAAAAGCCCTGAAGGCCGGGAGTTGACACATTCGTCTCTTTAAGATACACATCAACCGACACATAGGCAATGTATGTATCCTGATAGGGGCCGGGCTTTGTGTATACGCAGACATTGTCATATCTGTCGATATAAGGGCCCATTGCCTGAAGCCTTAAGGACTCGGTCTCGGATACGGTTCCCTGAATCGCTTCAAGGGCTTCAATATCCGCATTTCCGAGAGCGTCATAGTACCTGACAAACATATCGTTTATCTCAGGGTACTTGTCCACCTCGAACTCGATCTCCATAACCTCGGCAACTTCTGTTTTTGATTCCTGTAAAGCCTCTTCGGCTTCTTTTTCCGCGGCAAGGACTTTGCTCCTGGCCGTAAGTGAGATCAACGCCGTGGCACCGATACATATGAGTAAGATTATGGGAAGGATCACCCTTCCGTAATCCGTGATCCACTCCTTTATAAGTATCAGTATATCCACCAGGCCTGACCTGACGGATGCGACGCTTTCCTTAACGGAAATATGGTCTCTCAATTGTTTTTCTTTCTTCATACTCGTATATCCCAATAGTCCGGTGGACATTTCCACATGCAACCGACAGGAATCGAACCTGCATCAAAGGCGTCGGAGGCCTCCGTTCTATCCATTATACTACGGTTGCGTAAAATTTTCCCGATGGTCCAAACTTTGTTTTTCAGACCATCGGGAAGTATTTTATCATAATGAAGGTTTATTGTCCAGTAACCGGAGTTTCTCCAAAAGACTCGAAAGCTTCCTCTGCCCGATGGTAAACTTGACAGATTTGCTGCCGGCAGTCTTTGAAGATAAGGAACTTATGATTATTGTTCCCTTGCCTCTTGAAATATTGTTTGCATAGGAAACGGTATAATCAACGTCCCGTTTCAATCCAAGATCGGAAAGAGTCACCCAGGTCTTATCTACCTTTACCCAGACATCAAATTCAGGGAATACACCGACCCCTGTATATTCCATGGTCGGAACATTCTTTTTGATGTTGCCTGCCATTGTGATCTTTGCCTTGCTAAGATCATATATTCCCGTTCCGGTCTTTCTGATACTGTAGCATTTCGGGGCACGAACCTCAACCGCTTCATAGTTGCCTTTACCCTTAACGATAACGTCCACCCAGGTGACATCCGATTCAAGAACAAGCTTTCGTTCGTTCGTAATATCTTTTCCGTCTATCAGATATGTGACCGTATAATCCTCGCTGCCAAGGAGTTCACCGTCTTTTGTAACGATAGGCGCAGATGTGTATTTTCCCGGCTTTTTGTATATCATATCGGTGGCATTAACGGTTACGATCTTTGAATTAAACGCAGCAGGTACGATCTTAAATGTCTTTGTCAAAGATCTTCTGCCCTTGTAATTGCCGGTAAAGGACACCGTATATTTTGCTTTATCTGTAACGGACTTATTTGATGAATAAGTTACTTTGTAGTCTCTGCCGGCAATGAGCTGCCTTTTGATCCCGCCGAATTCGCTTGTAACGGCAACTTTGGGCTTAGCCCCCTGCTTTCTGTAACTCACGAAGGACTCCGCAAGCAAAACAGTTACCGTGGATCTGTCCTTATCGGGCTTTATCTTAAAAGTCTTTGTAGAAGTACCGGTATAACCGTTCTTACCGATAACGGTCACCTTTGCGGTGCCTGCATTCACATTGGCCGAATATACCGTATCATAATCGGTGGGCTCAAGCTTAGCGCCTGTACCGTCAGTAACAACAAGTTCCGTTCCGTCTGAAAGTATCTGCTCCGACCCGTCATATACGCGACTTACCCCTGATTTGACAGTGGCTTTGACAGAATTATTCTTGACTTCTTTTGCGGTCAGAACCGTTACATCCGCTTCAACAATGGAGCCGGAGAAATTGCCTTTACCGATGATCGTAAGTTTTCTGTCCGATGTAAGATCTGCTTCACTGAATTTTAAACTGCCGGTCTTACTCTTAAGCAAAAAATCCTTGCTTGTAAGCTTATAAGAGCCGTAATACATAACAGGACTTGCCTTGTCCCCGCTCTTTACCTTGATCTCACTAAGCCTTATATCAGGTGAAGGTGTCGCATCCGTACCGTTACCGATGCTCACCGGAAGTATGTAAAAACGAAGCTTCTTTGTTCCCTTATAGTCGCCCTTTCCTGTAATGGTCAAAGTTGCGGGTTTGCCCTTTTTATCAACGTTTACATTATTGGAATACTTGATCGTATAATCGATGTTTTCCGTTAATACAACCGCCTTACCTTCCCGGCGATTAACAACCGTTATAGCCGGCTCTATCTTGCTGCCTGTATAGAAGTGCTCATATCTTCCCGCACCTGCATTGTATGAAAGTCCGTCATTAAAAACAAAGGATACTTCCAGACCCTCTTCCGGCATCTCCTCCCATCCTGCGAAAACAGATGTATCGGCGGTAATGGATCTGTTAAAATCAAATTTCTTTGAGCAAACCGCATCTTCATACCATCCGGTAAATACACGCTCAGGATCTGTGGGATCTTCGGGCCTGACAGCCTTCTTTCCCCTTTGAACCTTCTGAGGGGATATGCTGTTTCCGAAGCCACACATAACAAAGTCTACTGAACAGAGGGTTACATTACCCTTTATCCATTTTGCATATATGGTTATATCCGATGTTATAAACGAATTGAAGTTGTAGGCTATCGTACATTTTTCGTCACTGTACCAGCCGGCAAAAGTAAAGCCTTCTTCAGTGGGATCCGCGGGTTTCATAAGGACAGACCCGTCTTTTACGATCACATCAGCCTTTTCCCCGTGGCCTTTCAGATCAAACTTCACCCTGTGATCTGCTTTCGCCTTCCCGATCATAACGTTATCTGCAATTGAGCCAAACCGATCAAAAATGTTCTTTTTATCATCAGAGAGTCTGCCGCCTTCAGGCAGGAGCAACCGAAGCCCTTCATCGATGATTATCTCACCGTATTCAACCGATAAGCCAACAGTCTCAACACTGCCGTCATTGATAATAATACTCTTCTTTGCATCTAACCCGTAATTGTCTTTACCACCGCGCAGTTTGACATTTCCGTTTATAACAATGTTCCCATCAGCAGTCCTTATAGCGGATCCTTTTTCAGAGATGGCATACATATTGCCATTTATCTCTATATCACCGGTTGCCAGTACCGGAATAGAATATGTATGCAATTCGATATCACCGTTGATCACAAGTTTTCCGGAAGCAGTATTGCTAAGGTAGATTCCATAGTCAGCATTACTGTCATAAAATGAGGCATTCCCGTTGATGGTAAGATCTCCTTTCGGATTCATCTCATCCCTAAAACAACAGATCAGCTGTTTTTGATCATATATACCATAAGAATATCCCTCAACACCTGTAACTTTACCGGTAAATGTCAGCGTATGTGTATCCGGGTCATAGGAAGCCGAACCTCCCCCGAGAATGCCCGGAATGGCATCTTTATTGTTACTGTTAACCTGGTATCTTCCCACATACAGACCATACCACACCTCGGCATATTCTTTTTCAATATGGATCTTCTTTGCGTATGTGGTCCCGTCAGCTTCCAATATTTCATTTTGCCCGGAATTGACAGAGCCCCCTGCGGGTATAATGAATACTGAATTGGCCTCATCAATATCAATTAATTCGGCATTAACAGCTCTTTTATCGCCTTCGGCAATTATCTTTCCCGATGTAAAATATAATCTTGAAACCCATATGGCACTTGAATCTTTTTTAGTACATTTTGCCCTGACTTCACCATTGTCTATATCGAGCTGTCCCCAGCCATCGGCCAGCGCTTTTATGGCACAATCTCCGCCTGAGGTTGCATCAAGAACACCGCCGTTTTCCACATAGATAGGACGATATTCGGAGCATACGGCACATTCTGTTCCGGATACGGTTATATTACCTTCAATATCAATATCCATTTCCGAATATATGCCGTTTGAACATTCTTTGTTTGTAAATTGGGCATCTCCTCTTATGAGGATAGGTACCATTGAATATATATAATATGATTTACCGTCACCGTCTGTATACAGTGAATCTGTACCTGTAACATTACCTTCAAAAGTAAGGATCATTCGCCCCGAATACTCTGCATCTTCCGCTGCTTTAAGGCTTCCGCCGCCTTTTATGCCCGGAACTTTGTCCATATTAAGGCTTGTGAGTCTTTCTCCGCCTATCCAGATATCGTACTGCTTTCCTCTTGCATCGATTATGTTTACTTCGGATATATTTGTTGCTCCGCTTGAGTCGGCAATAGTTTTTCCCGCAGTGTCAACACTTCCTCCTTCAGGCTCTTTTATTTTCATATTATCCGAGAGTTCAAGTTTGGTCACTGCTTCCAGGGCTGCGCCCGCATCGGATTTCACATTAAGGTTTATAGCATCTACATATATCTCGTCAGCCGTCACCGCAGTGTCGGCACTGCTTAGATCCAGTTCTCCCTGTATCGTAAGTTTACCGGAACATCCTATAACATGATCCACATCGGTATCCTTCACATATGCATTACCCGTAACTATAAGATCTCCGTCGCAGTATATCTTGTAGGTTTCCCCTGAAACTGTATATGCGCCTGTGATCCCGCCAACATCTTCACAATTAAGAATGTTCTTTTCAGGATCATATTGGACATATCCGATGAGGTTTCCCTCTTTTATGGCTATCCCCTCACTTAAGGACCGAGCGTTCTCACTATTAATCTGTACACCTCCCACCCAAAGAGAATACCAGTCGGGATGATAAACAAAAATATAGTTAGAAACTGTTCCATTCTTGTCTACGATATCGGTTTTCTGATCATTAAGCCTGTCGTAAGAAAGATATGTTTTGTCACTAAGGATTATCTCTTTATCACTGTGCACTCCCGAATTACCCTTTGGAACGAATACATGAAGATACCCTCCGTTAAAGGTTATGGTCCCGTTGTCACCGGATACGATCCCTTGCGCGCTTTTATATTTGTCATATTGGTTGGCGACTAACTCAGTACTTCCTCCGTTTTGGATATAACTAAAGCTGCCGGAGCCGCCTATACATATTGTCCCCTCGCCTGAAGCTGATACTTCGATCGTCCCTCCGTTAATCTGCACTTTTGTGCGGGCGTACAAGGCGAAAGAGTAATCTCCTTCGGTGCGTGCACTTACAGTACTGCCTTCATTTATGATCAACTCATCGGCCTCTATTGCATGAGCATTCTCGGCAATTGCACTGGCGGTAATTTTTCCGTTGATCTCCAGTGTCCCGGTGGCGTGCACAGCACGAGTCATTCTCGACCTGACATCAATTTCGGCATCTTTGTCTATGATAAGTTTGTTATTATCCCAATCGCCTATTCCGTAATCGAAATCACCGTCCATGTAACTGCGAATGCTCGCTTTACCTTTTAATGTAATATCTTTATCTACGCCACGCCCGATGTACAGAAAATCTGTCTGGCCGGTAAGTGTTGTATGTACGCTCTTTACATCTTTAAAATCCGTAAAGGTTATGGTGCCGGAGGCAGGATCATAATCTGCATATCCCTCATCAGATCTGTCATATATACGTGTCTTTGTCGTTGAAAACTGTTCCTCACCGATCCATATTCCGTATCCGCTGTCTTTGGGATCGGTAGCCGTATACGTCTCTTCTTCATTGTCTGATACGGAAGGCTCCTCCACCGTATCTTCATTTTCAGATACAGCTATGTCCTCCCCGGAAACATCCGATGTTTTTACAGCTATGTCCTCCCCGGAAACATCCTGAACCTTAGAATCGCTCTCTTCATAGACTGTCTCATAAAGGTTACTTCCGTTCTCTTCCAAAAACGTTTCCGATGCTGTTGCAGAAATCACGTTTCCAAGGAACAATACCGCTGTCATAAACAAAGCAATAATCTTTTTCATTTCCCACCTCCACAGTTTTTTAATTAAGATATTATATCTCCCCTTCCGGCTTTTCGTTACCGCCAAATGGCCGTATTTTTATATAAATCCGATCAAAAAAGGAGCGGCCGCATCATTACAGCCACTCCTTATACTTGCATCCCTTATGCAGAATATATGCCGGATACGCACTTATCCTGTCTTTTAAATATATATATGTTGTCGGAAAGCACTTCCGAAGGCCTTACCTCCGTTGCATTCACTTCTCTCACCATATCAATAAGATAGGAAGGATCCGCCTCATCATAAGCCGGAACAAGAATAAGTTCGTGTATCGAGCAGGGGATTATGTAAAGATCCGTGTCCATCTCCTTTGCAAACTCGGAGAGCTTCTGTGTATAGAGTATACCTGTGGCTCCGTAGAAACGATCCCTGTTTGTGAGCACATACATCGGTGCCTGACTTGAGGCTTTCAGATCCTCCATGGCACTTTCATAGATCGCGCTTCCGGGAACATACCGTTCTGAAAGAAGCTCCATAAGGACCTCGTTTATATTGAATAACCTGACCTCAAACATTCTCTCCGTATTCTTTAATGCCGTATCGTAAAGCTCCGACTTTGATACCTTCCACATATCAAACAGCTCGTTCTTAATAAGTATCGACCCGCTTCCGTCCTTTGAATACTCCACCAGGACGTAAAACAAAACGCAGAGATCCAGCACCTTTACACAGGGGCAATCCTTTATGATCTCCGAATTCATGGAATAATTGACTACCTTGCAGTATATGCGGTCCTTTATCTTTGAATAATCGTCAAAATCGTTGGGATCGGGCTCAAAAGAAGGGGTGTCAGCCCTGAATATATCCGCAAGTTCATCGGCGATACATTCGATCCTTTTTCCCTTCCTCATCTCCTCGTAAAAGGACTCAAGATAGACCGTAGGACAGACATTGGCCCCCTTCTTTGCAAAAGAGATCCCCGTATGTACGATCCCGTTATTCTTGGTCACGTCGGAAGCCCTGAAGATATACTCCTCCCCCAGTCTGTTTCCCACTTCTTCATGCATCAGATCTTTAAATTCGTTAATAGTCATTGTAATCCTCCAATAATCAAAAATTGACAAAAAAGTGGAGACAACTTACGCTGTCTCCACGGACTACACAATGACCGTAACAAAGCTTATGCTCTGGAAAGATACTCACCTGTACGTGTATCGATCTTGATCTTATCTCCTGTGTTAACAAAGAGAGGAACTGCAACCTGAGCACCTGTCTCTACGATAGCGGGCTTGGATGCGCCTGTAGCGGTATCACCCTTGAAGCCTGGCTCGGTCTCGGTGATCTCAAGTTCAACGAACAACGGAGGCTCTACGGAGAAGATCTTGCCGTCGTGAGCAAGAACCTTACATACTTCGTTCTCCTTAACGAACTTAAGGCTGTCGCCTACTGCATCTGCAGAAAGAGCAACCTGCTCGTAATCCTCTGTATTCATGAAATAGAAAAGATCTCCGTCGTTGTAGAGATACTGCATATCCATTCTGTCGATACGAGCCTGAGGGAACTTCTCCTGAGGACGGAAGGATGTTTCAACAACACCGCCGTCAATGATGTTCTTTAACTTCGTACGAACAAATGCAGCTCCCTTACCGGGCTTAACATGCTGGAAATCGATAATCTGATAAATAGAGTTGTTGTACTCAATAGTAACGCCGTTCTTAAAACTTCCTGCGTCGATCATAAAATATCCTCCTGATATGAAAAACAAAATAATTCCTAATAAGTTTATATGAAAGTCACACTTTTGGCAACACTTTTTTAATGCTCTTCAACTATTTTTTCTTCATTTTTTTCTTTTTCTCCGACGAAGACCAGCGCAGCCATCAAAAACGACGTAAGTATCCAGGGATAAACATATCTGTACTGAACCACAGGTCCGAAGAACATGGTTCCGATGTACATGACGGGGAAGGCGGTAAAGCCCAGTTTTGTCCATTCCTTCTTATATAAGAACAACAAGGCCGCAAACAGCGTAAGCAGCGTGTAGAACGCAGGCTTGAACAGAAGGTTCAATACCGGCCATCTGAGTACATCGTTTCGACTGATCATTTTCTCATAGAATGAATAAACGCCCGGAAGCTTTGCATCATGCCTGATCTCCTCTACCGCCCATGATTCGGAAGAATAATAGGTATAGATGATACCCATGTTTCCTTCAAGCCCCTCTCCCAGCACGTTTGCGTAGGAAGTGTCGTCGATGAACCAGAAGCCCCTGGTGGTATCCAGGAAGGAATCGATATACTGATCGGGGTATTTAAGTCCGACAGAGATCCAGTCACTTAAGAGAGTGCCCATCTTTCCGTCGATACTGTCATAATATGTGTAGGCAAGCATGTTCTTAAGGGGATCGGAAATTGCGGGGTTGTAATTTCCCCAATACTCCTTGGGAACGTACTTGTTTATGGTCTCTGCCACATCATCCGGAAGTGAGTCCCTGTTGTAAGTGACGGTCCTTCCGAAGGCCTGAACGACAACGCTCAGCATCTCGATACTGTTGGTCCCGTGCTGATCGTGTATGATCACATCTCTCAAAAGCGCAATACCGCCCACATTTCCCAGATAGATGAGCACTGTCATGGCAAGGATCACAAGCTTGTATCTCTTCTTAACAAATATAACAAGAAGAAGTCCCGCGGCAATAACGGCGTAAACAAAATTGTTGCGCCACAGACAGGACATTGCCCCGGTCAGAACGATCGCAATGTCCAATCCGATCTTCTTTCCCTTTGATCCATCATCGCAAAGAACAAATCTCACAATTCCAAGGGCCACAAATACCACAAACAGATCAGAAAAAACAACGTCCTTCGTGGTACAAAGTACCATCACCGGATTAGTGGGACATAAGGCAAGGATAAGAGTCGTTGCGACGGAAACCCACTTTCTCGGAATGAGCCTTGACACCACCGTCACAAGGTAAGCATAGGCTGCGCTTGAAAGAAGCATGTGGGTTATTCCCATAAGCGCCATTCCCGCCTGAACATTGCCCATGGCCTTTCCGATCTTGTAAAAGGCTGCGATCATCATGGTTGAAAGATAAGGATGGTGCATCCAGTAATCCGGAAATCCCCCTTCCGCCATAAGCACCTGTGCATGGAAGTCATATGACAATATCATGGGATAGTACGCAAGAAACGCGGGAATATAAGCCACAAAGATCACCGCCCATGCGATGAAAAATATCTTTCCGACATTTATATCACCTTTCTTAGCGAGCTTGATAAGCTTTATATTCTCACAATAATAAAATGCAAGATAAAACAGCGGATAAAGAATGGGAAGGAAGGCAGCCGAGCGCACAAGCATCATCAGTTTTCCGCTCATTCCCGGATCCGTATAGCCCCTGTACTGAAGTTCATATCCCGCTACAAGAGTAAGCGCGAACAAGATCCCGGCAATACAGGAAAATACCGAACGCTTCTTATATTTCTCATCCTTTGTTTTTCTCACAAACTTGCAAAAGAAAAACAAAAGCACCGTATCGGCAGCATAGACCGCTGTAAGAACAAAGCCCCACGCAGCTCCGTAATCAGCAGAAAGCCCCATCAGAAATCCTGCCTGAACAGTTCCGATAAATGCAAGTACAAGTATCATGGCCGTACCAAACAGGGGCATTTCTATCACTTTTTTAAAATCGATGATCCTTTTCTTTTTACTCACTTTGATTACCCCAACCCCTTATTTCAGTCTTTCCTTTACGATCTCCATTGCGTGAACATAGCCCTGCACGCCCTCTCCCGCAAGTTTGACATCGCAGGCAGGGGCCGTGACGGAGATCTTTCTGAAGTCCTCTCTGTTATCAACATCCGAGATATGGATCTCAACCTTCGGAAAATGAAGGATCTCAAGAGCGTCGTGGATAGCGTAGCTGTAATGGGTGTATGCCCCGGGATTGATGACCAGCCCAACGGTTCCGTCACTTAAAGCCTCCTGAAGCCTGTCTATGATGGCTCCCTCATGATTGCTCTGATAGCACTCGACCTCAAATCCAAGCTCCGCTCCCTTCTTTGTAAGCATCTCACAAAGAGCTGCATAATCCGTGGATCCGTAAACATTTTTATCCCTGAATCCCAGCATGTTGAGATTCGGTCCGTTAACAACAAGAAGTTTCATATATGTTCCTTTCATAGGTTTTCTGCACAAAAAAGGCGTCCTCCCACGGAGAACGCCCTAATTATATCACATATTTCTTACTTTAAGAACACCTGTCCGTCTTCATTTGCGAACTGGCTCTGAAGATCCTGTGCAGAACCTACAAAATACTGGTAATCCTCAAGGATCTTATCCTTTCTCATATCTGAGATAGCTTTCTGCATATCAAGGTTTCCGATCTCGCTGTCGGAACCGATGTAGGAATAATCGTCTCCCGTATTGAAGCTTAAGGAAACATCCTCAAGATTTGCAGACCGGCTTCTGGTATCCTCTTTAACTGCAAGGTCATCCCTGACCGGTGTACTTATGGGAGAACTTTCGACTTCCTGTCTGAGTCCGGACTGCTCGGCGATCTTCGCTTCGTCCTGCTTCTTAACGGTTTCGATATCAACACTGGGAATGTCGGTAACTCTGTAATTGGCGAATCCGCCGTATCCTATTCCGTTAATTGCCATAAGCTCACCTCCTTCTTTGATAGTATGGAAAAGCAACTGCTATAGTTTACATAAACTTATTACATAAGTCATTATAGAACATCCTGTTCCTTTTGACAATATCTATATCGGCTGAAAGGTGAAAAACTTAAGGGCACAAAAAGAAAAATTTTGCGCCCTTTTAAAACTTTATTGATATTTTGTTCTTGCTGCTTCCATAAGCTGTGCGGTATAAGGGTCCTTGTGGTGGAAATAAACTTCCTCCCGGTCTCCCATCTCCACGATCTTTCCGGATTTCATGACCATGACTCTGTCGCAGAGATCAAAGATGACTCTCAGATCATGGGAAATGAATAAAATGGAAAGGTTCAGTTCCTTGTGAAGCTTCTTTAAAAGATCCAGTATCTGCTTCTGGACCGTTACATCCAGTGCCGACACGGGTTCGTCCGCAATAAGAAAACGGGGTTCCTGCATAAGGCTTGCCGCGATGCACACTCGCTGTCTCTGTCCGCCGGAAAGCTCGTTTGGATATCTGGTTAAGAACTCCTCCGGAAGATCAACCTTCTTAAGCATATCCTTTACACGTCTCTCCCGCTCCTCCTTTGAGAAATGGCCTCTCACCCTTATGGGCTCCTCAAGGATAAATCCGATGGTCTTTGCGGGATTAAGAGAGCCTGCGGGATCCTGGAATACCATCTGGGGACGTTTGTAATAATGCCTGATCTCACCCGTCACACCCTTTTTCTGAATACCCAGTATCGCTCTTGACAGAGTAGACTTTCCGCAGCCGGATTCTCCCGCAAGGCCTAAGATCTCTCCTTCCTTAACATCGAAGGAAACATCGTTTACAGCGTAAAAAGGCTTTTTATTCTTTTTAAACTCTACGGTCAGATTCCGTACTTCCAATACGTTGCTCATTTTCTCTCCGAAAAGGGATTCTTCGGTATTGCGGCTATAAGTCCCTTTGTGTACTCTTCCTTCGGGTTGTTAAACACTTCCTCGCAGATACCGCTTTCCACAACAAGACCGTCCTTCATTACGATGACTCTCTCGCAAAGGGTATTTACAAGGCTTAGATCATGGGAAATAAATAAAATTGCGGTTCCTCTTTCCCTGTTTATCTTCTTAAGCAGTTCCACGATCTGGGCCTGAATGGTCACGTCAAGGGCCGTTGTGGGCTCGTCCGCAATAAGAAGCCTTGGCTCGCTTATCATGGCCGCAGCGATCATGGCACGCTGTCTCATACCGCCGGAAAGCTCGTGAGGGAAGCTGTTGTAAACAGCTTCGGGATCGTCAAGTTCCACATCCGCCAGGGCCTTAAGGGCACGTTCGCGCCTCTCCGCCTTGTCCATGGTGGTATGGATGCGTAAGCTTTCCTCCACCTGCCAGCCCACCCTTCTTATGGGATTAAGGCTTGTAAGGGGCTCCTGAAAGATCATGCTTATCTCATAGCCCTGTATCTTTCTTAAGACCTTTCTTGGGCAGTTAAGAAGACTCACACCCTCAAAGATGATGTGCCCGCTCTTCTCCATATCGTGGCGGCTCAATAACCCCGCGATGGCCAGAGCGGACATGGATTTACCGGAACCGGACTCGCCCACGATACCAAGGATATCTCCACGGTCCATCTCAAAATCCACATCCTTTACGGGAATGGTATTTCCACGTCTGTCGTTTATTTTTATGTTCAGATCTTCAACTTTCAGCATCAATGCTTTTTACCCACCGTATCTCCCAATAGGGAAAAACCTAGTATCATAAGAACAATAACAAGTCCGGGAAAGATCGCAGACATGGGACTTGTGTAAATGTATGCCTGTGCTTCGGAAAGCATCCTTCCAAGGCTTGGCTCCGGGGGCTGAACGCCTATGCCCAGATAACTCATTCCCGCCTCTGCCAGCACCGCATTGTTAAATCCGATGATCACGGTAGAAAGAAGGACTGTCTTTAAGTTCGGAAGTATATGTACCACCAGGATCCTCAGATCACTTGCTCCGTAGAGCTTTACACTCAAAACATAATCGAGGTTCCTGATCTTTAAGACCTCGCCCCTTACGACACGGGCGAAGCTTGGTATGAACGCAATGCCGAGAGCGGCGATCAGCTGGTACTTGCCGGGTCCGAATATACCGATGATGACCAGTGCAAGAAGGATCGAAGGAAATGCCAGCATCGCATCGTTGAACCTCATAAGGATCTCATCAAGCCAACCTCCGAAGTATCCGGTGATCATTCCAAGGATGGTTCCGAAGAAAACGCCTATAAAAACAACACTTGCGGCAATGAACATGGTCTCCCTTATTCCTATAAGGACCCTTGAGAACACATCCCTTCCGAACTGGTCGCAGCCGAAGAAATGTGAAAAAGAAACCTTCGCAAACTTTGCGCCTGAATCCATTGCATAGGGATCGTAAGGAGTTTTGATCATTCCCCATAAAGTAAGAAGAACAATGATCCCGGTGATCACAAGGCCCGTTATGAATTTGCTTTTTTTCGACTTATCCATAAGGCCTCCTATACATTTATGCGCGGATCGAACTTATGATAAAGAAGATCCACGATGAGATTGCTCAAGACAACAAAGAACGCCAAAAGAAGGATTATCGCCTCGATAACGGGATAATCACGACCGGATATTGAGGAAAGAAGGATCCTTCCCATTCCCGGTACGGAAAATACCTGCTCGACGATTATGCTTCCAGCGATTATATCCGCAAATGCCATTCCGAGGAAAGTGATAACGGGGATCAATGCATTAAAGAGAACATGCTTGTAGAATACCGACTTTGTACGGTTTCCGCGGGAATAGGCGGTACGTACATAGTCCTTTCCCGATTCCGCCATTACCGTGTCCTTTAAAAGCTTGCTTACCATTGAGATCTTGGGAAGAGCTATGGCAAAGGCAGGAAAAACAAGATAACCTATACATCTTATAAGACTGGTCTTGTATGAAATATAGCCTCCGGGCACGAACACGCGGAGGACAACGCCGAAGATCAGCGTAATGAGTATACCCGAAAAGAAAGACGGCACGGCCATTATCAGCTGATTGAAGCCCGATAAGAATATATCAAGCTTTGTATCGCTCTTTCTTGCCATAAATATTCCCAGAGGGATTGAAACAAGAATTGTAATAGCTATGGCCATAACGGAAAGCAAAAGGGTAGCCCCGAGCTTGTCGGCTATAAGCTTGGTTACGGGCTGATTGTAGCTGTAGGACTTTCCGAAATCTCCACGTACCACGCCAAGGAGCCACTTTCCGTAACGTTCGGCAACGGGACGGTCAAGGCCCATCTCATGCTCTAACGCCTTTATGCTTTCGGGAGTTGCCTCGGTTCCCAGCTTATTCATTGCGGGGCTTCCGGGTATCAAAGAAAAGGAGAAGAATACGATGACCGACACAAAGAATAACGTGATGAACATCGTCGCGATCTTCCTTAGTGCGTATCTCATACTCTTCTCCTTTCAATTTTAAGATCCCGTATTACTTAACGGGCTTTATCTTTGCAATATCCATTACATAGATGGGATAGAATTCATATCCCGTATAGCTGTTTCTGATGGCAACCAGCTCCGCAAGGTCCTGAATGTAAACATTTGCGGCATCCTCTGTAAGGATTCTCTCACATTCCTTATAATACTCCACCTGCTTTGCGTCATCAACAGAGGCAAGTGCAAGTGCGAGGTTTTCATCATATCTCTCATCTGCGAAATTGATGAAGTTGTTGTGAGCTTCGGAACCGAATCTCTCAAGAAGTGCCCTTGCGGTCATTCTTGAAGCATCAACTCCGATAACCGTTGCCTGGAAGTCCCTTCCGGAATAAACATCGGATAACCAGGATTCCCATTCGATGAGCTCGATCTCGGCTGTAACACCGATGTTCTTTAACTGCTCAACGATAACCTGTGCGGTATCGATATGGGGCTGATAGTTGGAAGGAACCCTGATGGTGAAAGTAAATCCGTCGGGATATCCTGCCTCGGCAAGAAGTGCCTTGGCCTTTTCGTAATCCACGTTGTATACGTCGTTTAACTCATCAAGATAGTACTTGCTGAATGCGGGGAACATGGATGAACCGATGGGCGTTCCCTTTCCGTCAAAAGCAAGATCGATGATAGCGTCCGGATCAACCGCATAGCAGAGTGCCTGACGTACCCTGACATCATCGAAGGGAGCAACACCGTTGTTTAAGTACATTGCCTGTACAAGGTTCATGGTTCCTTCGAGAATGGTGAAATCGGAATTCTCAAGCTGCATTGCCTGTGCGGTAGTGATACGCGCAAAAAGGTCAATGGAACCGCCGAGCATTTCGGTGGTGATGGTGTCTGCGCTGGAGCAGATCTTAAGGGTTACATTTTTGATGTATGCCTTCTCTCCCCAGTAATCGTCAAATGCCTCTAAGATGACATTCTCCTGAGCTGCCCTTGATACAAACTTGTAGGGGCCGGTACCGATGGCATTTGTATCCGGATCGGTGTTCGATGCGGGTATAATAGCCATGATCATGTACTGAAGGAAATCGGGATCGGGTGTTGCAAGAGTGATCACGATATTGTTTCCGTCAGCCTTGTAATCGGCGATATTTAAAAACGCCGGGATCAGAGCTGTACCAGTTCCGTCGTCGGCGTTACGTTCAATGC
Organism: Lachnospiraceae bacterium; assembly: GCA_016281385.1. Lineage (GTDB taxonomy): Bacteria > Bacillota > Clostridia > Lachnospirales > Lachnospiraceae > UBA1258. Next base: position 11,798 of record JAEEIN010000096.1, on the reverse strand, counting down.
TGTATAAAACATCTTCCGCCGTTACGGTAGAACCGTCATGGAACTTTACTCCCTCACGTAATGTGAAGGTGTAGGTAAGTCCGTCTTCTGAAATTTCATAGTTTGATGCTACGGCGGGGATCAGATTACCATCCTTGTCGGCTTTGACAAGTCCTTCGTAGATATTGAACAGGATCTCCTTTGTTCCTGCTCCCACTGCTTTGTGAGGGTCAAGACTTTCCTCCAGATCCTGAGGAATACCGATGGTAATGTGTGAAGAACTGTCCCCCGTCTTGTCACCTCCGCATCCGCAGAGTGCAACAGCCAGTGTGGTGAGCACAAGCAGCAAACTAAAAGCTTTTTTGAAAATCTTCATCTTCTTGTCTCCTTGTTCTTCAAGATATTTAATTGTATGAAAGGATCATTTCCTTTCGTTGGTATGATAATGCATGCCGGGTATAATAGCAAGACAAATTTTTAACAAAGTGATTTTGTATCCCAAAAAGTACAAAGCCCTTTATAAAAACAAAAAGACCGCACCGAAGGGCACGGTCCTTAAATCCTTATTTCTCTGCCTTAAGCACCTGCTTAAGCTCGTCCATGAAGGTGTTCACATCCTTGAACTCTCTGTATACGGATGCGAATCTGATGTAAGCTACGTCATCCACATCCTTAAGCTTGTTCATCACAAGCTCACCGATGACACGGCTTTCGATCTCCTTCTCTTCCATGCTGAAGATCTCGGTCTCCACATCGTCTACGACACGGGTGATCTGGTCGGCACTGATGGGACGCTTGTGACAAGCCCTCAATACACCGGATTCGATCTTCGCTCTGTCGTACTGCTCACGATTCTTATCCTTCTTTATAACGATAAGGGGAATGGTCTCAACCTTCTCGTATGTGGTAAAACGCTTGCCGCACTCGTCGCATACACGACGTCTTCTGATGGAGTTATTCTCCTCGGCGGGTCTTGAATCGATAACTCTCGTATCGGGATGACCGCAAAACGGACACTTCATCTTGTTTCTCCTTTACTTCTTGTTTGGATTAAGAAAGCTTGGAATCTCAAGGCTTCTCGTTGCTACGTTTGACTTGATGTCGGGAGGTGTCTGAATGCCTGTAAGAGGCTTCGTAACGGGTGTGGGCGAAGAAGTCGTACCCTCACCTGCCGCTGTCATCTGCTTTGTAACAAAAGATCTGTCCAGTCCGCCTAAGGATGTAACGCTCTTTCCGGGTGTGGGAGCGGAACCGTTGATGGCGCTTATGTTGTTGAATCCCTTGGGACGAAGATTGCTGTCCACTACGCCGGTAGCGATAACCGTGATCTTACATGTATCCTGCTCCTCTTTGTTGTAAAGAGCACCGAAGATGATGTTCACGTCGTCGCCGGTAAGTTCCCTTACGTACTCGGTTGCATCGCTTGCGTCTGCAAGAGTGATGTCACCGGAGATATTGATGATAACATCGCTTGCACCGTTGATGGTGGTTTCAAGAAGCGGGCTCTTGACTGCCATTTCAACAGCATCCGCAGCCTTTGTATCGCCCTTGCCCACACCGATACCGATGTGTGCGATACCTTTGTTCTTCATGACGGTGGAAACGTCGGCGAAGTCAAGGTTGATGAGTCCGGGAGCATTAATAAGGTCGGTAATGCCCGAAACTGCCTGCTGAAGAACCTCGTCAGCCTTCCTTAAAGCATCCGGGAAGGAGGTCCTTCTGTCCATGATATCAAGAAGCTTATCATTGGGAATAACGATAAGCGTATCTACGTTTTCTTTGATCTTTTCAATACCGGTAAGAGCATTTGCCATACGTGTCCTTGCTTCAAAACGGAAGGGCTTTGAAACAACACCGACGGTAAGGATACCCATGCCCTTGGCCATCTTTGCGATTACGGGAGCCGCACCTGTACCTGTTCCGCCGCCCATACCGCAGGTGATGAACACCATGTCCGCTCCGCGGATGGCTTCCTGAAGTTCATCGGAGCTTTCCTCCGCTGCCTTCTCACCTATCTCGGGCCTTGCGCCTGCGCCCAGTCCCTTGGTAAGCTTCTCACCGATCTGGATGAGCTTGGGAGCCTTACAAAGCTGTAAAGCCTGTCTGTCTGTATTTACACCGATGAATTCAACACCGTTGATATCTTCATCGACCATTCTGTTTACCGCATTGTTACCCGCACCGCCTACGCCGACCACTATGATCTTCGCAGTAGCCCCGGCCTCGCTACTAATTATCTCCAGCATTCTTTCATTCTCCTTATTACACAAAATCCATCAAACATTATCATATATTTAAAACGAAAAATTCGCAAGGGAAAATTATGAAAAAACAAGAGTTTTATACGCATTTCCCCGCTCTTCAAAATTCTTGAAACTGTCGTAACTTGCGGCTGCGGGACTGAGTATCACCGCCGAGCCTTTATTTGCCGCATTTTTAGCGCATTTGACCGCTTCTTTAAGGTCCGATACCAGATATGCCTTCGGAGCGTTTTCCCCTTTTTCTTTTTGTGTATACATCTCATACATCCGGTGGCCGGAAGCGTACATGAAGATCAGGCTTTTTAATTTCGAAGTGACCAGATAATCCATGAGTTCCTCATACTCAAGATTTCTTTCCATGCCTCCGAGAAGAAGAACCTCCGCGTTCTTTATGCTCTCCACCGCGCTTATGGCGGATCTGACGGTGGTTGAGATCGAGTCGTCGTAATAATCCACTCCGTCAAGGTTTCCTATAAACTGAAGCCTGTGGGGAAGGCCCTCGAAGCTGCCCACAGCACGGATAAACGTGTCTTTGTCCACTCCGTATTCTTTTGTAACAAGAAAAGCAAATGCACAGTTAAGGCGATTGTGCTCACCCTTCAGCACAGCGCCCTTAACAGAATCAAAATCCTCAAAAGGTGCATCCGAAATAGTAACAAGCTTAAGCGTACCTTTATAGTCTCCGTCTGAGGGCTTAAACTCCTGAAGAGTATAGAGAATACCCTTTTCATCCTGCTTCCTGTAGATATTCATCTTGGCGGCGGCGTATTTTTCACGGGTACCGTAGTGATCGAGATGATCCTCGTAAATATTCAAAAGAACCGCCGTTTTCGGGGCATATCGTAAAAATTCCAGCTGATGACAGGACATTTCAAGAACAATGATACTGTCCTCTCTCACCTGCTTTCGGATATCAAAAACGGGGATTCCGATATTTCCCGCAAAAAGAACATTTTTTCCCGCTGTTTTCAATACATGGGCGATCAGTGACGAAGTGGTACTTTTGCCCTTGGTTCCGGTTATGCCGATGGCCTTGTCACCGTAAGCTTCCAGGAACACATCCATCTCACTTGTCACAAGGGCTTTATAATCCTCCGCCGGCTTCTTTAGAACAACTCCGGGGCTTTTAAATACAACATCGTAATCATCAAGGATATCCAGATATCCTTCACCGGTAACGGTATCGATCCCCCGCCCAAGTTCGCCGCTTACAGGCTTCTGATCCGCTATGGTGATACTTTTATGACCGCCGATATCAAGGATCTCCCTGAGGGTCGACTTTCCCTCCCTTCCGAATCCCAGTATCAGTATCTTTTTATCACAGATGAGCTTTCTTAAGATCTCTTCCATGGATTCACCGCTTTCTTTATCAGTCTCCGTCTCCCTCTTCTTTTTCCCGATTTTTCGAAGGATCGTCGGAGTCGGGTTCAAATCCGGCCTTGGGATTTGACTCGCTGTAATTCTCCATTCTCAGGGTTCCGCTCCTGCCCACCAGGTTCTTAAGGATGGGCTTAAGGTTCATGATCTTAACATCAAGATCCGTGTCGGAACCAAGGTATATGTCTATGTCCTCGTGGTACAGAATGATCTCTCCGCCGGGCTTGAAATAAACCTTTTCCGCAAAGACCTCATACTTTTCCATAAGCTGTGTCAGGTTGAGCACGTTCTTAAAAAGTGAATTATCCTCAACGGGAAGCGGCTCGTAAAGCACCACATAATCAAAATCCACTCCCAGGACCTCGGGTATTCCCTTTGTCTTCTTGCCGGACACCTCAACCACGATACCGTCTTTATCAAAGTAGACATAGCGGCCCAGATACTCGATATAACCCGCAAGAGCCTTCTCGTAAACCTGTATCTGTATCGTGTCGGGAGACAGGATTGACACATCCATCGTCTCCACAAAGGGAACGTCTTCGATGGCTTTGTTTTTATATTTACGTGAAAGGTACAGGGAATTGTGCCCGAACCTTCCGGTCATTATCATATCTTTGATCTCGTCATCGGAATAATGGGAATTTCCGTCGACATAGACTGTGGTGACCTCATAGGTCCGGGTTAAATACAAATAGCCGTAGCATCCCGCTCCGGCAATAAGTATAAGTATAACAAAAACACTAATCAGCTTCGGGAGTTTCTTCCTCATCATCAGGTTCCTCCTCCGCAAATTTAGCGTATCGGCCGATGTTGAACACAATGCCCATTTCGGCCATCAGTATCATAAGGCTGGAGCCTCCGTAGCTTATAAAGGGCAGGGAAACTCCGGTATTTGGCATGATGTTCGTCGCAACGGCGATATTCATGACAACCTGTATGGCTATATGGGCAAATATCCCTGTGATCAGCAGATTTCCGAAATAGTCCTTACAATAAAGGCTCACATCCCTTATCTTCCAAAGAAGAAGAACGTACATGGCAATAACGGAAAATCCTCCGACCAGTCCCAGTTCTTCGCAGATAACGGAAAAGATCATATCGTTCTTGGCCTCACTTAAGAAGCCCATCTTCTGCATGCTCTTTCCCAGGTGTTTACCGAAGATGCCGCCGGAACCGATACCGTAAAGGGACTGAAGGATCTGATAGCCCTTCCCCTCGTAATACTTCTCGGGATCAAGCCAAGCAAGCACACGCTCAAGTCTGAAGCCCAGTCCGTCGGGCACCTTTCCGAATTTTAAGAACATTACGATCGACAACGCAAAAAGAAGCATTGCCAGCGTAGCGATGGGCGGCCAGATATTCTTCTTCGCTCCGATCCACACTATCAGAAGGCCGATACCGCCGATGATGATGGCCGAGCTTAAGTTCTTTGTGATGATAAGGACCATGAGGCAAAGGATCCCTACCGGTACCATGGGGAACCAGAATCCCTTCCACTTCTCCCTTACCTTCGGAGACATCTTGGCTAAAAGAGTGGAAACGAAGATGATGGCGGCGGGTTTGCAGATCTCGGCGGGCTGGATGGAAAGACTTCCGAATCTGATCCAGCGCTTCGCGTCGTTTGCCTCGTAACCCAGGGGAATGATCAAAAGGATCATGAATGCCGAAAACAGAATGCCGACCCAGTAGAACTTCTTATAGAGCTTATAAGGGAAAAACATTGTAACGGCCATGAGAGCACAGCCTGCGATCACGGAATAGATCTGTCTTCTGAGATAGTATGTACTGTCACCGTCAAAACTCAGGGCAGCATCATAAGAGCTTGCGGAATAAACCATAACAAGCCCGAACGCGATGATGAACATAGTTATGAAAAGGAGTGAAAAATCAAAATACCTTTTGTTTTTGACGGTCTTTTTTTCTGCCATAAAAACCCCTTAGATAAATATCAGCGAAATCGCACAAAGTACAACCGTAACAATGGTAAACACGCCAACGACCTTGGCTTCGCTCCAGCCGCCCTGCTCGTAATGATGATGAATGGGTGCCATTCTGAAGAAGCGCTTGCCGTGAGTGCCCTTAAAGTACAGTACCTGAATGATAACGCTCAAAACTTCCGCAAAATATATGAATGCGATTATGGGAAGATATAATTCAAGCTTAAGCGCATGGGCGTATGCGGCAACAAAACCGCCCAGTGCAAGTGAGCCGGTATCTCCCATGAATACCTTCGCTTTGTTTACATTGTAAAGTAAAAATCCCAGCAGTGCACCGAACATGATAACCCCGGGATAGGAAAGACCTTCCGCACCGGCAATTACGGATACTGCGAAAAAGAACACGCAGAGAGCGGCGGTAACACTGCTTTCAAGTCCGTCAACTCCGTCCGTAAAGTTGGAGCCGTTAACTGTACCGATGATGATGAACATGAATACGGGGATCCCCAGCCAGCCGAGGCTTACCGTATTATGGGTAAAGGGCACATATGCTGTGAATTCCCTTCCGTCGTTTATAAAGCACAGTATGCTGTAAACTGCGGAAACCACGATCTGAAGTCCCATCTTCTGCCATGGAGTCAGTCCCTCGGATCTCTTTAAGACCACCTTTATGAAATCGTCAAGAAATCCCACAACGGCAAAAGCAAGCGTAAGAAGCAGGATGGGAAGTAAAGTTATATCCTTAACGGCAAACCACACCATGCAGAGTGCAAAGGCGATAAGAAAAATAAAAGCGCCCATGGTGGGAGTTCCTGTTTTCTTTAAATGACTTTCGGGTCCGTCCTCTCTCTCAGTCTGTCCCGCCTTTACCTTTCTTAAGATGGGAATGACTATGGGGCCGAGTACCGCGCTTATGGCAAAGGATATTAATCCTGCAAGGATCAGTGTTGTTTTCATGGTATATGATCTCCTTCTTCTGCCTGCGTATCCGCAGCATCAAAGTCTATGGTCGGATCGGGGGCATTGGCTTCTCCGTTTCCGGCTTCGTCTTTTCTGTAACCTTCCCTGTTGGTAAGGATGGAAAGGTCCATTTCGGAAAGTTCCTGTTTATCTTCTTCCGTAAGTTCCTCGGTCATGGGAATGCCAAGGTAGGGAAGGATGTCCGTAAGGATCTGTTTTGAAAGGATCGTCGCATACTTTGCATCTTCCTGTACGGAAACATTGGGTCTGTCGATAACTACATAGCAGATGATCTTGGGATCGTCCGCGGGAGCATGACTTATGAAGGAAACAACATATTCGCCGTTTCCGCGAGGAAGGGTTTCCGCCGTTCCCGTCTTTCCGCCGATCTTGTAGCCCGCGGGCTTGGCTCTCCAGCCCGTACCCTCATCGACAACCGCGTTGCAATACTGAAGGATCTTCTTTGAAGTCGAATCGGAAACCACCTGCTTGATAAGTCTGGGCTCGATATTGTCAACAACCGTTCCGCCGGAGCTTAATATCTTCGAAACGACATGGGGTTCATAGTAATATCCGCCGTTTACCAAAGCTGCATAACCTGCGGCCATCTGTATCATGGTAACGTTGAAGCCCTGTCCGAAGGAGGAAGTAGCAAGCTCCGACTCACCCAGGGTCTCCTTTGTAAAAACAAGCTCTGCGGTCCTTGCTTCACCCGCAAGGTCAATGTTTGTCTTTAATCCGAGATTGAATATGTTCTGATAGCGAAGGAATATGTCCCGTCCTATAGCCTGTGACATATACATTAACGCCACGTTACAGGACTGGGCAACCGCTCCCTGCACATTCAAAAGGCCGTCGCCATAGATGTTATGGCAATGGATTTCATGATCCGCTATAGTCAGGGAACCGGTGCAGTTATAGGTCTCATTTCCCGAAATCTTTCCGGTCTCAAGTCCCATGGCAACGGTAAAGGGCTTCATAACGGAACCGGGCTCGTAAGTGTCTGCGATGCAGAAGTTCTTCCACAGAGCATCGTAGGCATCACGAAGGGTACCTTCTTCTTCCATCCTTGCCACATCTGCATCGGTATAAAGAATGGATACGTCCGTAGGATCGTTTAAATCGTAGTTGGGAAAGCTTGCCATTGCAAGGATCTCACCGCTGTCGGCACGCATTACTATGCAGCCCACGTTATTGGCGCCCCAGCCGGGCCTTGCATTGTCCTTGTATTCCTCCGCATATTCACGGATACGGTTCTCGACCATCATCTGCACGTTCGCATCAAGGGTAAGGATGATGGTGTTACCGTCAACGGCGGGAATGGTGGTAACTTCAGAGTTGTTCTCGTCGCTTAAGAAGCCGTACTTTCTGCCCGAAGTACCGGTAAGGATATCGTTGTAATACTCCTCAAGACCGTAGGAAGCCTGTCCGACGGATCTTGAAAAGCCTATGGTATCACATGCAAGACTGCCCTGGGGGTAGTTTCTTACATAATATTTTTCAAAGGTAATGCCTGTAAGGTACTGGTAAATGGTGTCTGAATAATCCCCGGAAGCCTTGGCGGCCCTGGCCTTGTCCTGTAGCACGGTAAAACGCGCCTTTTCTTCCACCGTAACCCCCTTTTTAAGGATCTTATAGTGGGATTCGGGATTATCATCCATATACTTTCTTATCTCATTTGCATCCAGTCCGTAAAGATCCGAGATTGCCTTGACAGTCTGAATGGCAAACTCATGATTCTCGGTGGACTCGTCCGCTTTAAGGATCTGTGCCGTATCAAGTATCAGATTGTAGTTCTCCACACTTGCGGCCAGTACGGTTCCGTTTGCGTCGATGATATCGCCCCTTCTTGCGGGGATGGGCTGGGAGTTATATACGGACTGTGAAAGTATCCTCTGTGTATACTCGTCGTTATTCTCCCTGGTTATAAAAAACAGCCTTACTCCCAAACCAACAAAAGCCAGGAGTATCACCACAAAGAATACTCCCAGCCTGTTTGCCGTTACTTTACTGTATTTTCTTGCTGCTGCTTTTTTTATTGCCTTGCGGCCGTCTTTATCCAAAACTTACACCTGCTTTAATTCGGAATATCAGTAAACTGTCTGACGTAATCGCTCTTCTCTCTTTCGTAGGTGACGATCTGGTCGGGTGTAACATAGACCATACCGAGTTCCTCGACTGCGATACGTCTGATCTCGTTAAGATCAACGTCATTAACTATATTACTATACTCGTCATCATTGGCAACTGTCAAATTGTTAAGTTCGGTTTCGAGTCCCGAATTGATATCGATGGTCGTGGAGATTTCAGCCTGAAGCCTTACGTAGGATACGACCGAGTTTCCGAAAACAAAGATCGCAAGTCCGAGGAATGCAACATAAACAAAACCCATATGCATCTTCTTATGCTTCTTCTTCTCTGCACGAAGCTCTTTTAAGGTGCTGTGTGTGGGCTCTTCATATACGGCTGTCTTTAAATCGATGTTTCTTGCCGTGTTTCCGTATACATATGAGTTTCTGTTTTCTTTCATCTGTCTTCCCTGACCTTTTCAAAGATTCTTAGTTTTGCGCTTCTTGATCTTGAATTTTCTTCAAGCTCTTCTTCCGAAGGGAGGATCGGCTTTCTTGTTATGACCTTTCCCCTGGATTTCTGTCCGCATACACATACCGGAAAGTTCTTCGGACATGTGCAGGGGTCTTCGTTCTTTCTGAAGGCATTCTTTACTATCCTGTCTTCCAGCGAATGGAAGGTTATTATCGCTATCCTTCCTCCGGGCTTTAAAAAATCGATCATCCCGTCGATGGAATCCCTTAAGACATCGAGTTCATGGTTGCATTCGATCCTGATGGCCTGGAAGGTTCTTTTTGAAGGATGTCCTCCGGTGGCCCTGATCTTTGCAGGAATGGCAGCCTTTATGATGTCATTTAATTCAAACGTTGTTTCTATGGGAGCCTTCTCTCTTGCCTCGCAAATGTGCTTGGCGATGTTGGCCGCGAAATTGTCCTCTCCATAATCACGGATGATGGTGGTCAGCTCCTTCTGGGAATAGGTGTTTACTATGTCCCTTGCGGTAAGCCGCTGTCTTTGGTCCATTCGCATATCCAGCGCCGTATCCGCCATATAGGAAAATCCCCGTTCTTCATTGTCGAGCTGATAGGAACTCACTCCCAGATCAAGAACGATACCGTCCACTCCCTCGACGCCCTCAGCCTTTAGACTTGAAACCGCGTCTTTGTAATTGGTACGGATAATGGTGACCTTGTCTCCAAAACCCGCGAGTCTGTGTCCTGCGGCCTCTATAGCCGCTTCGTCCTGATCCACACCGTAAAGGTGTCCTTTATCTCCAAGATGACTTGCGATCTCAAATGAATGACCGCCGCCTCCCAAAGTTCCGTCTAGATATATCCCATCCGGTCTGATGTTTAGATTTTCAATTGTTTCCTTAAGCATCACCGAATAGTGTTTAAATTCCAAGATCTACACCCTCCAGATCAAGTTCCTCTGCGATCTCTGCAATGTCGGTAGCTGCGAAGTTCTCTTCGTATCTGTCTTTATCCCAGATCTCGATCCTGTTTCCGGCACCTACCAAAACCACTTCTTTGTCTATGCCTGCGTAATTTCTTAATTTCTGAGGAACAACAATACGTCCTAGCTTGTCAAACTCTATATTGCTTGCGCCTCCAAGGATGAAGGTTGCGAACTTTCTTATCTTGATCTTGGTAATGGACTGTTTCGATATCTTCTCGGCGAAAGCGTTCCAGCTTTCTTCGTCGTATCCGTAAAGGCATTTGTCGATGCCGTTGGTGATATAAAAGCCTTTCCCAAAACCGTCCCTGAATTTGGTGGGAATGATCAGTCTGCCTTTATCATCCACTGTGTGGTTGTATGTGCCAATAAATGTTGCAGCCAATTTTTCCCTCCGGTAGATCATTATCTACCACTTATTTCCAGTTGAGTTACCACTCATTTACCACTTGTTACCACAATTATACATATAATCCCCCCGTTTTTCAACCCCTAAAATGCACTTTTTTGTTGATTTTACGGGCTTTTTGGGCATTTTAAAGGGTCGCACCACAATTTGTGGTACGACCCTTGCTTAAATACAATATTTTGATTAAATTAAGAAAAGATTAAACATTGAATCTGAACAGGATCACGTCCCCGTCCTTTACGACATAGTCTTTTCCTTCGATTCCAACCAGGCCTTTTTCTCTTGCCGCGGCAAGGGAACCAAGTTCCAAAAGATCCTTGTAATTGACAACTTCCGCTTTGATGAATCCTCTTTCAAAATCCGTATGGATCTTTCCCGCTGCCTGGGGAGCCTTTGTGCCGATCTTTATGGTCCATGCACGGCACTCGTCCTCACCTGCGGTAAGGAAGCTCATAAGCCCGAGAAGTCTGTAGCTTGCGGCGATAAGCTTATCAAGACCGGATTCCTTAAGACCGAGATCCTCAAGGAACATTGCCTTCTCCTCATCGTCCATCTCGGAAAGATCCTGCTCAATACCTGCACAGATAACAAACACTTCGTCTCCGTCCTTCTGTGCAAATTCCCTTACGGCCTTAACATAATCATTTGACGCACCGTCATCGGCAATATCCTCCTCCGATACGTTTGCAGCAAAAATAACGGGCTTTGCGGTAAGAAGGTTATAGGTCTTGAACCATGCGATCTCATCCTCATCGTCGGAAACCTCAAAGGTCTTCGCCATTTCTTCTTTTTCCAGATGAGCCTTTATGCGGTTGACAAACTCAAGTTCCTTGGCAGCTGTCTTGTCGTTGTGTGCGGCCCTTGTGATCTTTGCGATCCTTCTTTCAAGGATATCGATATCGGAAAAGATCAGCTCAAGGTTTATGGTCTCGATATCACGAACGGGATTGATGTTTCCGTCAACGTGAACTATGTTTGTGTTCTCAAAGCATCTTACAACGTGAACGATGGCATCCACTTCCCTTATGTTTGAAAGGAACTGGTTTCCGAGGCCTTCACCCTTGGAAGCGCCCTTAACAAGTCCTGCGATGTCCACAAACTCGATGGTGGCATGTGTCACCTTCTTTGTGTGATAAAGCTCACCAAGCTTCTCTATTCTCTCATCGGGTACCGGTACGATACCGATGTTTGGATCTATGGTACAGAACGGATAATTGGCCGATTCTGCTCCTGCCTTTGTAAGTGAGTTAAATAATGTGCTATGTCCCACGTTGGGACGGCCGGCTCTGCCTAGTTTCATAATGTTTTACCTCTTGCTTCTTGGACCTTTTCCCATTACAGGCTCCTTTC
>JAEEIN010000009.1 GCA_016281385.1 Lachnospiraceae bacterium | reverse complement strand
GGAACAGAAGGCTTAAGGCTTACGGTTATGATTGCAAAAGACATTATTCCGGAGGACGAGATATATTTGCGGGTCAATAAAGATAATATTGCGTCCCAAAATGAAAAGGTTTTTAGAAATGAAAAATGATGCAAATATGCCAAAGAGACTTGCAAGAACCACTATTTATGAAAGCGAACACGTATGTTTATATTCAGATAGAGTGGCTCTTCCCAGCGGACAAATAATAGAAAATTATTATCAGATTCATTATCCGAAGAAAGCTGTTGCAATTGTGATTTTTGATAAGAATGAAAACATTCTTCTGATCCAAAATAGGAGATATACTGTGGGGCGCCTTGAGTGGGAAATACCCGCAGGGAGGATTGAGGAAGGTGAATCAAATGAAGCTGCAGCCAGGAGAGAAGCTATAGAAGAAGCGGGCTGTGAACTAACCGATTTGCGGTATTTGTGCTCATACAATCCTTCAAATGGAATGTCGGACTCTCTGGTTCATTGTTTTGTTGCAAGAGTTTCATCGGAAGGTGAATTCACAGATTTTGATGAGATAAATAATAAAAAATGGTTTTCAAAACAAGAGTGTACTAAACTGCTGGAATCTAATGGTACAATGGATGGCGTTACCATCTTGGCAATTCTATATGCACTTCAGTTTTATAAATGATTATTTGCTGCTCGTACGTTATCTCGCAAGATAATCGTGCTAAAGGTGACGGAGAACCATCTGGCATATATGGAGCCTCTCTGTACTGCACCTGAACATAGGAGAAAAGGGCTATGATACCGGATTCCACAAAGAAGGACGAAGAAATTGAAAGAGCACATATTGCATCCAATTATGCCGTTTTATGACAAAGAATCTAAAATACTTATTCTTGGAAGCTTTCCATCTGTGAAATCGCGCGAGCAGATGTTCTTCTACGGGCATCCTCAGAATCGCTTTTGGAAAGTGATCGCGTCGGTATTTTCTGATAAAGAACCCGGAACTGTTACCGAAAAGAAGGCTTTTTTGAGAGCTCATCACGTTGCTTTGTGGGATGTGATCGGTTCCTGCGATATTGAAGGATCGTCCGATTCAAGCATTGAGAATGTAGTAGTCAATGACATTTCGCAGATTCTGAAAGCAGCCGATATCCGTGGCATTTTTGTTAACGGAAAAACAGCGGAAAAGTATTATAAAAGATATATCGAACAGGAACTTGGATGGAAAGCAGTCTGTCTGCCTTCCACCAGCCCGGCGAATGCTGCATGGAGCCTGGAAACCCTGGTCCTTACCTGGGGCAAAGCCATAGGGGGTATCTTTGGATTAGAAGAACTCATCTCCGAATTGTTTGAGACGAGAGACTTAGGAAGGATTCAATTACCGATCATTCCTGTTTCCGGCGGCTTCATGCACAAAATGTATAAGGTTGAAGCAGATGGAAAAACGTATGCCGTGAAGCATTTAAACCCGGCTATCATGAAACGGTCTGAAGCCCTAAGTAATTTTACAAGGGCAGAAGAACTCGAGCAGATTCTTGAGGATGCAGGTCTTCCGGTAATAACAGCTATGACGATATATGGTTCAAAAATGCAGAAGATTTGCGGGGAGTTTTTTTATATATTTCATTGGCAGGAAGGCAGGATTACTGATTGGAACAGTATTTCCCTTGGTCAGTGTACCATGGCAGGAGAGATTCAGGGCAGGATTCATTCCATAGATCAAAGAAAAACTGCAAACCTGCCTGAATTAAGCATGGTCGACTGGGATGATCACATTACTAAAGCGACAACGGCCGGAAGTGAGATTGCTTCATGCCTCGAGGAAAGCAGGGATCTTCTTTATGAAGTTCAGGAAGAATTAAACAAAGCAAGAAAGAACCTTCCGGATATATCGACCATCATCGATGAAGATATGGATCCTAAGAATGTTATGTGGAATAAAGGAAAACCATTTGTGATCGATCTTGAGTGTCTTGATTATGGGAATCCCATCTCCAGTGCTCTTCAGTTATCACTCCAGTGGGCAGGCATCACGTTGTGTGATATCGATCTTAATAAGGTGAAAGCCTTTTTTAAAGGATATCTCACTGCGTACGATAATGGTTTTAAAGATTATGAAAAGGTCTTTGGATTGGCGTATACATGGATAGAGTGGCTGGAGTATAACATTACACGCGCTCTGGGACAATGCCGGGATGTGGACGATCGTCAGTTAGGTATAGCGGAAGTGAAAAACACGCTTTCCAGGATCAAGTATATACATGATAAGGAAAGCGATATCAGGCGGGCACTTCACATGATTTCTGCAGAACGATATTGATTTTACTGTACTGTTCTCCTTCATCGTCCTCTTTTTATCCGGAATCGTTGCCGGTTTTATCAGAGGGTGGGTAGAACGTAAATTTGAGGATTATGCCAAGATAAACAGCAATGCGGACAGGCTGGTAAGACGATATCCCAGCGAGAAATTTGTGGAGATCGAACAATATGGTCTGAAAATGAAATTGCCCGGCATACCCATTTGGGAGAGGACATCTCCCTCTGACAGGATCACAGTGGAAGATCAGGAGACTAAGTATTATGAATTGCCGGAGGTCATAAAGGAAAACTATGACCGCCTCATGAAGCTGCATCGCGCATCCGATACTTACAATCAGATCAATATCCGTTTGGATGACGCTCAAACGGATGGAGGCGATATCGTCCTGAAGACTTCCCGGACGTATTTTTATTCCTCGCTGCTCACCAACCGCTCCTGCGACGGATCTTTAAAGGACAGGATAAGCATTCGGGATTACTTTGAACCCGGGCCGTATTTCTCCCCTCTTTCCGTTTCGAAACTGTCAAATCACCTGGGGATCAACGGTCTTCTGATGGTGCGGGACAAAAATGGTGAGATCGTCATTCCCTTCGTGAAGCGTTCCAAAAATGTTTCGGTGGGAAAAGGTACCGTAAACTGCAGCATCAGTGCATCTCTGAAAGTGAAGTATGCTGTAAGACCCGACCACCGTAAGGTTGACATGTCCGGGATCACTGCTTCCATTCTCGGCGAGATCCGCGACGAACTGGCTTTTGATATTTCCGGTTTAGTGGATGAAACCACCATCGAACAATCCATTCTATACCTGTATCGAGATGTGTCGGAGTGCGGAAAACCGCAGCTTATTATGATCCTGGATGTCCCGAATGTCACAAAGGAGACGGTCTCAGCCGCATTCTACAGATCATCCCCCGAAGAAATCGAGGATGTTGAAAAAAAGCTGCAGAAAGACGGAAGGGTCCTGGTATGGATCAGCCTTAAGGATCTGATGGATGCCAAACTGGAAATGGGCGGCAGTCCCATGCTGAGGGTGCCCGGGAAGAAATACAGTATCAACATGGCCACATCCATTGCGCTTGCCTTTGAGATAAATTATCTGAGAGAACATGCCGGATCATTCAATAATGAACAGGCGAAGGAAAGAAACTCAAAAATGCATGAGGCGCAGGATAAGCATAAAGAGGGCGCTGATAGGAAACTGCGCCGATGATTCTTAATGGATATTTAAGATATGCCCTGAGTGATATGTGCTATACTTAAATTCGGAGGACATATATATGAGCGAACATGGAAAGAAGATGATCGCGCCCATAGTTGTGACGGCGATCGTTCTGTTATATTACATCTTTTATTTCAGCATCATCGTGTTCTTTATACGGAACATAGTGGTTACGTTATTGTTTGGGATCATCCCGCTTGCATTGGGAGCGGTAATGATAGGAGTATGTATACAAAGGATCAAAGAGATCAAAGGAGGAGAAGAGGATGATCTTAGTAAATACTGATTATATCAGCGGTAAAGAAACGGAAATGCTGGGACTTGTAAAGGGAAGCACCATTCAGTCCAAGAATATCGGAAAGGACATCACTCAGAGTTTCAAGACTCTTGTGGGCGGTGAGTTAAAGGCTTACACCGAGATGATGGACGAGGCAAGAGCTCTTGCGACAAAGCGCATGGTTGCCGAAGCCGAGGCTCTCGGTGCAGACGCTGTCTTAAACGTTCGTTACTCTTCGGCAGCAGTTATGCAGGGCGCTGCAGAGGTAATGGCATACGGTACTGCTGTTAAGTTCCGCAATTAAGCATGAAGATCCGGGTAGAAAGAATAACAGACGGTGAGGAAAGCATAGACATCCGCTATAAGGAACCAAACCCCACGATAGAAAGGGTCCTCGGGATATTAAACAACGAAGGAAACAGGCTGTGGGGACGGGCTGACGAGGAAAGCGTATGCATCGATCTGAGCGATATTCTTTATCTTGAATCCGTGGACGACAAAGTATTTGCATATACAAGAGAGAGGATCCTTCGGATAGAAGGGTCCTTGAACTCTTTTATGACGGAAACCGCGGACGAAACCTTTTTCAGATGCAGCAAGTCCATGGTGATCAACGTAAACCGTGTGATCTCCCTTAAAAGCCTTTCATCGAACCGGATAGATGCGGTGATGGAAGGCGGCGAGCATATAATCATTTCCAGACGTTATGCGTCGGAATTTCGAAAACTGTTAAAGGGGGACAGATAGATGAAGGATAACAACAATAAACTCACTTTCTGGGAACGTTATCTTACAAACGAGATCGGAATAGAATTCAAAGCATGTCTTTACTTTTTTGCCGTGCTGTTCTTTTATTGCGTCTACAGGATGATCGGCGGCGTTTTTGACGCAAGCATCCTGCATATGGCGGAGATGATCTTTACATGCTATTTCATCGGGTACATCCAGCTCCTTGTTTTCGGCAATTTCGATGAAGCGGATAAGCTGGGAGTTTTAGAGTGCGTGGGAATGGCGGTATGTACGCTTGCCTACACGGCGGTCTCCTGGTTCGGAGGCTGGTTTGAAGAAAATATCACCGCGACTCTTCTTTTTGCGGCATATATCGTTCTTGCGTATTTCTGCGTGTTCTTTATCTACAAGTCGAAGCGCAGGATCGATGACAAGAAGTTAAACGAGGAGCTGCGATTATTCCAGACCGAACATAAAAAGTGAATCATAGCGGCAAATAAGTGCACCTTACGGGAACAGATATTGTTCCCGTTTTTTATTTCTGTTATCACTAAGCCATAAGGAGGAATAAAAAATGCCTAATGCGATAGAGATAACTCATCTTACAAAGAACTACGGAAAGAACAGGGGAGTTGAAGATGTGAACCTGATCGTAAAGGAAGGGGACATCTTCGGATTTCTCGGACCAAACGGTGCGGGAAAATCCACCACCATACGTTCAATGCTTGGTTTTTTAAGATTTGAGACAGGAGAAATAAAGATCCTTGGAATGGACAGTGTAAAGGATCATGAGAAGATATTGGAAAATGTTGGATATATGCCTTCGGAAGCATGGTTCTACAGTTCCATGAGAGTGGCAGATGTCATAAAGTATGCCGCAGACGTGCGCGGACTTGATTGCGCCGAGGAAGCGCGCAAGCTCTGCGAACGTCTCAAGGTCGACACTCATAAAAAGATAAAGGAACTTTCCCTTGGAAACAGAAAGAAAGTAAGTATCGTCTGTGCAATGCAGCATAAGCCGAAACTTTTTGTTTTTGACGAGCCCACGGGAGGTCTGGATCCCTTGATGCAGAAGCATTTCTTCGAACTCATAAATGAATATGTGGCACAGGGAGCCACCTGTCTTCTTTCAACCCATGTTCTCTCGGAAGTGAACAAGTATTGCAAAAACGCGGCAATCATGCGTGAAGGAAGGCTTACGATGTTGGAGTCCCCCAGGATCGATGACGAGACCTTTTTAAGCTTTTACGAGGAGGAATAAAAATGAAGAGGATGTTTCTTGAAGAATTAAAGATAAACTTAAAGGCACTTCTTATCTGGTCCATCGCGGTGGGGATCATGGGCTTTTCCTGCATCCTCCTTTTTCAAAGCATGGAGGGTGAAATACAGGGAATGGCGGATGCCTTTTCAAATATGGGGGCCTTTTCCGACGCTTTCGGAATGAGCACCCTGAGCATCGCATCCATTGAGGGCTTTTTCGCAACGGAAGTGGGAACGGTCCACGGTCTCGGCGGAGCGATGTTTGCGGCAATCCTGGCCATAGGCATCATTTCCAAGGAAGAAGAAGGACACACGGGAGAATTTACTTTTTCATTCCCCGTTTCCAGAAAAAAAGTGGTTGCTGCCAAAGGGCTGTGCGTACTTATAATGCTGACGGCCTTCACCGTCATCTGTACATTACTTTACCTTCTCGGATTCAAAATGCTTGGAGAAGAGCCCCCCATGGGTGATTTCATGACCTTCATGTTAAGACAGTACCTTATGAACATCGAGATAGGCGGCATCTGTTTCGGTATTTCCGCTCTTTCCGGAAAGAACAGGACCGGCCTCGGGATCGGCCTCGCAATGGTCTTTTATTTCTACGATGTCATCGGAAGGGTCGTTCCGGACCTTAAGGATTACCTTTTTATCGGACCTTTCTCCTACGCCAATGCCTCTGAGATCTTCTCGGGAAAGGAAGCCCCCGCGGCAGCTTTCATTATGGCAGCAGTGCTTGTTTTTGCAGGGGTCCTGTCAGCTTTTGTATGCATCGATAAAAGAGACCTGGCAAGCTGATATAGAATGATAAACCTGAAGGATTGTTAATAATCTTGTGCCGTTTTTGTGGTAGTATATATATTGACGCTGTCTCCCGCGCAATCGGCGCGGGGGAACGGCAAATCTGTTTAACGGAGAATGGCATGAGGTTAGTATTTTTTATTACCGGTATCATTTCGGTGGTACTGCTCATCATCTTCATAAGAGTCTGCGCAAAGAAGAAGCACGTTTTAAGCGATGCCATTCTTCGCATGTTTGCTGCTGCTTCGGTGGCAGTTCTGGCAAATGTTGTACTGGCCGTTTCCCGAAATGATATGGTCAGCAATCTTGCTTTCAGTTTCTATTTCGGAAGCATAGATTTCATTACATATTATCTTCTGCGCTTCACCCTTCTTTACACAAAAAGAACACGTTTCAGGGATCTTTTTAGGAGGATCTGGCGTCCTGTCATCGTAATAGATACCTTAAGCCTCTTTGTCAGCGTGTGGACGGATCACATGTACAGCATGTATCGAATGACCCTTGGCGACGGTTCCATAGCTTTTCAGACAAGGCCCACACTGTTGTTTAACGTGCATCTTGCGGTATGCTATATCCCGATAGTAACGGCAATGGTGCTTTTGGCGCTTTCCCTTTTCAAAACCCACAATTTTTACCGGTTTAAGTACTTTCCGCTGCTTATTTCGCTGATAGGGATCATTCTTTTGAATATCGTTTATATGCTTTTCAGTCTGCCCTTTGACTGGTCGGTCCTTTTCTATGCGCTGGCGGCATACCTTTTGTTCTTCTTCGCCCTCTATTTCATTCCGCGAAAGCTGATGAACGACACGATGATGCTGGCGGTGGATTCAATGAAAGAAGGCCTTTTGCTGTTTGATGCCGAGCAGAACTGCATCTATATAAACAAAACGGCCCGGGATTACTTTAATATCACTGCGGATTCTATTTCGGTTACAGACTACCCTGTTTCCGAATGGATAAAAGGTACGGATATTTCGGAGATCAGGGATTTTGAGAAGAATTTCCACATGACCGTGGGGGATGAACCCCTTCGATTCAAGGTGGATTTCAGAAACTGTACCGACGGAAAAGGCCATCACATGGGCTCTTTCTTCCTTTGCTCCGATGTTACGAAGGATTATATCCTCATGAAATATCTTGAGGATGCCAGGGCTGATGCCAATCAGGCGAATGTTGCAAAGAGTCTGTTCCTGGCTAACATGTCCCATGAGATAAGAACTCCAATCAACTCGGTTCTGGGAATGAACGAGATGATCCTCAGGGAATCGACGGAAGAACAGATCCTTGAGTATGCGGAGGATATAAAGAAAGCCGGGGATACGCTGCTTTCCCTTGTCAACAATATCCTTGACCTTTCAAAGATCGAATCGGGAAAGATGGATATAAATCCCGCTCCGTACATTCTTCAGGATATGTTACGTGACTGCTATGACATGATAATTCCGAGAGCTTTGCAGAAAGACCTTCCGGTGACTGTGGAGTGCGAGGAGGATATCCCCGGGGAATTATTGGGAGATGCAAGCCGCATAAAGCAGGTCATTATCAATCTGCTTACAAACAGCGTGAAATATACACAGCATGGGCAGGTAAGCATTCGTGTTTCCTGGGAAAAGAAAGAGGAAAAGAAGGGCATACTGACCATTGTTGTTTCTGATACGGGACAGGGAATATCGGAGGAAGATATTTCGAAACTCTTCAGGGTATTCCAGCGTGTTGATGAGAAGAACAACCGCAACGTGGAAGGTTCGGGGCTGGGCCTTGCCATAAGCAGACAGCTTCTTGAACTTATGGACGGTACGATCGAAGTTTCTTCTACCTTTGGGAAGGGTTCCGATTTCACCGTAAGGCTGCCTCAGACAGTGGTGAATGACGATCCCTGCGGACGATTCGAACCGGAAGTGAGGACGGTTCATACAAAGAATGTTTACAAGGAATCTTTCCACGCTCCCGATGCGAGGATCCTTGTTGTTGACGATATAGCAACAAACCTCAAGCTTATTTCGGCCCTGCTCAAAAAGACGGAAGTGAAGGTCTCAATGGCTGACGGCGGTGAAAAAGCGCTGAAGCTTTGCGCGGAAGAAGAATATGATCTGATCCTGATGGACCATATGATGCCTCCTCCCGATGGCTGTGAGACAATGAAAAAGATCCGCGAAGCCGGCGGACACAATGCAACGATACCCATTGTTGTTCTTACGGCAAATGCCATTACGGGTGCGGAGGATGTATATCTGTCCATGGGCTTTGACGACTATCTGTCAAAACCGGTGCAGAGCAAACATCTGGAAGAGATCATGATAAAACTCCTTCCAAAGGAAAAGATTGTTTCTACAGAAATTTGATGCTTCCCCGTAAGGCGACCGAAAACCGCCCTGCGGGGATTTTTGTATTGCAAATCGGTCAAAAAATGATTAGACAGAACAAAAAAATACAAGTACAATGCTAAAGAAAGACAATCGGAAAGGTATCTTATATGACGGAACGCATATGGGGGATACTGGTTGAAGGCTTTGGAAAGATCCTTCTGGCCAGCATCAAGGTAACGATCCCCCTTACCATAATAGGTTTTGCACTGGCCATGGTCATAGCGATCTTCATGGCTTTGGTTCAGTATGCAAAGATACCGGTCCTTAAGGAAATATCAAGGCTCTATATCTGGATCTTCAGGGGCACGCCCCTTCTTGTTCAGCTGTTCCTGGCTTACTACGGACTTCCGAAGCTGGGGATCGTCATGAACGCTTTTCCCTGTGCTGTAATGGTATTTGCATTAAATGAAGGCGCATATTGCGCGGAGACCATGAGATCGGCTCTTGAAGCGGTTCCCGAAGGACAGACTGAAGCGGGCTACTGTGTGGGTATGAACTACCTTCAGATAATGTGGCATGTTGTTATTCCCCAGGCAATGAGGACTGCATTCCCGCCCCTTTCAAACTCGGTCATCAGCATGTTAAAGGACACATCCCTTGCGGCGGAGATCACCGTTGCGGATATGTTCATGTCGGCTCAGAAGATAGTGGGACGTACCTACGAGCCTTTGTGGCTTTACAGTGAGGTCGCCCTCATATACCTTGTTTTTTCAACGATCCTTACACTGATCCAGCGCCGATGGGAGAAGCGCTTAAGCGCCTACAATCTCCGTTCCACCGAGGTGGGAGCGAAAGGAGGTAAGGCTGCATGAGCATGTTGGAACTTAAGGACATAAAAAAATCCTTTGGCAAGGCCGGTGTGCTTAAGGGCATAGATCTCAATGTGGAGAAGGGAGACGTTATCGCCATCCTCGGTCCTTCCGGAAGCGGAAAAACAACACTTCTGCGTTGTATCAACTTTCTTGAGCGGGCGGATTCGGGAACAATGGTATTTGACGGTGTCACCCATGACCTTGGGCATATAAAAAGAAAAGAGATCGCACAGATCCGAAAGAAAACAGCCTTTGTTTTTCAGAATTACAATCTCTTTGCAAACAAGACAGCTCTTGAGAATGTAATGCTTGGCCTTACGGTTGCAAGGAAGGTTGATAAGGAGACCGCCCGTAAGAAAGCGATGCAGATGCTTGAAAAGGTGGGACTTTCTGATTTTGCCGATCACTTCCCGATACAGCTTTCGGGAGGTCAGCAGCAAAGAGTGGCCATTGCAAGGGCACTTGCCACGGATCCGGAGATCATATATTTTGACGAGCCCACTTCGGCTCTTGATCCGGAACTTATCGGAGAGGTGCTGCAGGTAATGAAGCAGCTGGCTTCCGAGGGAATGACGATGCTTGTTGTTACTCATGAAATGAACTTTGCCCAGAACGTATCGAATAAGATACTTTTCATGGACGAAGGTTCCGTGCTTGAATCCGGATCGTCAAAGGAGTTCTTCGCAAATCCGAAGGAAGAAAGGACAAAGGAATTTTTAAAGAATATTCTGTCGCAGCATGATGCGTGACAATATAAGGGGAATAAAAGGAGGAGTATAAAAATGAGAACGAAACGGTGGCTTGCTTTATTACTTGCAGCAGTGATGATGATCACTTCCGTAAATGTAACGGAGCTTAAGTCCTATGCAGAGGAGATATCGGATGTATCCGATGGCTCTGTGAGTGCTGACTATGAGGATTCGGAGGATATTCAGAAGGATGTGACTTCCGGTGAAGAGGAAGGACCTAAACTGGTACTTGATGCCAACGGAGGTTATTTCTACGACGAAGACATTTCCGGCAATACCATGACCGAAAAGTCTTTTACAAAGACCGGAGATCAGGAGATAAACGTAAGATCATACAGGCCCGCTTATGATGACAAGCATTACAAATTCATGGGCTGGTATGATGCCAGGACCGGCGGAAAGCTTATGGAGAAGGAGAATCCTTCGGATCCCTGGATGGATTTTTATGCGGATATTGACGAAGACACCACGTGGTATGCCCACTGGGAGAAGAAATATAAGACACTGACTATGGACTCTGAGGGCGGATTGGTTACATATACGTACCCGGAGACACAGTACAGAGCATCATCGGAGAAGGTTACATTTTCCGTTGATACGGACGGAATAACCATTCTGGGAGAATTTGTCGGTACAGAAGCAAACAGACCCGGCAAGGCTTTTTTAGGATGGTATTTAAATGGACGCGAATTCTGCCTTAATGACTCAAGAATAACTTCAGATACCACCATCGTGGCAAGATACGATAATGAATATACGGTTACTTTGGATTGTGGTGTCGGCTATTATTGTGATTACAGTGTTGCGCCAAGTGTAAAAAGGAATAAACTTGAATGCAAGGTCATGGACGGATTTGCCGTGGATTGGCTGGAAAATCCTAAATGCGACGAGGGTTACAGCTTTGCAGGCTGGTATCTTTCAACGGATACGGAGCATAAGGACATGATCGATCTCAATTCCTTTTTCCCGGATTCCGATGTGACCCTTGTGGCACTGTGGGAAAAGAAATGCAAGGTAACCTTCAATGCCGGAAAAGGTGAATTCCTTGATGGAAAAACTGTGGTCTTTTATGTGGAAAAGGGCAAACCGTTCAGCAGTGATGCGTATATACCATACGTTTCATGTGAAGGAAAAACCTTAGCGGACTGGTATGAAGATGAAGGATTGACCAGGCCCATTAGCGAAGTTGCTATCTCGAATCGCATAATCACCGAAGATGTCACATTCTATGCCGGATTTGACGACACCTGTAAAGTGATCTTTTCACCAAACGGCGGACATCTGGCATCCGAACATGATCTGTCCGCAAACGATATCTCTGCAAATGATCCGAATGAGCCGCCCTATATGGTTGAAGTAGCTAAATCGGCTTTGCTTGCATACATCGTTCCGGTAGCGGACAGTGACAGTGACAGCCTTGTTTTTTCAGGCTGGTATCTGGATAAGGAATGTAGCGGTGAACCTGTAGATGTATATGCTTACTCTGTTGAGAATGACGTTACACTGTACGCAGGCTGGACAGAGTGTTACAAACTGACCTTCCACACCAATTACGAAGGGGCAACCTTTAAGAACGGCAAAGACACATTGGTGGTTAAAGTTCCAAAGGGAAGCGCCTTCAGATATACGGATGAGTTCAACGGATATCGTGAACTTAACTGTACACCAAAGATCACCGATCTCGGAGGAGGACACCTGATTCCCGGATGGTATTCGGACCCTGAATGTGAAGGAGCCAAATACATTTTTAATGCGGGCTCTGAAGCATACATTGTGAATGGTGATGAAAGAAAGCAGATAGGCGGCCTGTATGGTTTTGTTCCCACGGAGGATATGGATTTTTATGCCAATATCACATCCAAAACCGTTAAGATCACCTTTAATGCCAACGGTGCGAAATTCGATGAAGATGAGATCCTTAACTACTATACAGCATTTCCCGGGGAATTGAGCAGTGATAAAAAGAAATGGACCATCACTGTTCCCAAGGGGATCACATATGGAGAAGTTACTCTGCCGTATCAACTTGACTGGGACAGCCTTGACGGAAGAGCATACGAATGGGGCTATTCCGATTCAAAGTGCAAGAAATGGATAGCAAGTGAAACGAAGATCACGAGCAATCTGACTGTGTATCTTAAGTTATTCAGATCGGAGGGAAATTTTGAGGACGAGTTTCTAATTACCCTCAATGCCTGCGAGGGATATTTCCAAAGTACGAATGATGACTATGATGAATGCTGGGTTACGGCTGATCCCCAGGTATGGCATGAAGTCAATATCCCGATCATAGATGATGAGGAAAGGATATTTACCGGATGGTATCTTGACAAAGATCTTAAAAAGCCATATCCGGAAGAATATCAGAAGTTTGAATACGCATACGGAGAATACAGATGTTATATCATCGTTCCGGAAGAGATAAGCGATCTATATGCAAAGTACGATTATGCCGTAACCTTTACCTTCAATGCAAACGGCGGATATTTTGACTACGACAGTTATCGTGCTACGTTCCCTTCAAGGAATCTTTTGGAAAATACTGCTCTCACCGCAAAGACGCGTAAGGGAGAATCCGTGGTCGTCTCAGACTATGTAAAGCGTATCAGAAGAGACGACAACAAGGTATTTGCCGGATGGTATTGGAATCCCGCGTGTACGATACCTGCAGATATTTATGCGGTTGATCAGTATGCTGAACTTTGCAGACCCACCAGCGTCTATGATACGGAATGTAATCTTTATGCAAAATGGGTGGATTATAAGGAACCGGAATTGGGTTGTCCGTACATCCTGAACCCGAATCGCAATTTAAAAGAAACAACCGATGTTAGTTGCACTAATTCAGGGCCTTATACACACTATATTATAGGCAAATATACGGGTGACAGATGTCCCATTGAGCTTGGCAGTTACAGTGGAACCATAATGGCCGTGGCGCCGGGCGAATGTACGATATATGCGGAATGTTGCGGAGTTATTTCAGAATCGGTGACAATAACGGTTCATGAAGCTATTAATTCCTCAGAAAGTATCAAAATAAAGAATGGAAAGAACCATGTTTTCGAAAACAGTACTATTGAAATGCTCATGGACGAGGAACTGATACTTACCGGAACTGTTTTTGATGATACATTCGGGGTCTTTCTGCCGTATATTCAGTGGGAAAGTTCCGATGAGAGCGTTGTAACCATTGCGTCCCTCGGAGGAGGAAAGGTTAAGCTTAAACCTGTATCCGCCGGAGACGCTGAAATAACCGTAACCTTTAATGAAGATACCATAAAGTTTTTCGTATCCGTAGAGGATCCTTTGAGCACTTCCGTTACTTCCCTGACCATGACGGCCGGAAATGGGGCACAAGTAACGTGGAACCTTAAGGTTTTAGACGGAGTGACTTTTGGCTTTTCTCCTGTTTCCATATATACGAATGAGGATTTGACGAATTACTCATTTTACGTGGGTCATTCATTTCAAATTATTCAGGGAACCGATCAACAGAGTGAAATGCACGTTAACGCTGAACCTACCGGTACTGCCGGAGAGTTGACGAAACCTGTGACGGTCTACCTTTGTGTAAAAGGAACCTATGAAGGAAAAGAGTGCAAGAAAGTCTGTGCACTTACCATTAACCCCCTTCCGGATTCAGGAAGTGTGACCGCTTCGATCCCTTCGGGAAGTACGGTGATCGAGGGCACGCAGATTCTTCTTGCGCCCACCATCGAAGGCGCGGATATCTACTATTCCTTTGATGATACAGAGCCCAGGAGGGATTATACAGGAACGGTTAAGTACAACGATGCTATCCTTATAGGCAGCCATAAAAAGATCAATGCCATTGCATATAAGGAAGGCTGTAAAGTGGGAAAGCCCGTAAGCTTTACCTATAAGATCAAAGACAGTGATAACTGGGGTGATGCGGCAGAGTATGGTTCTTTATTTGGTGTGCCTTCTGCCATCCCTTCCGGAATGTGGTATGTGATCGGTGATGACATACGTACTGACAAAGAAGCATTTGATAACTACGTATTTGACGACAGCGATCTTGTTTATACGGGAAGCAAGATCACCTTTGACGATAAGATAAAGGTGTTCTTCGGAAAAACAAGGCTGATCCAGGGAACGGACTATACCTTAAGTTATGCAAATAACACAAACTACTGTGCAGATCCCGACAAATCCGCAACCGTAACCGTTAAGGGCAAAGGCCGGTATTCGGGGAAGGTAACGATAAGATTTAATATAGCCGGTGTTAACATCAATAACGCGGTTTTAACTTCCGCGCCCGATGTATGCGTTACCGCAGGTCCCAAGGTCAAGCTCTCTTCCGTTAAGCCTTCGCTTATGTATAACGGAACGAAGCTTGTGGAGAAAAAGGATTACGATCTCATTTATTACGATACAGATGATAATGTGGTTCCCGATCCACAGAAGGTAATGTTAAAGACCGCCGAGGCACGTTATAAGATCAAAGTTGTCGGCAAGGGAAATTATTTACCTGTTTACTATAAAACGGTCATAAACGTCTTAACCGTCGATAAGAACAATAAAAATATCGTCGATCTGGGCAAAACCACCGTAACGGACAGAGACGAAAAAGCTCTTAAGATTCCTTACGACGGAACGGCAATTACGACTGAAACACTTGACTTACTCTTTGACAACAGAGAAGATAAGGTACCCACTTTTGTTGTTAAATCCGGAAAGACTGAACTTACATATGGTGTGGACTTCAAAGTAGCATTTGCGCAGGCATACGAGGACACGACTTCCATCGGAAAGTATCAGCTTGTTGTTACACCCGCAAATAATGCTCACATAGGAGTTGGGACAGCATATGTCGGCAGTAAAAATGTGACGCTTGAGATCACCGGAAGATCCATATCCGGCTTCAAGGTAGGATATTTTAAGACCAAGGTGGATTACACCGGAAAGAGCATCACTCTTGAAGACCTTTTTGATGCAGGTGAAAAGAAGATATCCGTAACGGGAGCAACCGAGCCTGTTGTTTATTCTTCGAAAAAGAACGGCAAAAAGACGGAGTACACCTTCCTTGAAAAGGGTAAGGATTACAAAGTCAAGTTCATTGATAATTACGGACAGATCGGCAAATTCACGGTTGAGTTCGTGGGAATCAATGAATATACCGGAAAGATCAGTAAAAAGGTAACGGTCAATGCCTTTGACTTTAAGAATGTCGGAAAAGCCGGAGATGTAACGGCAGCATTAAAGAATCCCGGTTCGGTCGTTTACTCAAAGGCAGGGGCAAAGCCCGAAGTAGTTGTAAAGCACGGCGACAGAGTGCTTACGGAAGGCATTGATTACACCGTTTCTTATAAGAACAATACAAAGCTCGCCATCAATTACCTTGACCTTAAGGAATCTGCCCGTCCTACGGTCATCATCAAAGGAAAAGGCAATTATAAGGGAACGAGCAAGACTCTTTATTTCAGCATAAAGAGGGCAAAACTTGCAGATGCGGTGGAACTTGCCGTATCGGACGTTACTTATAAAGCAAATCCCAAATCCGGATACTATCTTGTTAAGCCCAAGTTTACCGACAGCGGCAAGGCAGTTACGGTGGGATGGAACAAGGACATTGACGATATTGATAGCGATGATTACGAATATCGTTATGTTGTGGATACCACACTTGCCAGCGGAGAGAAAAAGTGGGCCGGAGAGATCGTTTCTCCCGATGACAAACTGAAAGAAGGAACGATCATCGAGTTAAGCGTAACGGTTCGCATTATGGAATACGATGATGAATTCAGGACCAAGCAGAGTCCGTATTACGCCACCGGCAAAGGCTATTCTCAGGAATACAAGGCTTACTACAGAGTAACGGGTACTTCGACAAATATCTCTAAGGCAACGGCAAAGATTAAGACGGGAGTCACCTTCTCATACAAGAACGGAGCTCTGAACGTTCCGCTTAAGTCGACGGATATCGAAGTATACTTTACAAAGAATAAAAAGAAGCAGTATCTTACAGAGGATGATTATGAGATAGTGTCCGTAACAAACGGGATCCTGCCCGGAACCGCTACCGTAATCATCAAAGGTAAGAAATTCTATAGCGGAACAAAGAAATTCACGTTTAAGATAGACGGAAAAGATCTTAAATGCGATGACAACGGCAA
This sequence comes from Lachnospiraceae bacterium, assembly GCA_016281385.1. Lineage (GTDB taxonomy): Bacteria > Bacillota > Clostridia > Lachnospirales > Lachnospiraceae > UBA1258. The sequence goes on along the minus strand of JAEEIN010000009.1, from coordinate 2,460 downwards.
ATAGAACGGAGGAAAAATGAAGAAAAGAATTATCGGAATACTGTTAACAACGGTAATGGCGCTTACAGCCCTTTCCGGATGCTCGGGAAAGAACGCAGCCGACAAGGGAGGAGACGATCTTCTTTCACAGATCAAAGCGAAAGGAACCATTACCATCGCCATGGAAGGAAACTGGGCGCCCTGGACCTATGAAGATGAAGAGGGCAACCTTGTGGGCTTCGAAGTAGAGGTTTCAACTGCAGTTGCCGAGAAGCTGGGAGTTAAGCCCGAGTACGTGACCGGTGAATGGGACGGACTTCTTGCGGGAGTTCAGTCCGGCCGTTATGACCTTATGGCCAACGGCGTAGGCTACACTCAGGAAAGATCCGAGGCATATTACTTCAGCGATTTCTATGCTTTCAACAGGACAGTTCTTGTTGTCAGAGGCGATAACGAGGACATTAAGTCCATGGAAGACCTTGCGGGAAAAACAACCTGCAACTCGGCAAACAGCACATATCAGCTTATAGCCGAAGAGTACGGCGCAACGGTCAAAGATGTTGAATCTCTTGACGGAACAATCGAAGAGCTCCTTTCGGGACGTGTTGACGCAACCCTGAATGCAGAGGTTTCCATCAACGACTATATGAAGGAACAGCCCGATGCGGACATCAAGGTAGTTGCATATGATAAAGATGTTGAAAAGGTCGGAATGATCATGCCTTACGGCGATAATTCCGCTTCTCTGAGAAAGGCCATCGATGAAGCTCTGGCAGATTTAAGAGCTGACGGCACACTTTCAAAGATCTCCATAAAATATTTCGGAATGGACATTACTACCAATAACTGATGAAAAACGCAACAAAGATAACTCTCGAGAAAATATTAACTGAAGAAAAAGGGAGCCGGGCGGATGAGATCCGCCTGGTTCTTTCTTTGAGTCTGCCTGCGATCCTTGCGCAGCTGACCTCCATTGCCATGCAGTACATAGATGCGGGAATGGTGGGAAGTATGGGTGCAGGAGCTACGGCATCCATAGGGCTTATCTCCACCACCACCTGGCTCATCGGCGGAACCTGTATCGGTGTTTCGGCAGGCTTTTACGTACAGGTGGCCCAGCTCATCGGGGCAAGACGGAACAAGGAGGCTGCGGATGTCCTTCGTCAGGGCCTGAAAGCCGCATTGACCGTTGGACTTCTTGTTTCCCTCATCTGTATCCTCATAAGCGGGAAGCTTCCCATATGGCTCGGAGGCAGCGAAGACATAGTAAAGACTTCATCAACATATTTCTTTATATACAGCCTTGCGATACCTTTTTCGCTTATAAGGCAGCTCTCCGGCGGTATGATGCAGAGCACGGGGGATATGAAGACACCAAGCATTCTTTCCGGCTCCATCTGTATACTGAATGTGATATTCAACTTCTTTTTCATTTTCCCCACGAGGACTGTGGAAGTATTCGGTCTTGACGTGAAGGTATTCGGCTTCGGACTCGGAGTAGCAGGGGCGGCCATAGCTACCACGGCTTCAGATGTGATCATTTCTCTCATAATGCTGTTCATGGTCTGCTTTAAGAACAAAAAGATCGCCCTTTGCAACAACAAAGGAAGCTGGAAGTGGCAGGGCAGGACCATAGCGAATGCCGCAAAGATCGCCATCCCGCTTTCGCTGGATCAGTTCTTCATGTGCAGCGCCTATGTGGCCGGAACCGTCATAATAGCGCCGCTTGGAACGGTTTCCGTGGCGGCAAATTCCCTTTCCGTCACTGCGGAAAGCCTTTGCTATATGCCGGGCTACGGTATCGGCTCCGCCGCCACCGCCATAATCGGCCAGACCATAGGCGCCGACAGAAAAGACCTGACCAAAAGCTTTTCCCGGACTGTTGTCTACCTCGGAATGGGCCTTATGGGCCTCACGGCGATATTCATGTACTTCTTTGCCCCCATCGCCTTCTCCTTCCTGACAAGCGATCCGGAAGTAGCGGCTCTGGGAACAAAGGTACTTCGCCTTGAGCTCATCGCCGAGCCATTGTATGGAGCATCCATCTGCTGCGCCGGTATATTCAGGGGCGCCGGGGATACATTAAAGCCAAGCATCCTAAACCTCGTAAGCATGTGGGGTGTCCGCATTCTTCTTGCGGCCCTTCTTGTTCCACACATGGGCCTTATGGGCTACTGGACCGCCATGGCCATCGAACTCTGCTTCAGAGGCATCATCTTCCTCATCCGCCTTTACCGCGGAAAGTGGCTGAAAAAGAGTATGGTTGCCTGAAAATGCTGTTTTTGCGTATTTTTTGATAAAAAAGTATTGACAGCGCACCGGGATTCCATTATATTACGATTTATTAGTGCTTGAACGCATTAATGCTTTTAAGTGCTAAAGTGAATTTCGGAGGAAAAGAAGATTATGAAAAAGAAGATCATGGCTGTTTTACTTGCAACAGTTTTGGTAATGAGCATGCTCGCAGGCTGCGGCAACGGC
>JAEEIN010000095.1 GCA_016281385.1 Lachnospiraceae bacterium | reverse complement strand
GACCATGAGACCATCGACAAGATTGATCCAATGATCGCAAAGAAGATGGGCTTTAAGGACTGCTATCCCGTATCGGGACAGACCTACTCAAGAAAGGTTGACACAAGGGTATTGAACGTTCTTGCAGGCATTGCAGCAAGTGCTCATAAGATGTCAAACGATATCCGCCTTCTTCAGCATTTAAAGCAGGTTGAGGAGCCTTTTGAAAAGAACCAGATCGGTTCTTCCGCAATGGCATATAAGCGTAACCCCATGAGAAGCGAAAGGATCGCATCCCTTGCGGACTATGTGATCTCCGATGCCCTTAATCCCGCCATCGTTTCTTCAACCCAGTGGTTTGAAAGAACTCTTGACGATTCCGCAAACAAGAGACTTTCCGTTCCGGAAGGTTTCCTTGCAACCGACGGTATCCTTGATCTTTGCTTAAATGTTGTTGACGGCCTTGTTGTTTATCCCAAGGTTATCTACAAGCAGTTTATGAGCGAGATCCCTTTCATGGCTACCGAGAACATCATGATGGATGCGGTTAAGAAGGGCGGAAACAGACAGGAGCTTCACGAGCGTATCCGTACCCTTTCCATGGAAGCCGGAAAGACCGTCAAGGAAGAAGGAAAGGACAATAACCTCGTGGATCTTATCGCTGCGGATCCTTCCTTCAATCTTACAAAGGAAGATATAGAAAAGACGCTCAAGCCCGAACTTTACGTCGGAAGAGCGCCTTATCAGACAACGGTATATTTAAGAGATGTGGTTGCTCCCGTTCTTGAAAAGAACAAAGCGGAGCTTGGTGCGACTGCCGAGATCAACGTGTGATATCGGAATCCGCCGTTTCGCTTTCGGCCTTGTCATCATCAACCCGTGCACCGCTGTGATCGGTGGGAACTCCGCCGAAATCAAAGTCGGCAATCGTGTGCTTGCGGGTGAGATTTCCTATGAGCCAGATATATACCCAGGTAAGTATGGGAAGTACAAGGGTTGCACCGAGGGCGATCCGTCCCACAGTCTGAGCCCACTCAAACTTAAGTATATTGAAGATGAGTGCGGCAAGGTAGAGCAGCACGATCAGCACAACGCAGATGAGAGCAGCGATCCGCTGGGGCTTTGTGTATTTGGAACTTTTTTCATTATTAGTTGACATAACATAAATCCTCTCCGGTCATTTTGAGATATTTTATCACAGAAAGATATTTGAAACAATGAAACAGATCAAGGTAACAAAAAAACTTAAGAGAGTTTTGGTTCTCCTGCTTGCGGTACTTTTTGTTTTTCCTTTCGCAGCATGTGAGATACCGGAGGATCTTCCTTCCATAGACATCCCCATCGACAAACTTGAGCCGGTTCTTGATTCCGACGAGATCGACGAGACCGCAAAGGAATGGGACGATTTCTTCAACCGCGACAAAGAAGGCGGGGAAGAAGAAAGCGATGATGATGAAGAGATAAAGATCCCGAAACTTAAGGGAGTCAAGAACATCCTTCTTTGCGGAGTGGATTCAAGGGAAGATGATTTTACGGGACGCACCGACACAATGATCCTCATAAGTATCAATAATGATACGAAGAAGGTTGTGATGACTTCGATGCTCAGGGACATATATGTTGAGATCCCGGGCTACGGCGGAAACCGTCTTAATGCGGCAAATGTATTCGGTGGAACGGATCTGCTTAAGGAAACCATCGATGCAAACTTCGGAATAAAGGTCGACAATACCGTGACCGTGAACTTCTTTACGGTAAGGGACGTGGTTGACCATGTGGGAGGTATAGAGCTGTACCTCACCGCAGACGAGATCGCCATCATGAACGGCTATCTGGTAAGCCAGAACGAGAACTTCGGCTATCCCGCCGGAACGGACCTTATGGAAGAAAAAACCGGAACCTATACGGTAAACGGTAATCAGGCCCTTGCCTATGCACGGATCAGATATATAGGTACGGACTTTGCAAGGACCGAGAGACAGAGGACCATAATAAAGGCCGTGGTAAGTAAGGTCAAAGGCAGCGGACTTGCGGGAGTTGCGGGATTCACCGCCGCTTTCAAGGACAGGATCGAATCCGATCTTTCCCTTATGGATATCCTTTCCTTCCTTTATACTGTATCGGATCTTTCCGATTTTGAGGTGGAAACCTTTACGATCCCCATGGAAGGTTCATGGGAGAGCGTAAGCATTGACGGCATGTCGGTACTTGACATCGACTTTAAGGCAAACGCAGAAGCGTGGTCAAAGCTTGTTACAGAATGATAAGAATAAAAAAATGTTGAAATAAAGCATTTCCTATGCTAAACTACTCAAAGATTTTGATGGGCGAGGTCCCTTGGAGGAATTATGGCATTACTTGAAAAATGGAGAAAAACCGCTTATAACGAAAACGAAGATCAGAAGAAGCTTCAGGCTTTATGGGATGATTATTTCCAGAAAGAGAAGGCTATTTACCAGAAGCTTTTAAAGAATCCCGATGAGGTTGTTACCGGTACCGTTGGTGAACTTGCAAAGAAGTACAAGGTTACACAGATGATAATGACCGGATTCCTTGACGGTATCAATGATTCACTTATAAATCCCAACCCCATTGAGACAATGGAAGCAGATACCGAAGTCAACCTTGGTTTCGACAAGGCTCTTCTTTACAAGAACATGGTAGCTGCAGGTGCTGACTGGCTTTACGGTCTTGAAGAGTGGAACAAGATCTTCACCGAAGAGGAGCAGCAGGCTCTTTACAAGGAGCAGAAGCAGTCTCAGACCATCAGAAAGGCAGCAAAGGTATATCCCAACGATCCCTGTCCCTGCGGATCAGGCAAGAAGTACAAAAAGTGCTGCGGAAAGAATGCATAAAATCAGGGGTTGACAATCCCGTTTTTATATGATAACTTAACTTGGTACGTTAAGTACTGACAAACAAGCAGAGTTTGACTCTCACCCCGAGGCAATTGGGCTGTCGGGCGTTCATATTAAGCAAAATGAAGTTATTTTATTTTGATCTTGAAATGGACATGCTTGTTTGTATGTCCATTTTATTTTTGCTTTGTGTCCAAGGAGGAAACGACAATTAGCGACTATTTAATCAACGAACAGATCCGTGAAAAGGAAGTACGTGTTATCGGTGCAAACAACGAGCAGCTCGGTGTTATGTCATCGAAGGAAGCAATGGGACTTGCGGAGGAGGCAGGCGTAGATCTTGTTCTTATCGCCCCCAATGCGGCACCTCCCGTGTGTCGTATCGTAGATTACGGTAAATTCAGATACGACCAGATGCGTAAAGAAAAAGAAGCTAAGAAGAAGCAGCATGTGGTTGAGATCAAGGAGATCAGACTTTCTCCCAACATCGACACCAACGATCTTAAGACAAAGATGAATGCTGCACGCAAGTTTATTGAAGGCGGTGACAGAGTTAAGGTTACCCTTCGTTTCCGCGGTCGTGAGATGGCCCACATGCAGACCACCAAGCATGTTCTTGATGATTTCGCAGAGGGACTTTCGGACATCGCAACGGTTGACAAGGCGCCCAAGGTTGAAGGACGCAGCATGACAATGTTTTTAGCCGGCAAAAAGAACTAGTCGGATAGAAAGATAGATAAAATCAGATTCAGGAGGAAATTACTATGCCTAAAATGAAAACAAGCAGAGCCGCTGCAAAGCGCTTTAAAGCTACAGGAACAGGTAAGTTAAAGAGATCCAAGGCTTACAAGAGCCATATCTTAACAAAGAAGTCTACAAAGAGAAAGCGTAACTTAAGAAAGCCCGCTATCACTGACCAGACAAACGTAAAGAATATGAAGAAGATCTTACCTTACATGTAAGTCGATTGGAGGAAATAGAAAATGGCAAGAATTAAAGGTGGCTTGAATGCCAAAAAGAAGCATAATAGAGTATTAAAGCTCGCTAAGGGCTACAGAGGAGCACGCTCCAACCAGTACAGAGTTGCTAAGCAGTCTGTTATGAGAGCACTTACATCTGCTTATGCAGGACGTAAGGAGAGAAAGCGTCAGTTCAGACAGTTATGGATCGCACGTATCAACGCAGCAGCTCGTCTTAACGGAATCTCTTATTCCAAGTTTATGTTCGGTTTAAAGAACGCAGGTATCGAAATGAACCGTAAGATGCTTGCAGAGATGGCTGTAAACGATGCAGCAGGATTTGCAAAGCTTGCAGATATCGCAAAGAAGAACGTAAAGTAATAGTAAGAACATAATTACCCGCAGTCAAAAAGCTGCGGGTATGTTTTTGAAGGAAAAAAAGAATGAATTATCTTGATTATTTTAAAGAGATATGCTCGATCCCTCACGGTTCTTACAATATTGATAAGATAAGCGCATATCTTGAGAATTTTGCCATAGAGCAGGGCCTTGAGCATTACAGGGATGAACTCGGAAACGTCATCATCATCAGGGAGGCAACCCCCGGCAGAGAAAATGACGAGCCCGTTATCATCCAGGGACATATGGACATGGTTGCGGTCAAGGACCCGGACTGCGATATCGACATGGCAACGGAAGGCCTTCGTCTTGAGACCGACGGAGATTTTCTTTTTGCAAAGGGAACAAGTCTCGGAGCGGATGACGGAGTGGCTGTATGCTATGCAATGGCACTTCTGGCATCAAAGGATCTTTCCCTTCCCAGACTTGAAGTTGTTATCACCGTTAATGAAGAAACGGGAATGGAAGGCGCAATGGGCATCGACCTTTCAATGCTCAAAGGTCATACCATGTTAAACCTTGATTCGGAAGAAGAAGGCGAATTCCTTGTAAGCTGCGCAGGTGGCGCAAGGGTTGATTTCGAATACGATTTCAGATCCGGTGCAACGGTTGAAAAGACTGACGACCTTAAGGTTTACGAGATCGATATGTCGGGCTTTATCGGAGGACACTCCGGAACAGAGATTGACAAGAAGCGTGCAAACGCTATCCGCATCATGTGCAGGCTCTTAAAGCGGCTTCTTGATGCAGGCTTTATGACTGCTCTCGGTGATATTAAAGGCGGTACCGCAGACAATGCGATCTGCAATTCCTGTAAGGCCGTCATTCTCGGAAAGGCTATCGAGCCCGAAGTATTCGATATCTTTAAGTTCGAAGCAATGGAAGCATATCTTGCAACGGAGAGCGGTGCACAGATCACCATTAAGGAAAGCAGCGAAACACCCGTGTTCTATCAGGCGGGAGATTTCTTACACTTCCTTTCATCCCTTCCCGACGGTGTTGTTTCCATGAGCACCGATATTGAGGGGCTGGTTGAGACTTCCCTTAACCACGGTGTGATCAGAATGAAGGACGGTCTTGTCAAGTTAAGCATTTCCGTAAGAAGCAACGATAACGATAAGAAGGCTGAACTTATAAAGACCTTAAAGGAACTTTCCGAGCCAAGGCCCGTCATCACCGGAATAAGGGGTGAGTATCCCGGCTGGAACTACAGAAAGGAATCTCCTTTACGTGACAAGATCACAAAGGTATATAAGGAGACTACGGGCAAAGCACCGATATTCAAGGCGATCCACGCAGGCCTTGAATGCGGACTTCTTGCAGAGAAGATCGACGATCTTGACTGTGTATCCTTTGGTCCCAACATCTATGACATTCACACCACAAGCGAGCGTTTAAGCCTTTCATCCGCAGAGCGCACATGGAACTTCGTGGTTGAACTCTTAAAGTAATATACGAAAACGTTATAGTAAATATAAACAAAACGAGACATCCATTTTTGGATGTCTTTTTTGTTTGAGTTTCTTGAATAAAGCCAGTGATAATGCTAATATTAAGGAAACTGATACACAAAAAGTAGTTTCCAAGTTTCCGAAAAGGAGGATAATATGCCCAGAATCGCAAAGGAACCCAAGGCTTTAAAGAAGGACATCATGGAAGCCACCATCAAGGTCTTCAATGAGAAGGGCCTTAAGTTCACGATGGACGACATTGCCAAGGAATGTCACATAAGCAAAAAAACACTTTATCTTATCTTTGACGATAAGGATCAGCTGTTCTTAACAATGGTTGATTACATATTCGATGCCATTAAGGAAAGTGAGGATGCTGTACTTTCCGACGAGTCACTTTCAACCATCGAAAAGTTAAGAAAGATCATCGGTGTAATGCCCGAGGGCTATAAAGACATCGATTTCAGACAGCTCTACATTTTACGTGACAGGTACCCTTCAACCTACGCACAGGTTGAGGAAAGACTTGAGACCGGATGGGAGACCACCATTCAGTTAATAGAGCAGGGTATAAAGGAAGGTGTTATCAGACCTGTTCCCGTGCCCCTTATCAAGATGATGATCGAGGCTTCTTTGGAGCAGTTCTTCCAGAGAGACATCCTTATAAAGAACAAGATCTCATATAATACCGCACTTGCGGCAGTGGTTGACATAATAGTCGACGGCATAGCTGTCAGATAAAGCTCCGGAGGAACAAATGTCGGAAAGAATCTATATAAACAATGACTGGAAGTTTACAAAATCCTATTCCGATGAGCTTGCGGATCCCGGTTTTAACGAAAGCGGAATGGAAGATGTAAGGCTTCCTCATACAGTGGCTGAAACGCCCTTTGATTACTTTGATGAAAGCATTTATCAGATGGTCTCCGGATACAGGAGGCATTTTGCTGTTCCGACGGAATGGCAGGATAAGTGCGTAAAGCTTACCTTTGAAGGTGTGGCCCATGAGAGCAGGGTATTCGTAAACGGAAAGCAGGTTATATCCCACAATTGCGGATATACGGCTTTTTCCGCAGATATCACGGAGTATATAAATTACGGATCCGACAATGTCATAGCGGTGAGGGTTGACAGCAATGAAAGCCTTGATCAGCCTCCCTTCGGATTTGTTATAGACTACATGACCTACGGCGGCATTTACCGCGATGTTTATTTCGAGATAAGCGACAGGACTTATATCGGGGATGTTTTCTTATCATCGGAGATAAACGGCGGATCCGCTGTATTAAGGACCGAACTTGGAATAAAGAATGAGGGCGGAAAGAAGATAAAAATCCGCCAGTTCCTTGACGGTGCTGAGGTGCTTACGGTCCAAAAAGAAGAAAACGTCCTTGAGACAAAGGTTGAAAAGGTCATCCTTTGGGACGTGGAGGATCCGAAACTTTATGAAGTGAGAACGGAGCTTTGCGATGAGGCTTCAGGATATGTACTTGATTCAAAGACGGTGCGCTTTGGTTTCAGAACTTCTGAGTTTCGTAAGGACGGCTACTATCTTAACGGAAGAAAGCTTAAGATAAGGGGCCTTAACAGACATCAGAGTTATCCCTATGTGGGCTATGCAATGCCCGCTTCAATGCAGCGTCTGGACGCTGATATATTGAAAAACGAACTGGGGCTCAATGCGGTAAGGACTTCACATTATCCCCAGTCACATCACTTTATCGACCGCTGTGATGAGATCGGACTTCTTGTTTTTACGGAGATACCGGGCTGGCAGCATATAGGCGGCGCTGAGTGGAAAGATATCGCAGTGGAAAACACAAAGGATATGGTGAAGCAGTACCGTAACCATCCTTCGGTGATCCTCTGGGGCGTCAGGATAAACGAGTCCAAAGACGATGATGAGTTTTATGAGAGGACAAATCTTGAGGCTCACAAACTGGATCCCACAAGGCCCACAGGCGGTGTGAGAGCCCACAAGAAGAGCAGTCTTTTGGAGGATGTCTACACCTACAACGATTTTGTTCACGACGGAAAGTCAAGGGGCTGCGAACCGAAGAAGGCAGTGACTTCGGACGTTGACAAGCCCTATCTCATAAGCGAATACAACGGACATATGTATTCCACAAAGGCCTATGACTGTGAGGACCACCGAAAGGAGCATGCCATCAGACATGCCAATGTCCTTTCAGCGGTCATGGGAGAGGAGGACATCGCCGGAAGCTTCGGCTGGTGCATGGCCGATTACAATACACACAAGGATTTCGGAAGCGGAGACCGTATCTGCTATCACGGAGTTCTTGATATGTTCAGAAATCCCAAGCAGGCGGCATATGTTTATTCCTGCTTCGGAAAGAAAACGGTGCTTGAATTATCCTCGACAATGGATATCGGCGAGCATCCCGCCTGCAACAGAGGCGACACCTTCATCTATTCAAACGCCGACAGCGTAAGGATGTACAAGAATGACCGGTTCATAAAGGAATACACAAAGAAGGATTCACCTTACGAAAAGCTTCCTTTCGGACCGATCCTGATAGATGATTTCATCGGAGATGCCATTTATGAAGGCGAGGCGCATCGCCCGGAGTGGGTGAGAAAAGCCCTTACGGAATCAATGAATGCCACCGCACGTTTTGGACTTGGCAATCTTCCGAAGAAGATCCTGTTAAACGGTGCAAAGCTTCTGACCATAGGCCATATGAAGGCTGACGAACTGGTTTCCATGTATAACAATTACGTTGGCGACTGGGGCGGAAAGTCCACGGTCTATAAGTTTGAGGCGATAAAGGACGGAAAGGTTGTTCTTACAAAAACTTACGCACCTACAAAGGGCGTTCATATCCTGGCGGAAGCGGATCACACCGATCTTGTGGAAAAAGAAACCTACGATGTCTGCGAAGTGCGCATCAGGATAGTGGACGATTTCGGAAATCCCGTGTTCTTTTTCCATGAGCCCTTAAGCTTTGAGGCGGAGGGACCGGTTAAGATCATCGGAGAAAAAACCATCGGTGCAAAGGGCGGTATGGCAGGTGTTTATCTGAAAACAACGGGAAGTGCGGGAAAGGCCGTGCTCACCGTAAGAAACGCGCAGTGTGACGATGTAAAGCTGGAATTTACGGTCACGGTTTAGGAGGCAGATGTGGAAGAAAGATCAAAGGTTATTTTCGGCAATGTAATGCCTGACAAGGTGTACAGAAAGGCCGTTAAATCAAAGAAAAAATTTGCAAAGAAATTCGGTGACGATTCCAATGCGGATTATCCCGTAAAGCTTGAAACAAACGCATATATAGGCGATTCCCTGGGAGTTGTAAACGTTCTCGTGGGAGACCTTGAATCAAATGCTCACTACAAAAAAGAGGCGGATCTTCCCGCACTTGAATGGGACGAGGAGAAGGGCATCATAGTAGGAAACATAAGGATGGGATTCGGTCACTACCGTATTTCAATGGCCATTGCCTCCGCTGCGAAGCATATGGGATACACACCCTACTGGATGGACTTAAACTCATATAAGGAGACCACCTGTACCAAGGTCATCGGCGCTCAGAACGATCTTTATTCTTTGGGATCGCGACTTTCAAAGATAGGTCTTTTCAACAGACTTGTATGGGAGCCCATGAACTATGAAGGCTTCAGAGCTCTTTCCTACAATGCGGCCGATCAGAAGAACGCGGAACTCATGGCACCTGTTTACAGGAACGTTCCCAAGGATATCCCGGTTGTGGGAACCCATGTATGGCCCGCTCAGGCCGCTATACATGCGGGAATGAAGAACGTGGTAAATGCCATCCCCGATAACTGGCCCATGGCCCTTCACTTTGCCGTGGGTGCTGTTCACACGATCCAGTGTAAGAACGCATATCAGGGTTACAGGATCGCAAACGGAATGAACAAAAAGGCAGTCTGCAATCCCATGCCCGAAGAAAGTCTTGTTTATACAGGACATTATATCGATCACGAACTTGTTTCCAATATCGAAGCGGACTGTGCTGCAAGGATAAAGCGTAAGGAAGAAGGAAAGCCCATGCGTTTTCTTCTTACTATCGGAGGTGCGGGCGCCCAGAAAGAGATCTTTGCTGCGATAATCAAGTACCTCATTCCTTTCATAAAGGAGAAAAAGGCGGCTCTCTACGTTAATGTCGGAGATTACAAGAATGTATGGGATGCTCTTATCGAGGAGATCCCCGAAATGAAGGCTCTTTCAACCGAGCATTTCGACAACTGGAAGGATACGGAGAGCTTCGCAGAGTCGGCTCTTGACGAGAATACGGAAGTTACGGGAATCCACGGCTTCTGGCACAGTAACATTTTCGAGGCTGTTTACTGCACCAACCTTCTTATGAGAAGCGCGGACGTTCTTGTTACAAAGCCTTCGGAGCTGGCATTTTATCCCATTCCCAAGCTCTTTATCAAGAGAGTCGGAAAGCACGAGATGTGGGGTGCCATCCACTCAGCCGAGGTTGGAGACGGAACCCTTGAGTGCAGGGATATACCTCATACCCTTCAGATGGTGGATATCTTCATGAATTCATCAAACGAGCTTAAGGATATGTGCGAAAGCATCATAGAGAACAAGAAAGCCGGTCTTTACGACGGAGCATATAAAGTAGTCGAACTTGCAATGGGACTGAAAAACAGAAAATGATACCAGGGAGGAGACAAAATGATCTCAGAAAAAGCTAAAAAGCGAAATTTATGGTTTTACCCCATGGGAACCGTGGGACGTGACATGATCTACCAGCTGTTCAACAATTACATTTACACCTTTGTTCTTTTTACAAGACAGCTCACCGCAGCGCAGCTTCTTGCGATCACCGGAATCATGGTATTTGCCAGAGTATTCGATGCACTGAACGACCCGCTCATGGGTAACATCATCGAAAGAACAAGAACAAAATGGGGCAAATTCAAGCCCTGGCTGCTTATCGGTATCTTAAGCACATCGGTTGTTGTTTCGTTTATCTTCAACACCAGGCTTCAGGGCTGGCCCTTCATCGTGGCATTCGGCATAAGCTACATTATGTACAGCGTAACCTACACAATGCACGATATCTCTTACTGGGGCATGGTTCCTTCATTAAGTGAAGATGCAAATACGAGAAACCAGCTTACTTCCAGAGCGTCTCTCTTTGCGGGAATCGGTGTTCTAGCTTCGGTTCTTTTGATCCCCATGTTCACCACAGGTGACAAGGCTCTCGGCGGAAATGCAAATTCCGGATACGGATACGTTGCCATAATCTTCAGTATCCTGGCACCTTTGTTCTTAGCCGCTGTACTTCTCGGCGTTAAGGAAGACAGATCCTACGAATCCGAGCCCGCACCTAAGGTTTCCTTTAAGAAGATCATTACGACATTTACAAAGAACGATCAGTTAAAGTGGATCGCCCTCATCTTTGTTATTCAGCAGATCGGTAACAACATCGTTATGGGCGGTATCGGTTCCACATACATTTACTTTGACTACGGTTACGACGGATCCAAGTATTCACTGTTTTCAACCATCGGCATGATGGCAACGGGTATCCTGATGCTTCTTTATCCCGTGCTTTCAAGAAAGATCAACAGAAAGCCCCTTATGAAGTACATGACCATCATCGCGGTATTTGGTTATGCACTCATGTTCGTGCCCGGCCTTATCTTCCCCGCCGGAAGCTTAAAGTACTGGACACTTACCATCGGATACATGCTTTCAAATGCAGGTCAGTATTGTTTTTACCTTGTAATGATGATTTCAATTTTCAATACTGTCGAGTATAATGAATTAAAGTTCGGAACACGTGACGAAGCCATCATCACTTCCTTAAGACCTTTCATCACAAAGCTTTCGAGTGCGCTTGTTATTGTGATCACAACGGTTGCCTACCTGATCTTCAACGTGACGAACCTTACAAACCGGATCTCCGATTACGAGCAGCAGGCTTCCCTCGGTACCATTACATCCGAAGAGAAGGGCGTACTCATCAATCAGGTCATCTCAAATGTTCACAGCGGACAGACAACGGGACTTTTAGTGTTCATTACAATTATCCCCTGTGCACTGATGGTACTTGCATACTTCCTCTATAAGAACAAATATACCCTTGATGAGGCAGAGTACGAGAGGATCGTTAAGGAGATCGAAACAAGAAAAGCAGAGAGCAAAACTGTATAAAATGATCTATTTAAGACTGAGCGGAGGGTTATATGATCTTACATTCTGATGCAAGATTTTCACTGAACACGGAGAATACGTCCTATATACTTTATGTAAACCACGATAATCTTCTCGAGCATATGCACTACGGTGCAAAGGTCCTTATTCCCGAGGATGTTACGGAGTCCTTTAAGGCCATGCAGGAGAAGATAAGCCACGGAAAAGGAACCTCCGTATGCTATACAAAGGAATCAATGTCGGTACTTGAGGATATGCTTCTGGAAGTATCCTCCCAGGGAAAGGGAGATTACAGGGAACCGTTTGTTATGTTAACTTATGCCGACGGATCCCGCACATCCGACTTTGTGTATGATTCCTATGAGATACTTAAGGAGTTCACACCTACAAAGGGGCTTCCCTGCTCCTATCCCGGAGATAAGGGGGACGATCCCGAGCAGATAAAGATCGTTCTTAAGGAGAAGCACAAAGCCGTAAAGCTTGAACTCATCTACACCGTTTATCCCAAGTGCGATGTCATAACAAGAAGGGCGGTACTGATAAACGAGGGCGAGGAAGAGGTTTACATAAATCGTCTCATGAGCACCCAGATTGATTTTGACGACAATGATTTCAAGTTCATCAACTTTACCGGAAACTGGGGACGTGAGATGGTGAAGACCGAGACAGTGATCGAGCACGGCATGTTCGTAAATCACACCACCACCGGCGTTTCTTCAAACAGGAACAACCCCTTTGTAATGCTTGCAAAGACCGATTCCGGAGAAACTCACGGAGAGGTTTACGGATTTAACCTTGTTTACTCAGGCAATCACTATGAAGCTGCGGAAGTCGGAGGATTTTTTAAGACCCGTTTTGTTTCCGGTATCGATCCCACGGATTTCTCATGGCTTCTTAAGAAGGGAGAGAGCTTTGAAACTCCCGAGGCCATAATGACCTATTCCGATAAGGGTTACCGCGGAATAAGCGAGCACATGCATGCGTTCATCAAGGATCATATTGTCCGCGGAAAGTTTAAGAACGCGCAGCGCCCCATTCTTGTTAATTCATGGGAAGCAGCATATTTTAACATCAACGAATCGGCACTTTTGGGTCTTGCAAGAAAGTCCAAGGAAGCGGGAGTGGAACTCTTCGTAATGGACGACGGCTGGTTTAAAGGAAGAAACAACGATACCACTTCTTTGGGCGACTGGGTTGTTGATAAGAAGAAGCTTCCAAACGGTATCAAAGGTCTTTCCGACAAGATCCACGATATCGGCTTACAGTTCGGTATCTGGGTGGAGCCCGAGATGGTAAACGAGGATTCAGACCTTTACAGGGAGCATCCCGAGTATGCCCTCACCATTCCCGGAAGAGAGAATTCTCTCGGAAGAAATCAGATGCTTCTGGACCTTACTAATCCCGAAGTCGTTGAATATATAAAGAACGCAATGCGCAATGTCTTTAAAGACAACGGCGTTGACTACGTTAAGTGGGATATGAACAGAATGTTCGGTGATGTGTGGTCGAAGGTCCTTCCATGCGAGCGCCAGAAGGAGACGATGCACAGATGGTACCTTGGCTTGTATGACATTATGTCAACCATCATGGCGGAGTTTCCCGACATTCTTTTTGAAGGATGCGCTTCCGGCGGTAACCGTTTCGATCCCGGTATCCTTTGCTATTTCCCTCAGATCTGGGCAAGTGATGATACCGATGCGCTTATGAGAACAAAGATCCAGACAGGCTACAGCTACGGTTATCCCATGTCGGTGGTAACAAGCCATGTTTCCGCATGTCCCAACCATCAGACCTTAAGGAACACTCCTCTTGATACGAGATTTAACATAGCTGCCTTCGGACTTCTGGGCTACGAACTTCATCTCGGAGAGTTAAAGAGCGAAGAGTATGAAGAGATAAAGAAGCAGATCGCTACCTATAAGGAGTGGCGTGACGTATTCAAGGACGGAGACTTCTACCGGGCCGCCGACGATCAGTGGATGGTTGTTTCAAAGGATAAGAAGAGAGCCGTTACCGTTATCTGGAACGAACTGGTTCAGCCCAATGACTTTTACAAGAAGTTACGTGCGGTGGGACTCGATCCCGAAACCTATTACCACGTATACAATGTAAGGCTTAAGTTCAATCTTAAATCCTTCGGGGATCTTGTAAATCAGGTGGCACCGATCCATGTTAAGAAGGACTCGCTCCTTCACAACACTCTTGCAAGGTTCATCAAGCTTGACGGAGAGGTGGAGGATTACGTTGTCAGCGGATCTCTCTTAAACAACGCAGGCATAAAGCTTTGCCAGGCCTTCGGAGGAACGGGCTTTAACGAGGAAACGAGAATGTTCCAGGATTTTGCTTCCAGAATGTATTTCTTTGAAGCAGTTGAATGATATGTCATACCCCGCGTTCATCGCGGGGTATATTTGATTTGCGAAAATGCGTATATTGAAGTATTATTAAGAATAACCCGTATCAAAGGGCATTTTATTTTTCTGAGGGTCTGTTATGGGATTATTTGATCAGATAAAAGAAGAAATAAAGATAATAAGGGAAAGAGACCCGGCCATCCACTCAAATATGGAAGTCCTTCTTTATCCCAGTTTTAAGGTGATGTTAAGCTACAGAAGGGCTCATAAGCTTTACAAAAAGGGTCATTATTTCTGGGCCCGTTACATCTCCCAGAAGGCTGCAAGAAAAACGGGTATCGAGATCCACCCCGGCGCGGAGATCGGAAAAGGCCTGTTCATAGATCACGGAACCGGTGTTATCATCGGTGAGACCACCATCATAGGCGATAACTGTACTCTTTATCAGGGTGTTACCCTGGGAGGAACGGGAAAGGAACAGGGAAAGCGTCATCCCACTCTCGGAAATAATGTCATGGTAAGCGCGGGAGCCAAGGTTCTGGGTTCCTTTAAGATCGGCGATAATTCAAAGATCGGTGCGGGTGCCGTTGTTCTTGAAGAGGTTCCGCCCTACTCAACAGTTGTTGGTGTTCCCGGACGGGTTGTCAGAAGGCTCGATCCCAATGCGCCTCAGGACGATCTTAACCAGGTCGACCTTCCCGACCCTGTAAGAGAGGATATCACGAACCTCCAGCAGGCCAATTCGGAGCTCATAAACAGAGTCCTGGATCTTGAAGCAAAGTACAAGGAGCTTAGTAAGAAGCTTGAACAGTGATCTTTTAAAGAATATTGTTGATGCCTTTTCGCTTGACATGATCCCGCCGGAAGAAACCGCGGCACTGACCCTTGCGTATATCGGCGATGCGGTCTATGAAGTCATCATAAGGACCATGGTCATAAGTCATGCCAACAGGAGTATCAATTCAATTAACAAGGAAAATATAGGTCTTGTAAATGCCAAAACACAGGCTGCGCTTGCGGATGCACTTGCAGAGACTTTTACCGAAGCGGAGACAGCCCAGTATAAGCGGGGCAGAAATGCCAAGTCACAGACTTCGGCGAAGAACGCAAGTGTCGGCGACTACAGAAAGGCCACGGGTTTTGAAGCGGTCATGGGATATCTCTATCTCAAAGGCGAGACTCACAGGGCTGTTGAGTTATGTAAACTTGGGCTTGAAAAGACCGGCAGATTGAAAGAGGATTAATGCAATGGAAATAAACGAATCTCATATAGAGGGCAGAAATGCGGTAATAGAGGCCTTCAGAAGCGGCAAGACCGTTGACCGTCTTTTTATTCTTGACGGATGTCAGGACGGCCCCATACAGACCATAAAGCGTGAGGCAAGAAAGCAGGATACGGTCATTAAGTATGTTGCGAAGGAAAGGCTGGACCAGATGTCTGAGACCGGCAAGCACCAGGGTGTCATAGCGGTATGCGCCGCTTACGACTACTCCGAGCTTGATGACATCTTTAAACTGGCAGAAGAAAAAGGTGAAGCGCCTTTTGTTTTTATACTTGATAATATTGAAGATCCCCACAACCTCGGAGCCATAATCCGTACCGCAAACCTTGCGGGAGCCCACGGTGTCATCATTCCGAAGGACAGGGCAGTGGGACTTACATCAACGGTTGCAAGGACATCCGCGGGGGCTCTTAACTATACTCCCGTTGTAAAGGTTACCAATCTTTCAAAGACCATTGAGGAACTTAAGAAGACCAGAAACATGTGGTTTGTCTGCGCCGATATGGACGGAACCACCATGTACGATCTGGATCTTACCGGTCCCATGGGACTTGTCATCGGTAACGAAGGATCGGGAGTCGGAACGCTTGTTAAGAAGAACTGCGATTTCATCGCTTCGATACCCATGAAGGGTGATATCGATTCGTTAAATGCTTCCGTAGCCGCAGGCGTTCTTGCTTACGAGATAGTAAGGCAGCGTATTAAAAAGGGATGAACGAGTGAATACAGATTTTGAAGCCTTCTCCGATGAGGAACTCATCACCCGTTTAAGAGACGGGGAAAGGGAGATAGAGGTTTACCTGTTAAATAAATACAAGGGCCTTGTAAAGAAGGTTGCCAGCTCCATGTACATATTCGGAGCCGAGCCCGAGGATCTTATCCAGGAAGGGATGATAGGGCTTGTAAATGCCATGAGGGATTACGATCCCGGTCGTGATGCAAGCTTTTTTACCTTTGCGGAGCTTTGCATTTCAAGGCAGGTCTATAATGCGGTCACGGCTTCCGGCAGAAAGAAGCATGCGCCCCTTAATACCTACATTTCCTTATATTCGTCGGAAAACGACGGGGAAGATGCACAGCCTCTTATGGAGGTTCTCGGAGAGGATTCAGGCAATCCCGAGAAGATACTGATAGATAACGAGACCGTCCATGCAATTGAAAACTTCATAGAGAACGATCTTTCAACCTTTGAACGACAGACGGTGGAACTGTACCAGACGGGAATGGGTTATGCAGACATAGCAAGGATCCTCTCAAAGGATGAAAAATCTACGGATAACGCACTTCAGAGAGCGAGAAACAAACTTAAGAAATTTATAGAGGACATGAGGAGGGAATAAAAATGAATTTTAATGACCTTACGGAAAAATTAACCGACCTTACGGGAAAGCTCATCAGCAAGGGAAAGAACACCGCTGACATTCTTTCCATCAAGGGCGAGATAAGCACCTGCGACAATGTTATCAACCGCTCATACGCAGCCCTTGGCCGCAAATACTACGAAATGTACATGGAAGGCGGCTATGACGAGGCTTTTGCCAAGCAGTTCAATGACATAAGGAACGCAAAAAAGGCCAAGAAAGAACTGGAAGAGAAACTGGAAGACGCAAGGGCAAACTAGATCGGAAACAAAATATGGTTTACATAAAAGTGGCACAGAAAAGGACTTTTTCTGTGCCACCTGTCATTTTTAACGAAAATTCGAGAAAAAATTTCTTTTCTTTGTGAAAAAAGATGATATAATTATGTTAATATGCAGAAGGAAATTGGGGCGGGCACGTGAAAAAAGACACCATAGATTATGAACGCTGGAAGCGTATTATAACCATAACTCAGTTTGCCATCGCGGGGATGATCTTTGTTACGGAAGTTATCGGGAACATCCTTCTTTACGTCACGCGATCTCAGGGCTACGGTCCCGATACCATAGTCATCAAGCTCTTAAGATATCTTGTTCTTACAACTGCCATTAACTTCATATCCATCTTTGTCGGGCAGTACATCATCCGAAAATCAAAAGATTATGAATTGCATAAAAACGTACTGATAATCGTGTGCATCATTATCTGTACCAATGTGGCATTTTCACATTATCAGTTTGCTTCTACGTTATGTATCTTTACGATGCCGATCATCGTAAGCATTCTTTATGAAGACAGAAAGCTTACTACAAGGGCATTGCTGCTGGGACTTGTGGGATTTACCATAGCAGTGGTTGCAAGGGCGCTGGATCCGGGATATAACACGGATATCGGTCCCGAAGCTTCAATAGCATTCGCTTTTAATGTCGGCATTTTTGTTATCTGCAGGATCATTCTTGATACACTGGCAGAAAGGCGTGAAAGGCTTAATGAGGCATTGGTGGATGCGGAGAAGTCCAAGTATCTTGACAGAGTGGACGCCATGTCATTCCAGATGCTCCGTACCCTTGCACAGGCCATCGATGCCAAGGACAGATACACAAACGGTCATTCCTTCCGTGTAGCGGAGTATTCGGTCATGCTGGCAAAGGCAATGGGCTATTCAAAGACGGAACAGGATATGCTTAGGCGCGAAGCCCTTCTTCATGATATCGGAAAGATCGGTGTTCCGGACTCGATCCTCAATAAGCCGGGAAAGCTTGACGAACTTGAATTCAGTGTAATGAAATCCCATACCACCGTGGGATCGGAAATACTTGATAACATGATCATGATCCCCGGCGCAGCTGCCGTAGCGGCTCACCATCATGAAAGATACGACGGTCACGGTTATCCCGACGGACTTGTGGGAGAGCAGATACCGGAGCATGCTCGTATCGTCGGAATCGCCGATGCATATGATGCAATGAGCTCCGACCGTATCTACAGAAAGAAACTTACCAAAGGTCAGATCAGGGAACAGTTTGACAGAGGAAGGGGGTCTCAGTTCGATCCGAATCTTCTTAATATCTTTCTTGAACTTTTTGAGAGGGATGAGCTTCTTATAAAAGCTTCTCCGGAACTGGAGGACAACGTTGAGTATGCATCCGTTGAAAGCGTGGCTGTGGATCTTCAGAGATTCATTGACGAGCTGATAACCGGAGAAGGCTACAATGGTGCAATGTCCGTCGATCACCAGGATTTCTCGTTACTGTATGAATATGTCAAGAAGATGGGAGAGCGGTACGGACATACCTTTGAGATCGTGACCATCACCGCAGCACCGAAGCCTGACTTCCCCATAAGCGACGATGACCTAGAAAGGGCATCGGGTGTCATGGAACTTGCGGTAAGGAAGAATATCAGAGCTGTCGATATTTATACACGTTACAGCCGTACACAGCATGTGGCGATCCTGATAAACGCAGGCACGGACAATATCGATACCATAGTGCAGAGAATATTCAGTGATTTTTATAAGATGTTTGATACGAAGGGCTTCGACCTTTCCTATGAAACGAAAAAACATGAATGATGATAAACAAAAGACGTTCGGCGATGTTGCCGAACGTCTTTTTGCATATATTAAAGGGGAAATACTGAAATAAGCAATATCAAAGTGCGGTATAGCCGCCGTCAACGGGAAGAATGACACCGTTAACATAGGTGCTTAAGGAAGAGGAGAGGAAGATAGCTGCAGTATCAAGCTCACCTTCTTTACCGTAGCGGGTCAGGGGGATCATTGTTTTTGCATAATTCTGGAAGAACTCGCTGTCTAAAGTCTCCTTGGTAAGAGGAGTTTCGAAATAACCGGGGCAGATGGCGTTGACATTGATGCCCTTTTCACCCCATTCGCAGGCAAGCGCTCTTGTAAGGTTTACAAGGCCGCCCTTTGCAGCGTGATAGGGAGAAGCGGGTGCGATCTTATTACCCACAAGGCCGTACATGGAAGCTATGTTTATGATGCGGCCGTACTTGGCAGGAAGCATTGCCTGATTTGCAACTTCCCTTGCTACCTTGAAGGAACCGAAGAGGTCGATCTTCATTTCGTTGTCAAACTGCTCGTCGGTAATTTCCTCAGCGGGAGCAACCGCGCCGGTGCCCGCATTGTTTATGAGAATATCGATCCTTCCGAATTTGTCCATTACTTCGCTTACAGCGTCATGTATCTGTGCTGTGTCCGTAATGTCGCAGGAGACTCCGATGGCCTTGACACCAAATTCCGCTTCTATGGATGCGGCAACTTCGTCAACAAGGTTTTTTCTTCTTGCGAGAGCGACAATGTTTGCGCCCTGGTTAGCAAGGGCCTTTGCCATTTGGACTCCGAGACCTGTTGAAGCGCCGGTAACTACGGCAACCTGACCGGTAAGATCAAAATAATTTATAGACATTTCTTAAAACCTCCATTATATTTTTTTGTTTTTGTGCAAGATTTAACAAATTCTGTGTAAGCGCTTACATAACTTTTCTTTACAATAATTCAGAGTTTTGCTTTTGTCAATAAAAAAATTCTAAAGAAATAAAAGTTATGTTTTTAACAAAGTGAAAAGAGCGGATGAAACTCCGAAAACAAAAGAATAACAGATACGCCCTCCCCCTAAGTACGTATACTCTTTTAATATACCATTAACATGGAAAATGTACAATATTTATGCTTTTTGGCGCACATTAGGAGGGGAATATGAAGAACGGTGCGGAGAGTGACATTAGCAGGCTTCTGAAAGCGATGGATGACTTCGGAAACGAGAATTTCAAGCCCATCGACAGGGAGGAATTTGACGACCCGGAGGTTGCGGATGCCTTCAACCGGATGCTTGATAAGCATGTAAAAAGAAACAACCATTACCTTGCCAGGATAAACGAAGCGCAGTTAAAGATCGCCGACAGCTCCTGCTTAAAGGCAATGCTTGAACAGATCGCGGCTTTGCAGGATGTGGCGAAGAGTATTCAGGATTCAAGGACGGGAATAGAGAGCGGAGATCTTTCTTTAAGAAACTCAAACGGCGAATTCATGGCCCTTGCCTATCAGATCCGTGATTCCTACGAACCCTGCCTTGTTCAGATGAGGCAGACGGAGAAGATCCTTGAAAGTATAGATATTCCCGGCGAAGACAGTGCTCAGATGAAGCGAAATCCGGAATTCTGGGCTGCAATAGCGAAACTCAAAAAGTATGTTTCACAGATAAATATCCGAATGGAGAGTATAGGAAGAAGAATGGATTCCATGCTTTCGGATGCGGAGATAATCTTCGATGAATCGGATAAGAAGATGCTTTTGAGCAAGAAGTTCATGGGAAGCGTAGACCGACTTACCGAAGGCTACAGAAATCTTTCGGCGGAGTGCCTTGATACGGGACGTCACCTTTACAAGATATCAAGAGAAGTGGATAATGCAAGAAACGACATGTTCAGACATAATTCCGCTCCCACGATGCATGACGATCTCTGTGTCTTTGAAACCGATCATGTAACTCTCACCTGGCGACTCTACAACAACATGGTGGAATTCGAATCCCTTCGCCTGACGCAGCTTAACAATCCCACCGAGTGTAAATTCGGCCGTTGGGTATCCGAAATGACGGATGAAAGAATAACCGGGTCCGAGGCTTTCAAGAATGCCGTTGAAGCTCATTTTGAACTTCACAAACTCGCGGTGGAATGCTTCGAAGCAAAGATGGAATACAAGATGAGCCTCGCAAAGCAGCGCTTCGAAGAAGCAATGATGGCTTTGAAACGGTTCCGCAATGCCTTAAACGATCTGCATTCGTATTTTAATACCATCGGCATTACGGAAAGAACCGACGTATTCAAATATAAAGAACAGGAATGATAAAAACAGCGACCGGTCAGGCACCGGTCGCTGTTTTGTTTTCTTCCCGGATCTTCCCTTTGGGAAGCCAGGTCTTTAATTTATCCGACAGGATATTCAATTCGATAGGTTTGGCAATGAAATCATTCATTCCCTCGCTTAAGAACAGCGCACGCACCTCATCCACCGCATTTGCGGTAAGGGCGATGATGGGAACATCGGACATTTCCGGATGGAAGCGCCTTATAAGGCGGGTAGTGTCCACACCGTCAAGCTCGGGCATCATGTGGTCCATAAAGATCAGATCATATTTGTTGTTACTGATAAGCTCCATGGCCTCTTTGCCCGAATAAGCCCTGTCGACTTTGGTCTCGAACATTTCAAGCATCTTCTGTGCGACGCGGAGATTGACTTTGTTGTCATCCACAACAAGTATCTTTGCATCGGGCGCGGAAAATGCCGCTTTCTTGGAAGGAACAGCATCCTTTGCGTTTGGTAAATCGCATTTTATTTCAATGGATTCAAGGGCCTTAAGCGGACAGAAGGGTTTCTTTACCACGACGATCCGCGGAATGTCCTTCCAGGGTTCCCCCTCTGTAAAGGGCTCCGCAAGTATCCTTGGCCTTATTTCTTTGTAGCGGGGGGCCGACAGATCGATATCTTTAAAGATGCCTCTTTCCAGACTTCTCTCGTCCGTGAAGAAGAAGCATTTTCTCATTTCGTGATCGGCAAACCATCTTTCAAACAATCTCGGCGCAGTTTCATCATAAACAAAGGAATCCACCGCAACGTTCTCCATATCAAGGATATCCCTGAAATTGTGAGCAACATGGGAATTTGAGAAGAAACCGATGACAGCATAGTTCGAAGGATTTTCTATCTTTGCGAAAGGTGCACGTTCTGCAACTCTTTGCGGGATTTCAAGCGTGAAGGTACTGCCCACACCGTACGTACTGTCCACGTCCACGGTTCCGTGCATCAGAGTCACCAGCTGTTTTACTATGGCAAGGCCAAGACCGGTGCCTTCAACATTTCTGTTTCGTTTACTGTCAACCTGGGTAAAGGAGCGGAACAGCTTGCTTCTGTCCTGGGGCTTTATTCCGATACCCGTGTCGGTGACTTTGGCGGAAAGTGTCACATGGTCGTCATCAAGGGGAAATGCTCGGATGCTGACCTTTATATAACCCTTGTTTGTAAACTTAACCGCATTGTTACATATGTTGACAAGCACCTGCTGTATCCTTGAGGGATCCCCGTAAAGATATCTGGGGGTGCTTGGATGAATGTCAAGAAGAAAAGCTATCTCGTTTTCTTTTCCGCGAAGCCTGTTTGTTATTATGTTTGTAGAGTTTCGAACAAGAAGGGCCAGGTCGTAGCGATCCTCGAATATGTCCATCTTGCCCGCTGAGATCTTTGAGTAGTCAAGGATATCGTTGACTATATGAAGAAGGGACTGGCCGGAAATACGGATCTGGCTTACATATTCCTGAGCCTCCGGGGACATTTCCGCCTGAAGGGCTATATCGGCCATTCCGATGACTGCGTTCATGGGGGTTCTGATCTCATGGCTCATGTTGGCCACGAAGTCATTCTGCATTCGGCTTGCGCGGGCCAGTTCCTTGGCGGCTTTATCCATCTGAATACGGCTGGTTGCGGTACCTGCAACGATGGCAGCAACGTCGTAAAGGAATTTTGCGGCTTTTTCAACGGATTCGATGGAGCAGACAGGTGTTTTTTTTGCGGCCTTCCACAATTTCTCGGGATCCAGCATGAGTTTTTTGGCAAGGGCCTTGATGCGTTCTTCTTCCGGAACGTACTCAAAGACCATGCCTCCCACAAGGCATGCGATTATTTCACCGTCGATTATGATAGGAGCCGAGAATTCGATCAGGCCGTCGGTAGCAAAATAATAGGTACCGTGACCCAAAGAAGCCGCTTCCTTCGCACCGTAGATCCTGCCGTGGGTGCAAAGCCGCTTGAAAGAGCCGGAACTTGTGGATAAAAGGTCGCAATAATCAGAGCTTCCGGTGGTTCTTGAAAGCCTGTTTCCGTCCATATCGATTGTGACCGATGACATTCCGGTTATCTCCGAAAAAGATTCCTGCATCTTTTGAAGTTCCGCCGGATCCAGCCATTCGATAAGTTCCGAATATCCGATCATGCAGTATTCCCCTTTTTAGTAGAAAGATTATATACCCTTATTGTTACAGGGGAATTAATGTCGCGAAATAAACTATTATTTTTCTTTTTATGGAAACTCTATTGTTTCAAGGCAGTTTCGGAAACTCGGCTTTTTAAGCGGATTTTGGCCGTTTTTTATACTGGAAAACCCTGTTTCCGGGTGTTATTATCAACTTGTGGAACATGTCCACGATCAAATGTATAGGGGTGAACAAATGAAAAAAGAAAACGCACTTTCGGCGGAGAAAAGGCATCTAAAGGAGCAAAAAGAACTTGCTTCTTTGGAGCGGAAATCCGCTGCATCAACAAAATTCCTCAAATATGTGGGGCTTGCGCTGGTGATCCTTACCGTGGTCTATATCGCGGACGAGATCGCATCGAATCTTTATGACAAGATAAAGCCTTACATGATCTTCGACCTTTGCAATATAGGTTCTTTTTCCACGGCCGACCCGGAATATGAGGGTGCCATAAGTAAAATGGCCATTGCAACGATCCCTACCTATATCCTGACTTTCCTGCTTCCGCTTTACAAAATGCTTCCCGACAAATTCGGAAGAAAGCCTTTCCTTGTCATCAACACACTGGGAATGGGGCTTGGAATGCTTCTTTGCATGATCGCAGGAAACATTTACTGGTACGTTATCGGAACTGTGGTAACAACTTTCTTTACACCAAACGATATTCAGGTGATCTACATCATGGAAGTTGCGCCTCAGAAACACAGGGCGAAATTCTGCTCCATAACAAAGGGTATCGCGCTGATGTCGGTTTCCCTGATCGGAGTTTTAAGGTCGACCTTCTATTCGGAAACAAATCCCGAAAGCTGGAGAATGGTATTCCTGATCCCCGTTCTTGTTACATTGGTTATCGGTGTTTCCTGCATTCTTCTTACTCACGAAACGCCTGCGTATATCAAGCAGCGTACGGACTATTTAAAGAAGTCCGACGAAGAACGTGCAAATGACGAAGCGAATAAGAAAGCCGAAGCTACCGGCTTTTTGCCCGCCTGGAGATACATTACCCACAGCAAACAGCTCAAATGGGTGCTCATCGTTATGTGTATCTTTGAAGTTGCCGTAGGTATCAAGGGTTACGAAAACGAGACCCTCATCGCCTTCGGACATCTTGAGAACATTAACCTCTTCCTGATCATAGAGCCTCTGGTATATGCGATCTGCGCATTCTTCTCAGGCTTCCTTTCAGACTGGATGGGAAGAAAGAACTCCTGCCTGCTGTTTGCAGTTACCTGTATCCTTGGACAGCTCGCATTTATTCTTCTTGCAAGAAACGGAGCAGGTATCGTTGCAATCTCCATAGCAAACGGTATCTTCTACGGAGGATTGTGGTCCTTCTCGGATTGCCTGTTTTTTGTTATTCCCGCGGAATCTACGCCCACCCATATCAGATCTTCCGTAACGGGCGTGATCACCTACGCAGGCGGTATCCAGATGATCGTTTCCATGATCCTTGGTGTGATGTTCTCAAAGATCGGATCTCAGAATGTGAGCCTCCTTCAGCTCTTTACCTTCATCCCGATCCTCGTCATCGCAACGATCCTGTTTGCGATCAACATAAAAGAAACCAAAGACGTGGATATCACGGATGTCGAAAAAGCAAACCTGTAAAAACAAAACAGCGACCGGTGCCTGACCGGTCGCTTTTTTTATTTTTTGAAAAAAATTTCAAAAATCCCGCACATCTTATATACTTAATCCGTCTAACAGTATGAACGAGGTAATCCATGGATATAGAACAGTACTACGACAAGATATACCGGTATATCTTTTATAAAGTAAATAACAGGGCATTGGCGGAGGATCTGACGCAGGAGACTTTTCTTAAGTTTTTGAAGTCGGAATGTGAGGAGCCGGAACGTTTTCTTTATACCATCGCAAGAAATCTCTGCATAGACGAGTACAGGCGTATAAAGCCCATGACGGTGGAAGATGAAGAGGCGTTAAACGTATCGTATGAGTTTGAGGACGATCTGGTGACAAGGCAGGCGATACATGAAGCACTTGAAAGGCTTGAGCCGGAAGATCGGGAAATGGTGGTATTGAGATTCGTAAACGATGAACCCATCGCCGAGATCGCAAGGATCTGCAAAATGTCGAGATTCGCGGTCTATCGGAGACTTAAAGAAGCCAAAGCAAAGCTAAAAGAACTCTTGGAAAGGGGGAACGGCTGATGAAGGACAGAGAACTTAAAGACGCACTGAAAGCATACGCGGGTACGCCCGATCCTTTCAGAAAAGACGCATTTATAAGATCCGTAGCGGAAAAAGAAAAAAGAAAGCGTGCCACGATACCGGCACAGATATTTGTTCAGGCAAGGTACATCAGGGTTTATGCCTGGCTGACTGCGGTAGTGATCGTTCTTCTTCCGCTGTTTGAAGCGAGCGTGAAATTCGCACCCCTCTTCAAAGTGGCAGCGGATGTAATGCCGTTTCTGGCAGGTCTTGGAGTTATAGAGGCAATGCGCGCCGAAGCCCACAACATGGCGGAACTTGAACAGACCACACTTTTGTCGGCAAAAAGCGCATTCTTTGCGCGGATGATCCTGATCGGAGCAGCCCAGTTCGCGGCGATCCTTGCTGCAGCGGCACTGTTTTCGAAGGGTGAGGCAGGCAGCATGCTGACTGCGGGAATTAACCTGATCCTGCCCCATTGTGTAACAAATATCCTTTGCTTTGTTCTTGAAAGAACAAAATTCGGCAGAGAAAATGTCTGGTCATGTTTCGCGGTTGCAGCGGGAGTCTTTCTCTTAAAGCTGATCGTTGAAACGACTGCGGCCTCGTTCACGCCTGACAACAGCCTTTTGCTGTTATTAACCGCGGTACTGATCGTAATAGAAATAGTTGAATTTAAGAAGACTGTAAATACGGAGGAACTGTCATGGAACTGATAGCTGACAGACTTACAAAGCAATACGGCAGCAAGATCGCCGTAGACAGAATGAGTTTTGAACTTAAGAAAGGTGTCATCGGACTTCTTGGCGCAAACGGCGCAGGAAAAACAACACTTATGCGCATGATGTGCGGTATCCTTTCTCCCACAAGCGGAGAACTGTCCTATAACGGCCTTTCCGTTACAAGCGAAGAGTACAGGAATGTCCTGGGATATCTTCCTCAGGATTTCGGATATTATCCCGAGTTTACGGGAAAGGATTTTCTTATGTATTTTTGCGCCCTTAAGGGCCTTGATAAAAAGGCTGCAAAGGCAAGATGCGCAGAACTCCTTGATCTTGTGGGATTAAAGGACGTGGCCGGCGTGAAGGTTAAGAAGTATTCCGGCGGAATGAAGCAGAGACTGGGTATTGCCCAGGCCCTCATCAACCGCCCCGAGGTGCTGATCCTTGATGAGCCCACTGCGGGCCTTGATCCTAAGGAAAGAGTGCGTTTCAGAAACCTTATCGAGGAACTTGGAAAAGAATCCATAGTGGTCCTGTCCACCCATATCGTGTCCGATGTGGAGCATATCGCCGACAGGATCATCATGATGAAGAGCGGCCAGATCATCTGGCAGGGTTCCTGGAAGGAATCCGACGGAAGCCTTGAAGACTTTTATCTGAAGGAATTTGAGTAGGAGAAGGGGAAATGAAAAAGAAGAATCGTTTTTTTGCTTTATACGGATTTGAACTGCTTAAGATACTGAAAAACAAAGTAGCGATGATCACTTTGGCGGTGATGTTTGTTTTTACATTTATACAGGGTGAATTTGAAGTAAGAGGAAATATAGATCCGGCGGATCTGCCCGCCTATCGTGAAACCGACGGACAGGTCATAGATGACGCATTGATCGGTGAAATGCTTGCGGCAACGGACGATTACGGCAACCTTACAGGTGCTGAGGACCTTAAATACACGGATGTCCGTGACTGGGTCGGCAATGTAATGGAAAGAAATGCCAAATTCAAAAATGTGCCGGCTTTCGAAAACGTGGATGCAAAGCGGGTCTACAGCGAGAGAGAAGAGCTTATCGAAGCGGGTTATGACTCTTTAAAACTTACGGAGAGTGAGAAGGAGTACTGGCGGGAAAAAGAAAAAGACCTGGGAAAACCTTTTGTAATGTATGACAATACGGTTTCCTACGGTGTGACGGAAGGAACTTCAAATTACGGAATTTATATGATCATTCTGATCGCTACGGGGATCGCTTCGGTATTTGCCATTGAAACGCAGCGCAGGACAGATCCCATGATCAGATCGGCAATAAACGGCTCCAAGGAACTGTATCTTGCGAAAGTCCTGGCGGGGATGACGTATGTAATGGCTTCTCTTGCAATGGTGGTGTTGGGATTTTTCTCCTATGTGGGCCTTGTGTGGGGATTCGTGGGAATGAAGGCAAAGATCCAGATCACCTATCCTCTGGCGGTTGCGGATATGACAATGTGGCAGGTAGAACTGGCAATACTGGCATTGCTTATCACCTTCAGTTTTCTTCTTACGGCGGTTGCACTTTTTGTTTCGAATGTAACAAGAAACGGCGTTGCAACAATGGCCATAGTCATAGGCGGATCCTTCGGAATGTTTATCATTTCTACAGTTGTGCCCCTTGAGCAGAGGGTACTTTCACAGGTGACATCCATATTGTCGCCGGCGATCATCTCACCCCATGTGGTGTATGATTATCGACTGATAAAACTGGGGACCATGCTTACCGAGTATCAGGCTGTTCCGATAATATATGTATTGCTTGGTATTGTTTTTATCGCTGCAGGATATTGGTTTTATTCAAGATATGAGATAAAGAACAACTGATCCGGACATCAAAAAAGGACTTGGGAATCGATCCCAAGTCCTTCCTTTTTGTTATCAGATATTTGTGAACTTCTCGACTTCGTCCTTCAGACTGTCGGAGATGCGGTTGTTCTTTTCGGCTTCTTCGCGGATATCGCTCATGGAGCAGGATAACTTGGTGGCTTCATCAGCTACCATTGTAATGCCGGAGGAGCTTTCGGAAACCGCACGGTTAACGTTGTCAACGCTTGTGGAAACTTCCGTAAGGGTGGAAGAGAGGTTCTGGGAGTTTTGCTGGAATTCACCGAGGATCTCTCGCATGCTCTCTGCATCCTGATAATACTGTTCGGAGTAACCTACAAACTGCTCATAATCATTTAAGACGGTCTCGTCGATGTACTGAAGGATCTCGTCAGCGTTCTGGGAAAGGAGAGCAACGGCTTCATTTACAAGTCTGCTGATGGACTGAATGTTGTTTGCTGCCTTTCTGCTGGAATCTGCCAGGGTTCTGATCTCATCCGCAACTACTGCGAAGCCCTTACCTGCTTCACCTGCACGGGCAGCTTCGATGGAAGCGTTAAGTGCAAGGAGGTTGGTCTGACTGGAGATGGAAAGGATCTCTTCGGTAAGATTGTTGATCTTTTCAACGTTCTTACTGCTTTCGATGGCTTCGTTAAGGTTGGCCCTTCTTTCACCGATCATCATCTCGGCGTTCTTCTTGTTGGTTACGGACAGGCTCTTGACCTCGGTAGCACGGCCCTGAACTTCACCGACGAAACTGTAGCCTTCGCTGACACGGCCGCTCATGTTTTCTGCCTGCTGGGAAATCTCGGTTGCGCTGTGAAGAAGCTGTTCAACCGTGTTGTTGATCTCCTGCATGTTTGCCGCAAGCTCTTCCGAAACTGCGGAAACATTTGAAGTGCTGTCATCCGATACAACGATCTGATCGTTGAGTCTTAATACGGAATCGTTGAGGTTGCCGGACTCTTCGCGGATCTTTCTTATTACATTCTGCAGCTGATCCATGAATGCGTTTATACCGGTAAGGAGCTTGCTGATCTCGTCATTGCCTTTGATATCAAAGCGTTTTGTCAGATCGCCTCTGCCTGCGGAGATACCGGATATGATCTCTGTCATTTCATCGGCTGCCGCTACTGCGGGTCTGATGATGTTCTTTAACACGATCATGATCACGACAGCAACTGCAAGGAATAACGCAACGAAGATTATGGTAATGGTTCTGAGAGTTTTGCTTATTGCATTTACTCTTGCGGTTGCAGCGGCAACATTGGCGTCGGATGCTTCTCTTATGGTGTATTCGCCGAGGACTCTCGTTGAAATCTGAGATACGGTTCCGTCTTCCTTCTTTTCGGTAACGTATGCGCCGTCTTTAAAAACGTTTAATGCAAATCCTTCAACGTAACGTGACATGGTAGCCATGTTCTGCGCGTCGATCCACCACTGGGAGGTGATGTTTCCGGATTCGTCATATGTGAGGCTTCCGTCTGCGTTGTATTCTTCAAAGAGCTTTGTATATGCATCAACAATATATTCCGTAGCTTCTATGTAACTTAAGATCGACCAGTTCAGCATGAGTGCTTCGGCCTGTTCATCGGGCAGAGTATCAAGATATCCGAGAACATCGCCTTTTGCTTCGATCACTGTGAAAGAAGCGTCATAAACATCGGCGTATTCGGTCTGTATCTTCTTGAGTTCGTCAACGGATGTGGGGTACTTATCGTTGTACATACTCATAAGTATGGGACGAAGTGACTCAAGTGATTCGGACATGAGTTCACATTCCTGAATACCGGAAACTCCGTAGATATAGCCCATAAAGGAATTGTTGTCTCTTGCGAAATCCTTCATCTGATAGACTCTTTTTACAAGTGACTGAACGTTAGTGCTTATGATACCGATGTTCCTTTCGATCACAACATTTTCTTCCGCAAGCTGATCTGCTGCGTCTCCCAGTTTTTTGACGTTTGTACTTACAAGGTACATACAAACAACAAAGATCACCGGAAGAAGGATTACCAGACTCATGATCTTGGCAGTTATTGATTTAAACATGCAATTGTCCTCCAATGAAAAAATATGGTCGTTTTTGTTACCAACATTTGATTTATAACACATGCATGTTTAAAAAAAATTAACCGAAAAGAGAGATTTTTACAAAAAAAATTACAAGTAGAAACAAAAAACCGTGAAAATATACGTCAGGTACATTTTCACGGTTATCAGAAAAAGCTGATGACGGGAATCGAACCCGTGACCTCCGCCTTACCAAGGCGACGCTCTACCGACTGAGCCACATCAGCACGCAACCGATATATTATCACGGGGTCAGATAGTTGTCAACGGGAAAAAGCAAATAAATTTTTATCGATTCCTTATGAGGATTTTAAGAATTATTCTTCTCAACAGGTGTATGATTTGGTATAATGTATTGAATTGTGGGTTTTTGTCTAAAAAATTCGGTACATCGTGTTTTGATGATGAAAAATCGCGTTCGAAATGAAAGGAATTTACAATGAATTACGGCAGAAACGGTATAACAAAACGTAAGATAGATTTAAATGCCAGAGGACCGAAGTGGTCGAGAAAATTTTTGCTTTTGCTTCTTGAGGCATTCTTTGTTGTTCTTATAGGTGGCGGTATAATCGCGGCTGCCATGGGGATCGGAACCTTTAAGGGAATACTGGATTCGGCTCCCGATATCACCAACATCACGGTCACACCTTCCGGAAGGTCTTCATTTGTTTATGATACCGACGGCAAGCAGATAGCCAAGCTGGTTTCGGCAAATGCAAACCGTATCCCGGTTTCAAGCGAGCAGATATCGGATGATGTGAAGCATGCTTTCGTTGCCATCGAGGATGAGCGTTTTTACGATCATAACGGTATCGATATCCAGGGTATCCTCCGTGCGGGCTTTTCCGCATTGAAGAGCGGACATCTGGGACAGGGCGCAAGTACCATAACCCAGCAGCTTCTTAAAAATAATGTATTTACCGACTGGACCAGCGAGAACAGCGACGTTGAAAAGGTAAAGCGTAAGGTTCAGGAGCAGTATCTTGCGATCCAGCTTGAAAAGAAGATGACCAAGGACGAGATCCTTGTAAACTACTTAAATACCATCAACCTCGGTCAGAATACACTGGGTGTACAGGCGGCAAGCTTAAGATATTTCGGAAAGAACGCTTCAGAACTTGGCCCTTCCGAGGCTGCGGTAATCGCAGGTATCGCCCAGAACCCGACGAGATACAACCCCATCATCTATCCCGAAAACAATGCGGGAAGACGTGAGGACGTTCTTGAGCACATGTATGTACAGGGTTACATCACGGAAGAAGAATACGAGAGGTGCCTTGCGGATGATGTTTACTCAAGGATAAAGACAGTCAATGAGGAGCAGACAAGCACTGCAAATACGGTTACTTCTTATTTTGTAGATGCTCTTACCAAGCAGGTAAGACAGGACCTTTTGAATGCCGGCTACAATGAGAACCAGGTTTACACCTTAATGTACAGCGGTGGTATCAAGATCTATTCCACTCAGGACTCAAAGATCCAGAAGATCGTCGACGAGGAGATAGCCAACGAGGAGAATTACCCCGTTCTTAAGTATCTTTTGAACGATTACAGATTAACGGTCCTTAAGGCAGACGGTTCATTTGAGAACCACAGCGCCGAAATGTTCAAGGCATATTTCAGACAGCAGAACGCAAGCTTCAACATGATGTTCTCAGAGCCTCAGGAAGCTTACGATGCAATAGAGGAATACAAGCAGGCGGTTCTCATGGAAGGCGACGAGGTGTTCGCCGAGAGCGAGCCCGAAATATTCGAGGAGCCTCAGATATCATTTTCGCTTATTGAGCAGTCCACGGGTAAAGTCGTTGCAATAAACGGCGGACGCGGACTTAAGGATAAGAGCGCAAGCTTTAACCGCGCGACTCAGGCAAAGAGACAGCCCGGTTCCTGCTTTAAGGTACTTGCGTCCTTCGGTCCCGCAATCGATGCCAAGGGAATGACCCTTGCTACCGTATTCAACGATGCTCCTTTTAACTACTACAACGGAACCCCCGTAACCAACTGGTTTGGTAAGGACGAATACAGAGGATTAGTTAACATAAGATATAGTATCGAGCAGTCCATGAACGTTATCGCGGTTAAATGTATCACCGTCATCGATCCACAGCTTGCTTATGAGTATCTTATCAATTTTGGATTTACAACCATTTACGACAGTAAAGTCGTAAACGGTCAGATATATACGGATATCGGGCAGCCCCTTGCACTGGGCGGTGTTACGGATGGTGTTATCAATATCGAACTTGGTGCCGCATACGCAGCTATCGCCAACGGAGGAATCTATCAGGAGCCCATCTATTATACGAGAATAGAGGATGCGGACGGAAATCTCATCCTTGATCGCACCGCAGTTCAGGAGAAGCATCAGGTACTGCAGGAAACTACGGCTTTTCTTCTTACAAATGCAATGCAGGATGTTATCACAAAGGGTACCGGTACTTCCGCAAGGTTTTCAGGAATGTCTATTGCCGGTAAGACGGGTACGACTTCCGATCAGAAGGACGTCTGGTTCTCAGCTTACACACCCTATTACACCGGAACCAGCTGGGTGGGATACGACAACAACCTGGTAATGAAGGATGCGGAAACAAGGCCCGTAAGGGGAATCTGGAAAGCAATCATGGAACGTATCCATGAGGATCTCCCCGATATCGGATTTGAGGTTCCTTCAGGTATTGAAAGATGTACGGTCTGCAGACAGTCGGGACTTCTCCCCACTGCCAACTGTACGGATGTTTACAGCGAATATTTCACAAAGGATACGGTTCCCACGGAGACCTGTAACGTTCACTTCGTCGGTCGTATCTGTGCTATAGATCATCTTCCCGCAACGGATCTTTGTCCTTTTGCTTATGAAGGCGTGGGACAGTTCATTCCGCCCGAAGATGAGGCTCTTTTACAGGGCTCGACGGCACTTGGCGACAATGCCGCTCTTGATCCTTTGCAGGCGGGAACGATCCATACGGCGACACCCACCGGCGGAAAGTGCCAGCACAACGAAGCATGGTTTGCACAGCCCGGCTGGGAAGACCTGTATTATCAGCAATATGCGATATACGAGGCATTCCTGCAGAGTCTGATGAACCCGCAGCCCAATCCCGAAGGGGAGTAAAAACAATATGAATGAACCCTATACCATTCTCCTTGAAGGCGGGGAGGCCGAGACGGAGTTAAAGAAATCCCGTTTCATAGCCCATGTTACTCCCGTCTCGACGGAGGAGGAGGCACAGGCCTTCGTTACATCCATGAAAAAGCAATATTACGACGCAAGGCACAACTGTTATGCCTATGTGATCGGAAAGGACGCCGACAAGGTAAAATATGCCGATGACGGCGAACCTGCCCAGACGGGAGGCCTTCCGATCTACAATGTCCTTAAGGAAACGGGCGTAAGAAATGCGGCCATCGTTGTTACCAGATATTTCGGAGGAACCCTTCTGGGAGCGGGACCTCTTGCCAGGATGTACGGCGAGGCTGCGAAGCTCGGTCTTGAAGCATCAAAGACCGGGGTAATGAAATACGGTATTTCGGCAAACGTGAGATCCGATTATGCCGACGGCGAGAAATTAAGGCGGCATTTTGAAAAACAAAAGGTGGAAGTGGTTAACATAAATTACGACGCCGAGGTTTGTTTTTTCATTAGATGCGGATTTGAACGATTTGAGGAGATAGAGAGGGATGTCATTTCAATCACGGCATCCAAGGCTTTGATCGAGAAAACGGGAGAAGCCTACTACTGCGAGGAACAGTAGTTAACATAACATTTTTGAAAGGCAGGTGATCTTAAATGAAGAGTTCGGACCATATATCCTCCGATAACCCCGTCCCCGTCGCGGGACAGCCATATTTAAAAAATAAGATCACAGGATTGGAGAAAATGCTATGGAAGAGATCATTGAATTATTGGAGACCAAGCAGTATACCAGTCTTCGCCAGAAGCTGACTGATTTAAACGATGCGGATATCGCTGCGGTTTTGGAAGAACTGCAAAAGGAGGACATGCTGAAGGTCTTCAGGATTTTGCCCAAAGACACTGCGGCCGATGTATTTTCCTACCTTGAAGTGGACAACCAGCAGACCATCATCACATCCCTTTCGGATTCCGATGCTGCCGGCATCATAAACAACATGATGGCCGACGATGCTACGGACCTTTTCGAGGAGATGCCCGCAAATATCGTTAAAAAACTTCTTGCCAACGTAAGTCCTGAGGCAAGACGGGACATTAACCATCTTCTTAAGTACCCCGAGGAATCCGCGGGAAGCATCATGACCGTGGAGTATGTGGACTTAAAGGAAAACCTTACGGTAGCCCAGTCACTTGAGAGGATAAGAAAACTGGGAATCGATTCCGAAACCATCAATGTCTGCTACGTTCTTGATGCGGGACGTCACCTTGTGGGAACCGCCGCATTGAGATATCTTTTGTTAAGCGACCCGGATGCGATCATCGGCGAGATAATGCATGAGAACGTCATCTCGGTCAACACCCTGATGGACCAGGAAGATGTAGCAAGACAGTTCCAGAAATACGACTTTACATCGATGCCCGTTGTGGACAACGAGAACAGACTCGTCGGTATCATCACCGTCGATGATATCATGGATATCCTTGAAGAAGAGGCTACAGAGGATATTGAAAAGATGGCAGCTATCGTGCCTTCCGACAAGCCCTATATGAAGACCGGCGTTCTGGAGACCTGGAAAAAGAGGATCCCCTGGCTACTTCTTCTCATGGTTTCCGCAACCTTTACGGGAAAGATCATAGAAAGCTTCGAAGAAGCATTGGGTGCATTGCCTATCTTAACGGCATTCATCCCCATGCTCATGGACACCGGCGGTAATGCCGGAGGTCAGGCCAGCGCCACCATCATTCGTGGACTTTCCCTTGAAGAGATAGGGTTTAAGGACCTTTTCAAAGTAGTATGGAAGGAGTTCCGGGTAGCCATTGTCTGCGGTGCGACTCTTGCGGCGGCTAACTTTGTGAAACTTCTTGTTATAGACAGGGTAACCATCTGGGTTGCGGCGGTGGTATGTATGACCCTTGTAGCGGCTGTTGTTATTGCCAAATTCATCGGATGTCTGCTTCCCATGCTGGTCAAGCGCATCGGTTTTGACCCGGCAGTTACCGCAAGCCCCTTCATTACCACCATCGTAGATGCGTTATCACTTTTGATATATTTTTCTTTTGCAACATCGATACTTGGAATCTGACAGACAGGAGTATAAGATATGGATTTACGTGTTTCCCCCATGGGCTGGAACAGCTGGGACTGTTACGGTGCCGCAGTAACCGAAGAGGTAGTCAGAAAGAACGCCGATTACATGGCAAAGTATTTAAAGCCCTTCGGCTGGGAATATGTTGTTGTTGACATTCAGTGGTATGAGCCCGCTGCGGACAACAATGAGTATCATCCCTTTACGGATATGTGCATGGATAAGTACGGGCGTTTCATTCCTGCACCAAACCGTTTTCCCAGTGCCAAAGGCGGAAAGGGCTTTAAGCCCCTTGCGGACTATGTTCACTCACTGGGACTTAAATTCGGTATTCACATAATGCGCGGTATTCCCAGACAGGCCGTTCATCAGAATACGCAGGTTTATGGAACGGACAAGACAGCCAGAGAGGTGGCAAAGACCGCCAGCATCTGCTACTGGAACACCGATATGTACGGTCTCGATCCCAACAAAGAAGGCGCAAGAGAGTACTACGACAGTATCTTTAAACTCTATGCATCATGGGGTGTGGACTTCATCAAGTGCGATGACATCTGCAGAGAGCTTCCCAGAGAGGAAGAAGAACTCAAGATGCTGAGTGATAGTTTACATAACTGCGGAAGGGATATGATCCTTTCCTTATCTCCCGGACCCGCACTTCTGGAGAAATCCGAGTTATACAAGCAGTATTCGAACATGTGGCGTATAACCGATGATTTCTGGGACAGATGGGATCTTCTCTATGCCATGTTTGAACGTGCGGAGAAGTGGTGTACTCACACAGGCTATGGTAACTGGCCCGATGCCGATATGCTTCCCGTAGGTGCATTGAGACAGTGCTACGATGAAAACGGCTGGACAAGATTTACAGAGGATGAGCAGATAACCATGATGTCTCTCTGGTGCATCTTCAGAGCTCCTTTGATGATAGGTGCCGAGATGACCAAGAACGATGACTTTACGCTGTCCATCCTTACAAACAGAGATATACTTGACATGCATGCCGATGCCCGCAATTCCCATCAGGTATTCAGAAAGACCGTGGGAAAGAACGAATTAATCCTTTGGGTAGCAAATTCCGCAAAGGGCGGAACCTATGCGGCACTCTTTAATGCCGGGGACAGAAAGGGATCCTTCGAGATCACAAACAATGACCTTGAACTGGAGAGCATCCCTGCAGGGCGCGAACTCTGGAGCGGAAAGCTTACAAAGAGCGGCATGATCCTTAAGGTTTCCATACCTGCTCACGGTGCAAAGGTTTTTTATTTCGAATAAAGAAGATTGGACGATGCTAAATGAACATTGCGGAATTATTTAAACATAAAAAGGCGGTATATTCGCTGGAGGTATTCCCTCCCAAGAAGGCGGATTCCATCGATACGGTCTATAACACCTTATACGGCTTAAGGGGTCTTCCCGTGGATTATATTTCCGTAACCTACGGAGCAGGGGGCTCAGAGGTTCAGCGCAGCAAGACCGCCGAGATCGCATCCCTTATAAAGAAGGAATACGGTATCGAGCCCATAAGCCACCTTACCTGCGTAGGCTCCACAAAGGAGGAACTCAGGGAGACTCTTGAAAATCTCAGGAATATCGGAGTTTGGAACATACTTGCCTTAAGGGGAGATCTTCCCGCAGAGGGAACCCCTGTTATGGCATTTTCCCATGCAAACGAGCTTGCTGCCTTCATAAAGGAATTCGATCCCGCATTTAATGTGACGGGTGCATGCTATCCCGAGTGTCACGTGGATGCGGCGAATCTTGATGAGGATATCGAGAATCTTAAGAAGAAAGTGGATGCGGGCGTAAGTCAGCTTACAACGCAGCTTTTCTTTGACAATGAGATATTCTATTCATTCAGGGACAAGGTTGAGAAGGCCGGCATTACGGTACCGATCTCTGCAGGAATAATGCCCATCACAAAGAAGTCTCAGGTTGAGAGAACGGTTGCAATGTGCGGAGCCAGCATTCCTCCCAAATTTGCCCGTCTCATCAGCAAATATGCGGATTCTCCCGAAGCCCTCAATCAGGCGGGACTTTCCTATGCGGTGGATCAGATCACGGATCTTGTGGCCAACGATACCCGCGGAGTGCATGTATACACCATGAACAATGTTGATACCGCAAAGTATGTGACACAGGCAACCGAAAGCCTTTTCAAGGGCGTTAATAAGGTTTGATAAATGACGGAACTTACATTTGAGAATGATAAAAGCGAGGTACTCCGTTATTGCGGGTACAGGCGAGGGGTCGAACTTACGGAGCTTACGGACGAGATGATCCGTGACGGAATGGAAACAACAAACCGTCTTGCCAGGATCAGGTCCTACTGGCGTCTCTTCGATATTGAGAAATGCGAGGAAGGCGTAGCTTTAAAGGGCACCGACGTGGTGTTTAAAGGACAGGGAATCTCAAGACATTTAATGTGGGATAAGCAGGTTGTTCTTATGTGCATCACCATTGGCCCGGAATTCGACAGAGAAGTAAAAAGGGTAATGCTCGACGATGCAGCAAGGGGAATGATCTTAAATTCCTGCGGAGCGGCACTTGTCGAGAAAGCCATAGACGAACTGCAAAAAGAAATAGATACACAGCTTCCTTCAGGTCATACGGGGGATCGCTACAGCCCGGGATATGGGGATTTTCCCATCGAGCAGCAGGATGATTTCATGAAACTCCTTGATATGACCAGAACCGCCGGGATCAGGTTAAACAGCAGCTATCTGATGAATCCGGAAAAAAGCGTAACTGCAGTGGCAGGAATAAAGGATTGAGCATATGGAATATTTTGACAGGATAAGGGTACTTGACGGAGCAATGGGAACACAGCTTATGAGCAAGAAAGCTCCCATGGGAAAGGTTCCGGAAGAGTTAAATATCACCCATCCCGAGATCGTTCAGGAAGTACATAAAGAATATATTGAGGCAGGATCCGATGTGATCTATGCTCATACTTTCAGTGCAAATGCTTATAAGCTGCGTGACAGTGAGTATACCCCTGAGGAGCTTGTTACCGCTGCCGTTAAGAACGCAAAGGAGGCAGTGGGAGACAAGGATGTAATGGTCGCAGCTTCCTTCGGTCCCATAGGTGATATTCTCGAGCCCTTCGGCAATCTTAAATTTGACGATGCTTACGATATGTACAAAGAGATGATGGTCGCAGCTGAGAAGGCGGGGGCTGATCTTTTTGTTCTTGAAACACAGACGGATCTTTTGGAGGTTAAGGCGGGAGTCCTTGCAGCCAGGGAAAACTGCAGCTTACCTATCTGGGTAACGATGACCTTCGAAGCCGACGGACGTACCTTTACGGGTGTTCTGGCAGAGGCTATGGCAATCACCCTTGAGGCCTTGGGAGTTGATGCGATAGGTGTCAACTGTTCTTTAGGCCCCAAGGAACTTGTTCCCATTGTAAAAAGAATGCGTGAAGTCTCGGACCTTCCGCTTATCGTAAAGCCCAATGCCGGCTTGCCCGATCCCGTCACCAATACATATAACCTTAAAGCAGAAGATTTCGCCGAGCAGATGAGGGCTTTCATGGAAATGGGCGTTTCCTTTGTCGGCGGATGCTGCGGAACCGATCCCGAATACATCAAAGGATTGGTTAACATAAGAAATGAATATAAGCCTGTGAAATCTGAAAAAGGTAAGAGACCATACCTTTCCAGTGCCAGAGCTTATGTTAACATAACTCATGTAAATGTAGTGGGTGAGAGGATCAATCCCACAGGTAAAAAGAAATTCCAGCAGGCACTTTTGGATCATGACCTTGATTATGTCATGAACCAGGCTCTTGAACAGGTTGGAGCCGGAGCCACTGTTCTTGACGTTAACGTAGGTATACCCACAGTTGATGAAAAGGCTCTGATGATTGAGGTTGTCAAAGAACTTCAGACCATGGTGGATACACCTTTACAGATCGACTCTTCAAGCGTGGAAGCAATCGAAGCTGCCCTTCGCATATACAACGGTAAACCCATCATCAACAGCGTAAATGCCGATGATGAAAGGCTTGATGCCATCCTTCCCATTGCGAAGAAATACGGTGCGGCGGTCGTAGGCCTTACCCTTAACGAGGAGGGCATTCCTCAAAAGGCAGAGGAACGTGTTGAAATGGCCCGTCATATCGTGGAAAAGTGCGATGAATACGGCATTCCCAGATGTGATATCTATATAGACTGTCTTACCCAGACCGTAAGTATTGCGGAAAACAGGGCTGAGGATACACTTGATGCCATCAGGCGCGTTAAATCCGAATTCGGTGTAAAGACCGTTCTCGGTGTTTCAAATATTTCCTTCGGTCTTCCGAAGCGCGAATTCATAAATACAACTTTTTTGACACTTGCAATGTATGCAGGTCTCGATCTTGCCATAATAAATCCCAACAATGCGGCAATGATGGGGGCTTTCGATGCATTCCTTACACTTTCCGCAGTAGATCCCGGCGGAGCGGCTTATGCCGAGAAATACGCCGTTATCGCAGCAAGGGAAAAGGAACAGGCAGCACTTATGAAGACTGTTGCCGATGCGGGGGCCGCAGCGCAGCCTGCACAGGCTTCCGGTGACGGACTCGTTCCCGGAACCATCCTTTATGACGTGTGCAAAGGCCTTAAGGATTCCACCGCAGAGGATGTGAAGAAGCTTCTTGAAACCAAAGATCCCATGGAGATCATAAACGGAGAACTTATCCCTGCCCTTGACAAAGTGGGAGAGGATTTTGAGAATCACAGATCCTTCCTTCCCCAGCTTCTTTCTTCTGCCAAGGCAGCCGAAGCGGGCTTTGCCGTTATCAAGGAGCACATGGCGAAGAACAACGTGGGTGAGCAGATATCAAAGGGACGTATCGTTATCTGTACCGTAAAGGGCGACGTTCATGATATCGGAAAGAATATAGTCAAGACCATTCTGGAAAATTACGGATTCTCGGTGCTCGATCTCGGCAAGGACGTAGCGCCCGAGACTGTAGTTGAGACCGTTAAGCGTGAGAATATTAAACTCGTAGGCCTTTCCGCACTTATGACCACCACGGTTGCATCAATGGAGGAGACCATCCGTCAGCTTCGCGAAGCGGGATGTGATTGTAAAGTATTTGTGGGAGGAGCTGTGCTTACCTATGAATATGCCATGAAGATCGGCGCAGACTACTACACAAAGGATGCAAAGGAAGCGGCAGATCTGGCTAAGAGGTTCTTCTCGTAGAGGAGGAAATTGATGAACAAACAAAAGGAACGAAAGATCAGACGGATAACGAAGATACGCATATGGCCCCGTGTTTTGGGTGCCCTGTGCGTTTTTCTGCTGTTTCATGTGCTTTTGGTAGCTCTTGTGCTGGCTTATGCATCATCGGTGGCATCCTCCAAGATCGAAAACATGATGTCTGACTGCTCAGAAGTGGCCGATTATATGGATTCCTTCGAATACGGTCTTAACGACAACCGGTTCGGAGGACTGATGCAGATAAGGCCTGAGATCGTTTCGGCGGGATATCTTGATGAGGATTATAACGTTGT
Source organism: Lachnospiraceae bacterium (assembly GCA_016281385.1). Classification (GTDB taxonomy): domain Bacteria; phylum Bacillota; class Clostridia; order Lachnospirales; family Lachnospiraceae; genus UBA1258. The sequence goes on along the minus strand of JAEEIN010000095.1, from coordinate 7,946 downwards.
TTCTTCTTTCGGAAAAAAGAGCGTTGATACCACGGAATACGCTCATCTTGCAAATATAGAAAACGACCTGCTGGATGCGAATGTTTATGTAGAAAAGGCCGGTGCCCACTTTTTTTCATTCGATGGTGCTGATATCGAAATGAAATCCGAACAGCTGCTCTTTGACATAACCGTTTCTGAAGTAAATAATGACGATGCAGATTGGTTTAATATACTGGAACTTGCAAGAAAATCTCCAAAGGAATTAAGAAGCCGGGAATTACTCGGCACAAATGTGATCTTTGTTTTTGAAAATGATGTGAAGGACGGTTATTCCGTTATAGTCTACAGATTTCGATTTGTTCCGATGGACTTCATTTCCATGCTGATATTCGTGATCGCATTGATGGCAGTGTTCCTGTTACTGATGCTTTATCAGCTGTTTTCTATCATCAGACTGTTCATGGATAAGCGTACCGCTTATGACGCACTGTATACGGATATGGTTACCGGCGGAGGAAACGAGCTTTCTTTTTACAAGGATGCTGAAAAGATCCTCAGGAAAAACAAAAATACGCCCTATGCCATGGTCCATTTAAGACTGGAAAAACACAAGGGTCTTCTTGCCTGCTATGGTGTCAAGTGGGTTGAGGAACTTGACGAGATGATCTATGAGACCATCAATAAGACCTTAAAGAAACGCAAAGAAGTACATGCAAGAATGAACAACGGCGATTTCGCCGTTCTTATGAGATATGAAGACAGCAGTAAGTTAAACGACAGGGTAAGGAGTCTCATGAACAGCTTATCCGCCGAGATAGTGGACCAGAAGCTGTTCTTCTCCGCAGGAATATGCCCCGTTTTATATTACAAAGACGACGTAAAGAGCCTTTACAACAACGCAAGCCTTGCCAGATCCTATGTTAAGGACGAAAACGCAGAGGAGATCAAGTGGTACAACAAGGAGATCGAAGACGAGCAGTTATGGGAGCGTAAGGTCGAGGGCGAGATGGAGAATGCCATGCAGACCGGCCAGTTCGAGATGTTCTTACAGCCCAAGTACACAACCGGCGGAGAGGTTCTCGGAGGAGCGGAAGCTCTCGTTCGCTGGAGACATCCTCAGGACGGACTCATCCCTCCCGGAAAATTCATCCCCATCTTTGAAAAGAACGGATTTATCCTTAAGCTTGATGATTATATGATCACGGAAGTGGCAAAGACTCAGGCCAAGTGGCTTTCCGAGGGCAAGAAACTGGTACCGATTTCCGTTAATGTTTCCAGAGCCCATTTCATGAAGAAAGACATTGCTGAGCATATCCGTGACATCGTTGACCGATACAATGTACCTCACGAAGTAGTTGAGCTTGAACTTACCGAGAGCGCATTCTTTGATGATAAAAAGACTTTGATCGACGTAGTTCGGAAGATGAGAGAGTACGGTTTCCCCGTATCCATGGACGATTTCGGATCGGGTTATTCATCACTTAATTCCCTTAAGGAGATCCCTCTTGATGTACTCAAACTCGATGCTGAATTCTTCAGAGGAGAAGACGTCGGCGACCGTGGTCGTCTGATAGTCAGTGAGATCATCGAACTTGCCAAGACTTTGGGCATGCATATAGTGGCCGAAGGTATCGAAACCCGTACACAGGTGGATTTCCTCAAAGACCTCGAATGTGATCTCATCCAGGGCTATATCTTCGCAAAGCCCATGCCGATCAATGAATTTGAGACTAAACACTTAAATACATTAATGGCTTAGTTATTCAGAAAAATTGAAAAAAGCAGCGCATACATAGATGTTTTACTCTTTGAACGGGTCCTGTCACGCAGGTAGGCCAGTCGGTCAGACAAGTTCACGGTTTGAAAACCAACCGTTCTCAACTCCCTTGGTGACCTACCTGTCGTGCCACCCGTAACGGATGGGTATTTATTCTATGTATGCGCTGCTTTTGTTTTTGTTGATCTATCTAAAGACATTGATTATTGGTGCAATTGCATCGGATACTTCCTGAAGATTTTTTGCCGCTTCGTTTAATGCTTCCATAGCATCTTTGATCTCATCCACATCAACAGAGTTGATGAGCTCCTCAAGCCCTTCGAAATCCAGGTTCTTCAGTGCTTCGGTATCGAGGCTTTCCAAGGCTTCTGAAATCTTTTGCGTGTCGATCTCGCTCAGGCCTTCAAGCTCCTCGGTCATTTCCTGAATCTTTGCAAAATCCACTTTTTTAAGTTCCTCGGCTATGGGCTTAAGACTTGCTGCATAACTGTAAGTTTTGTAGCAGATAAAACCGAAAGATGCAAAGAAGAAAACTACGATGGAAATGAGCACGATCAACAGTATACGGTTTATTTTTAACTCTTTGGCAAGATTGTCCTGTTCGTTCATGATAAAACTCCTCCTATAAATATGAGTGTATTTCCCTTTTTGCCGAAAGTCAAACTTGATTTTTCGGCATTTTTGTTGATTTTTCTATTGTGGCGGGAAAAATCGGGTGATATACTTTCAAAGTTGATTAAATGGGCATTTTAGAAGAATAAGGAGTTTTCATGATTCAGAAGAGAGAAGACATTCGTAACGTAGCGATAATTGCACATGTAGATCACGGTAAAACAACACTGGTTGATGAGCTCTTAAAGCAGAGCGGCGTATTCAGAGCCAATCAGGAAGTTGCCGAGCGTGTAATGGACTCAAACGATATCGAGCGTGAGAGAGGAATAACCATCCTTTCAAAGAATACGGCGGTTGAGTATAAGGGAACGAAGATCAATATCATCGACACCCCCGGCCATGCTGATTTCGGCGGAGAGGTTGAGCGTGTTCTTAAGATGGTAAACGGCGTGATCCTTGTGGTTGACGCTTTTGAAGGTCCCATGCCTCAGACAAAGTTCGTTTTAAGAAAGGCAATGGAGCTTAAGCTTCCCGTTATCGTCTGCGTAAATAAGATCGACAGACCCGAGGCACGTCCCCAGGAGGTTATCGATGAGGTGCTTGAACTTCTGATGGACCTTGATGCAACGGATGAACAGCTTGACTGTCCTTTTGTTTTTGCATCCGCAAAGGCAGGTGTTGCTTCTTTGGACCCTGAAAAAGAAGGAACCGACATGGCTCCCCTGTTCGATACCATTATAGATTATATCCCTGCTCCCGAGGGAGATCCCGAAGCAGGTACACAGGTGCTTATCAGCACCATCGACTACAACGAGTATGTGGGTCGTATCGGTGTAGGTAAGGTTGATAACGGAACGATCTCCGTAAACCAGGAAGTGGTAATCGTCAATCACCATGATCCCGACCTTTGCAAGAAGGTTAAGATCTCCAAGCTCTACGAGTTCGACGGACTTAACAAGGTTGAGGTAAAGACAGCTTCCATCGGTTCCATCGTGGCAATTTCCGGTATTTCGGATATTCATATAGGAGATACTCTTTGTTCTCCCGAAAATCCCGTGGCAATTCCTTTCCAGAAGATCTCGGAGCCTACCATTGCGATGCAGTTTATTGTTAATGATTCGCCCCTTGCAGGACAGGAAGGAAAGTTTGTTACCTCAAGGCATTTAAGAGACAGGCTTTTCAGAGAGCTTAATACCGACGTTTCTTTAAGAGTAGAGGAGACAGAATCCACAGATGCCTTCAAGGTTTCCGGTCGCGGTGAGCTTCACCTTTCGGTCCTTATCGAGAACATGAGACGTGAGGGTTATGAATTTGCCGTAAGTAAGGCTGAGGTGCTTTACAAGCAGGATGAAAACGGAAAGAAGCTTGAGCCCATGGAGCTTGCTTATGTGGACGTTCCCGAGGAATTCTCAGGTACGGTCATCGAGAAGCTTTCCATGAGAAAGGGTGAGCTTAAGGAGATGGGACATGCCAGCGGCGGATATACCAGACTTATCTTCTCCATCCCTTCAAGAGGACTCATCGGATACCGCGGAGACTTTATGACAGATACCAAGGGTAACGGTATCATGAACACCATCTTTGACGACTACGGCCCTTATAAGGGAGATATCGCGTACAGAGCACAGGGTTCCCTTATCGCATTTGAGACGGGAGAGTCCGTAACCTACGGTCTTTTCAATGCTCAGGAAAGAGGCCTTCTCTTCATCGGGCCCGGCGAAAAGGTTTATTCCGGAATGGTCATCGGTCAGACCGGTAAGAGCGAGGATATTGAGGTTAACGTATGCAAAAAGAAGCAGCTGACCAACACCCGTTCATCATCTGCCGACGAAGCATTACGTCTTGTACCGCCCAAGATCTTAAGCCTTGAGCAGGCTCTTGATTTTATTGATACCGACGAACTTCTTGAGGTAACTCCGAAGAACCTTCGTATCAGAAAGAAGATCCTCGATCCCACACTGAGAAAGAGAGCTTCCTTTAAGAAATAAGGATATCATCCAAGATATCTGTTCAATATGACTTCCAAAGCATCGGTCTGAATCGGCTTCGCAATGAAGCCGTTCATACCGATCTTTTTAAATTCATCTTCAATTCCCTTTATGACATTGGCAGTGCAGGCAACGATGACCGTAGCTTTGTTGGGATTATCGGAATCCTCTCTGATGGCCTTTGTCGTATCCACACCGTCCATTTCGGGCATCATATGATCCATGAAGATCAGATCGTATTTTTTTTCTCCGGTGATCTTAACCGCATCGGAGCCGCTGTAGACCTTGTCTGCGATAATATCGTATTTCTTTAAGAAGGCGCAGAGCACCTTGACGTTGACCTTATTGTCGTCCACAACAAGAACACGGGCATCCTTATAAGATGGACGTGGCTTTGAAGCATCCTCCTTGGAAGAACTTTCCGTGTCTTGTTTGATACCGTAGAGATAGAAAGGGGTATATTTCGCAACGGTTATGTCGCCCCTTTCTTCGAAACCTGCAAGGGGAGTGGGATCCTTTATCTTTTGTTTAACCGAGAAGTAGAAGACGGAGCCTTCACCGTAGGAACTCTTTACATCGTAGGAACCGTCGTTCAATTCAATGATCTGCGCGGCAATGGAAAGGCCGAGACCGGTTCCGACTATGCGTCTGTTGATACCGGTATCCACCTGACTGAAGGGCTTGAAAAGAAGACCGAGGTTTTCTTCCTTGATACCGCAGCCCGTATCCTCAACCCTGAAGCGAAGCTCAACGGTATCACCGGTTATCTCGCTTTCGCAATAAAGTGCGATCTTTCCGCGTTCCGTGTTCTTTTCCGCATTGCTTAAGAAGTTCATCAGTATCTGTTTAAGCCTTACATCATCACCGATGAGCTTTCCGGGAGTTGAAGGGTCTATATTAACAAGAAAACTGATGGGTTTATCGCCGATACGCATATTCGTCATGGTAATGACGGAGTTTAATACCTCGGCAATGTCGTATTCAACGGGATTTAACTCAAGCTTTCCAGACTCAGCCTTGGAGAAGTCAAGAACCTCCGTAACGATGTCCACAAGAAGCTTTCCGGAGTTTTCGATCTGCTGGATATAATCCGTAAGGACATCTTTGCGGTCCTCGTTTCTGCAAAGGGTGGCCATTCCGATGATGGCATTAAGAGGCGTTCTTATTTCGTGGCTCATGTTTGCAAGGAAGGTGGATTTTGCTTTGTTTGCCGAATCCGCCTGATCCTTTAAGCGCTCCATCTCGTCGATCCTCTTTCTCATTTCGGTAACGTCGGTGATGGAGATGATATATCCTATGTGGCGTTCTTTTTCATAGAGTTTGCTGCTTTTGGCACTGTAATAGACGTTGTTTCTGTCAAAATAAAGATCTTCACTGTTTTTTAAGAAGTCTTCGTGAAGGAAGGAGATATGCTCGCCGGATTTAAGGGTAGAGAGCTCGGAAAAGATCTCATACGCCCTTTTGTTGGCATCAACGTATTCTCCGTCGGTATTTGTGATGATGATACCGGAACTGAGCTCGGAATACAGGTTATTTACAGCAACGCTTTCAACATCATAAAGCCTGCCGTTCGTAAGGGTGAGCACCAGGACACTGTACATCACGCCAAGCATTAAGGGCAGGAAATCATAATTGGGAAGGACCGGGAAAAGGTTTAACAAAACTCCCGTGATGGGGATCAATGCCTCTAAGAACATGGCAAAATAAAGAAGCCTTTCCTTTCTGCGGGCTTTTCTCCTGTAGTACCAGAAGAAGATGACCGCGCAAAGAATCAGAAGGACAGCTTCCTCTATGGCAAAGATCATATAAAGGATGCCTTTTCCTGTTTCTATATGAGGGAAGATTCCCGAATCGACGAAGGTGAAGGACGAATAATAGAGTCCCGTGTTCTTACAGTCTATCATGCAGATGCCACAGAAGATGTTAAAGCCCATCAATATATAGATAAGGAACTTGGGGATGATATGTATGTCGGAATACTGGGAAACAAATACGTAAAAACAAAGAGCCAGGAAGGGAATTCCGAGATATTCCATACGAAGGGCCTGAAGGACTTCACCCTCATCCTTTGACAGCATCTCAAAGAGATAGCCCGCTGAATATATGGAAAGAGCAGCACCTGTCAGAAGAAGAAAACGGGTGCTGGCGAAACTGTTGAGCCGGCAAAGTCTGATAAGACTTAACAATATGGCAACGGTCACGGCCACCTGAAGGCCGATCAGAAATTCATACATATACAATCTCCCGGGAAGATGCAAACTTTACTAATGATATATTATCTGTTATCCCTATTACCATTAAATTAATGAAAAAAAAGATATATTGCAAATTGTCGCAAATAGTGTTGACAGCGCTTTAAAGCGATGATAACATACTTTCAAATGAATAGGAACACGGTAGAGGTTGCGTTTTTCATCAGTAATCTGTCGGATGTGACGGACACAGTAGAAGACGGATGAAAGGGGACAACGCCGAAAGTGAGGTTCGCCGGGACCGTAGCTTGGGCATATATCAAACAGGTATATGACTGTCATCCCGATGGGGATGTTGCGCTATCAGTTTAATGAGACTTGAGAGCTGACCGTATTTTTTGTGCGATCGGTTTTTTTCTTTTTATACCGTGTGCTTTCATGAAAAACAATCCATTACCGAAAGGAGCATTTTTATGCACACACCTATTTTCAAAGGCGCTGCAGTCGCCATCGTTACACCCTTTTATGAGGACGGCTCAGTCAACTACGACGCATTCGGCGAGATCATCGAGGACCAGATCAAGAACGGTACCGACGCCATCGTTGTCTGCGGAACTACAGGAGAAGCTTCAACCCTTTCCCATGAGGAGCATCTTGACGTTATCGAGTACTGTGTAAAGAAGGTGAATCATCGTGTACCCGTTATCGCAGGTACAGGCTCAAATGCTACCGATACCGCCATCTATCTTTCCAAGGGAGCCGAGGATAGAGGGGCCGATGCGGTACTTCTTGTTTCTCCTTATTACAACAAGGCTACACAGAAGGGATTATACCTTCATTTCAAAGCTACGGCAGATGCCATTAAGATCCCCTGTATCCTTTACAATGTACCCGGACGTACGGGCTGCAATATCGCTCCCGCAACGGCTGTAAAGCTTGCAAAGGATACGGAGAACATCGTTGCCATCAAGGAAGCAAGCGGAAACATTTCACAGATCGCAAAGCTTGCGGCACTTGCGGACGGATGCCTTGACATCTACTCCGGAAACGACGATCAGATCGTTCCCATCATGGCTCTGGGCGGGCTCGGAGTTATCTCGGTCCTTTCAAATGTAGCTCCCAGGCAGACTCATGATATCTGTCAGGCTTTCCTTGACGGAGATGTTAAGAAGGCTGCAAAGCTCCAGCTTGAAGCCATCGACCTTTGCGATTCCTTATTCTGCGAGGTTAACCCCATTCCCGTTAAGCATGCAATGAATCTTCTGGGATTCAGCGCAGGTCCCCTTCGTCTTCCCTTGTCACCCATGGAGGATGAGAACCTGGCACGCTTAAAGAAGTCCATGGAGAACTACGGACTGCTTAAATAAGGGAGGCTTTTATGACAAGGATAATAAT
>JAEEIN010000094.1 GCA_016281385.1 Lachnospiraceae bacterium | reverse complement strand
CCTTGTAAGAATTTTAAGGAAGCCTACGAGAAGGTAGCTAACGGCGAGTGCAATCTTGCGGTCCTTCCCATTGAGAACAGTTACGCAGGGGAAGTGGATCAGGTCATGGACCTTATGTACGACGGCGACCTTTATATAAACGGAGTCTATGGACTCAGAGTATCCCAAAACCTTTTGGGTATCCACGACAGTAACCTTGCGGGAATAAAGAAGGTAATAAGCCATCCCCAGGCACTTAACCAGTGCGAGGATTATATCAATATACATGAATTCGAAACGGAGCAGGTGGTAAATACCGCCGTTGCGGCCAAGATGGTTGCGGATCTTAAGGATCCCACCGTTGCGGCAATTGCAAGTAAGGAGACCGCAGACATCTACGGTCTTAAGCTTCTTGATCATGACATAAACGAAGATGCCATGAACACAACGAAGTTCGCCGTATTCTCCCAGACAATGGAGACGGCCCTCAATGCTTCCGACAACAGCACCTTCATCATGATGTTCACAGTCAAGGATGAAGCCGGCGGACTGGCAAGGGCACTGAATGTTATGAGCAGATACGGCTTTAACATGACCACCTTAAGAAGTCGTCCCGTTAAGAAGGTTCAGTGGCAGTACTATTTCTACGCAGAGGTTCAGGGAAATCTTGCAACAAATGCGGGAAAGGCCATGATCGAGGACCTTAAGGAGCATTGTGAAGCGGTCAAAGTTTTAGGTTCCTTTAAAGAAACAGTGGAGCTTGCATAAAACATTTCAGAAGAGGTTCTGTATGAAGAATACATTCGGAAATTCAATGGCAGTCACCATATTCGGTGAAAGCCATGGACCATATATAGGTGCGGTTCTGGACGGCCTTGCACCGGGCATCGATGTTTCGGAGGATTATATCCGCCATAACCTTTCTTTAAGGCGTCCTGCGGGCAAGATATCCACTGCCCGTGTCGAAGCCGACGAGTTTCAGATAGTGAGCGGCGTTTTTAATGGAAAAACAACAGGCACTCCCTTAACGATCCTCATCCCCAACAGCTCCCAGCACAGTGCGGATTACGAGAAGGCCGAAAGGCTTGCCCGCCCGGGACATGCGGATTACACCGCAAGCGTTAAGTACCACGGCTATGAGGATTTCAGAGGCGGCGGTCATTTCAGCGGCCGTATCACCGCCGCACTTGTTGCGGCAGCAGCCGTAGTGATCCCCGAACTTAAGAAGAAGGGCATTGAGATAGGAACCCATATCGAAAGCTGCGGTGGCATTAAGGACAGAGCTTTCGATGATTATAAAAAGGATATAGCATTTCTCGCAGATACCGCTTTTCCCGTTCTTTCAGAGAATCAGGCGGTTAAGATCCGCGAGATGATGGAGAAGGTGGCTGAAGAAGGCGACAGTGTGGGCGGTGTTCTTGAAACCGTTGTGACCGGTCTTCCCGCAGGTCTCGGTGAGCCCTGGTTTGATTCTGTAGAGAGCATCTTAAGCCATGCGCTTTTCTCGATCCCCGCAATTAAGGGCGTTGAGTTCGGAGATGCTTTTGAGAAGGTCAACGGCAAGGGCAGCGAATACAACGATCCCTTCCGTATGTCCGGAGACCGTGTAGTGACCACAAGCAACAATAACGGCGGTATCAACGGCGGTATCACCAACGGAATGCCCGTTTTGTTTAAGTGCGCCGTAAAGCCCACTCCTTCCATTTACAAGGTTCAGGAGACAATAGATATCAATTCAAAAGAAAACAGAGAACTTAATATACAGGGGCGTCACGATCCCGCCATCATCCACAGGGCAAGGATCGTTGTTGATTCCGTCACGGCCCTTGTTGTTTATGATATTTGTGCCCAGAGATTCGGCACGGATTTCTTCGGAGGTCACTGATGGAATACGGACTTATAGGAGAAAAACTGGGACACAGCTTTTCAAAAGAAATCCACGAGATGCTCGGAAGGTATTCCTATGAGATAAAGGAAATACCCAAAGACGGCGTGGATGCTTTTATGAAAGCCAAAGATTTTAAGGGCATCAACGTTACCATCCCATATAAAGAAACCGTTATACCCTATCTTGATGAGATCGACCCTGCAGGCAAGGCCATCGGCGCGGTAAACTGCGTGGTGAACAGGAACGGAAAACTAAGCGGATTCAATACCGATTTCTTTGGAATGAAGTGTCTTTTTGAGAAAAACGGGATCGATCCCGAAGGCAAAAAGGTTCTTATACTGGGAACCGGCGGAACCTCAAAGACTGCGACAGCAGTGGTAAAAAGCATGGGAGCCGCTTCCGTGTATAAAGTGAGCCGTCATCCCGAAGGGGACGAGATATCCTATGAAGAAGCATGCATGGTACACGATGATGCAAATATCATTGTAAATACCACTCCTGCGGGGATGTATCCCAAGGAGGATGCCCGGCCCATAGAGCTTGCCTCCTTTAGAGAACTTGAAGGAGTTGTGGATGCCATCTACAATCCCCTTCGCACAAGGCTTGTTCTTGAGGCCAAACAGCTTGGTATCAGGGCAACCGGCGGACTTTACATGCTGGTAATGCAGGCCATAAAGGCAGCGGAATATTTTACGGGAGAACCCGTGGATGTCTCCGTAGGAGATGAGATATATAAAAAGATCCTTGGATCCAAGGAAAACATTGTTCTTACGGGAATGCCCGGCGCGGGAAAGAGCACCGTCGGAAAGCTCATCGCAAAGGAACTGGGCATTTCTTTTTACGATACGGATGAAGAGATAGTAAACCTTGAGAAGCGCGAGATCACCGAGATCTTTGCAAAAGAAGGCGAAGCCTATTTCAGGGATGTTGAGGCCAAAGTCATCGCAGAGGTTTCAAGAAGGATCCCCTGTGTCATTTCCACAGGCGGCGGAGCGATCCTCCGTGATGACAACGTGGAAGCGCTCATGAAGAACGGAAAGGTGTTCTATTTAGACAGAGAACCTGAAAGCATCACTCCCACCGACGACCGGCCACTTGCGGATTCAAAGGATAAGGTGCTTTTGCTGTATAAACAAAGACTCCCCATTTACAGGATGCACTGTGATGCGGAGATTAAGGTAAAGGGAACTCCCGAAGCGTTATGCGGGGAGATATTAAAAAAGATCTGATGAGGATCGGGAATGAATATTAAAGTCAGACCCTCCAAAGCACGTGGAGAGATCGCGGCACCGCCGTCAAAGAGCATGTCTCACAGACTGCTGATCTGCGCGGCTTTGGCCAAGGGAACAAGTAAAATAGACAACATAGCATACTCGGAGGACATTCTTGCCACCATTGACTGCCTCAAGGCTCTGGGAGCCTTTGCAAAGACCGGGGAGACTTCGGTGGAAGTATGCGGAATGAGTGAAAGATCTTCCGAAGCCGAAAGGGTGTTTAAGTGCCGTGAAAGCGGCAGTACCATCCGCTTTTTTATGGGCATTGCCATGTATCTTGGCAAAACTTCGGTATTTTACGGAAGTCCCACACTTCTTACAAGGCCTTATTCGGTATACGAAGATATCTGTAAAGAGCAGGGAATAGAGTTCGTAAGGTCCGATGATCACATTACCATAAAGGGTTCTCTCAAGCCCGGCAGCTTTGAGGTTGCCGGAGATGTGAGCAGCCAGTTCATTACGGGCCTTTTGTTTGTTCTTCCCTTAATGGATAAGGACAGCACCATTGAGTTTACAACAAAGATCGAGAGCCGCTCCTATATTGATCTGACCCTTCAGGCCATGAGGATGTTCGGAGTGACCGCAATCTGGAAAGACGATGCCCTTTTCATTCCGGGTGGGCAGGCATATAAAGCACAGGAAGCTTTCTCCGAAGGTGACTATTCAAACGCCGCTTTCCTTGATGTGTTCAATCATTTGGGCGGTGATGTTAAGGTCACGGGGCTTTGGACTGACAGCCTTCAGGGTGACCGTGTCTATAAGGATATTTTTGATGAACTGAGCCGGGGAAGGGCTGTGGTCGATATTTCCGACTGTCCGGATCTTGGGCCAATCCTTTTTGTTTTTGCGGCTTTAAAGCACGGCGCTTTGTTTACGGGAACAAGGCGGCTTAAGATAAAAGAAAGCGACCGCGGTGCGGTGATGTGCGCGGAGCTTGGAAAATTCGGCGTAAAGAGCGATGAAAAAGAAGACAGCATAGAGATATTTGAAAGTGATATACATGCACCCGCGGAAGGGGTTTTGGGTCATAACGATCACAGGATCGTAATGTCCCTTACCACGATGCTTTCGGTAACGGGGGGCAGCCTGTCGGGGGCGGAAGCGGTTAAAAAGAGCTTCCCCGATTATTTTGAAAAGATAAAGAGTCTCGGAATAGAGGTAGAAGATGATGGAATGGATCAATGAGGGTAATATACTGGTGGTAGGTCTCGGACTTATGGGCGGAAGCTACGCCAAGGTCTTAAGCCGAATGGGTTATCATGTGGTGGCCATAGACAGAAACGAGGATTCCATCGCATATGCCATTGAAGAAGGAATAATCGAGAACGGTGCCACATATCCCGACGAGAAGCTCATTGCCTCCGCGGACTGCATCATCTTTGCGTTATATCCCAAGATCTTTGTGGAATGGATAAAGGAGAATCAGAAGTTCTTCAAGCCCGGTATTTTCATCACCGACGTTACCGGTGTAAAGGGCAGCGTTGTCTATGACGTTCAGTCCGTCTTAAGGGATGATGTTGAGTTCATTGCGGCCCATCCAATGGCAGGCCGTGAAGTATACGGTGTGAGAAATTCCGATGAGCACATGTTCCATGATGCGAACTACATTGTTGTTCCCACCGAAAAGAATTCCAAAGAAGCCATCGAGTGGTGCAAGACTCTGGGCCACATTCTCGGAACAAGAAGGGTCTCCGTCCTTTCTCCGGAAGAACACGATGCCATGATCGCATACGTTTCCCAGCTTACCCACTGCATCGCTGTTTCCCTTATGACCTGTAACGACAATCCTCACCTTGTGGACTACACAGGTGACTCCTTCAGGGATCTTACCAGGATCGCCCGTATCAATGAGGACATGTGGAGTGAGTTGTTCTTCATGAACAAAGAGCTTCTGGTAAAGGAAATGGGAGAGTTCATCAATGAACTTTCAACTATAAAGGAACTCATTGAAAATGAGGACGAAGAGACCTTAAAAGAAAAAATGAGACTCTCAACTTCGAGAAGAGCTCTTTTCAACAAGCCCGAAAAGAGATAAGATATCCTTCGGAGGCTGTAATGTTATTTAATTCGTACGTTTTCCTGCTTTTGTTCTTTCCTTTGACACTGGCGG
>JAEEIN010000008.1 GCA_016281385.1 Lachnospiraceae bacterium | reverse complement strand
TCTCCTCGCTGGGACCGCTGTACCTTATGGCCCTTGTGCCGTCATCTTTGTTCTTATATGTAATATAGTTTCCCGTAGCCTCATCATGGTATACACCGAAAGCCCGGGGCTCCTTAAAATCCTCGCCCACAAAGAAACGCATACGAAGAAGGGGCATACCGCGCTCCGCACAGTACTCCTTCAATTCTTCAATGGTATGGGGTGTAAGGATGACCTTTGGGGTATCAACGACATAGCAGGGATTTCCCGCGCCGCAGCTTGGACAGATCCTGTCGTTTGAGGTTATCGTTGTTCCGCAGTATTCACATTTATTGGTACTTGCCATAATCTGCCTCCGAATCTTATCCCTTTGATTATACTCCTTTGAGACCGTTGTGAAAATAGCCGTTTCTTTTCCGCCCCTCAAAGGGATATAATGATCTTATAAAAACAAAAAGGAGCCTCTATGAAAACCATCACTTTAAACAGCAAAGTCAAAGACATAATGAAGACCCCGGTGGGCCATGACATCATTTCAAAGATCCTTTTGCAGATGGGCAGGGACGTTTCTCTTGTCAACAATCCCGTCATCGGAAATATGTCGTTAAAGACTTTGAAGAGACTCACCAAAAAGATGTTAAGCGACGGCTTCTGGGATACTTTCATTACACTAATGAATTCCGATAAAGAAGAACCCGCCTCGGACAGATGCGGCATTAAGCCTGCCTGGTGGAAGGAAGCCGTGTTTTATCAGATCTATCCCCGCAGCTTCTGCGATTCAAACGGTGACGGTATCGGTGATATCCCCGGAATGACAGAAAGGCTTGATTACCTTAAGGAGCTGGGCGTAAATGTGCTGTGGCTTTCGCCGATCTACGACTCTCCTCTTGATGATAACGGTTACGATATCAGGGATTATAAAAAGATCCTCGCCGCTTTCGGTACCATGGAGGATTTTGACAGATTGCTTGCCGAGGCTCACGAAAGGGGCATGCGTCTTATCATGGACCTTGTTGTCAACCATACCTCCGACGAGCATCCCTGGTTTCAGAGTGCCATAAACGATCCCGATTCCCCTTACAGAGACTATTACTTCTTCAGGGAAGGAACCCACGACAAATGCCCCAATAACTGGACTTCTTTCTTCAGCGGTCCTGCCTGGAACTATTATGACCAGATCGGTCAGTGGGGACTCCACCTGTTTTCAAAGAAGCAGATGGACTTAAACTGGGACAATCCCGCTTTAAGAAACGATGTCTGCGACATGATCCGCTGGTGGCTTGAAAAGGGCGTTGACGGTTTCAGAATGGATGTCATCAACTACATTTCAAAAGCCCCGGGACTTCCCGACGGTGATGAGACCATCGGCTCTATGATGGGCTTCTGCGGAGTTGAGCATTACTTCTACGGTCCCCGCCTTCACGAATACTTAAAGCAGATAAGACGTGAAGCATTCGATCCCTACAATGCCTTTTCCGTAGGTGAAACTCCCGGTGTCGGAATGGAAATGGCCAAGCTCATCACCGGCGATGACAGACACGAGCTTGACATGATCTTTTCCTTCGATCAGCTGGAGAATCCCGGCAAGGTCAGATTTGACGATTACGAATATGATCTTAACTATATGAAGAAATACTTCATGGACTGGACCCTTAACTACGGCGATCACTGCTGGCAGTCGTTGTTTTTCGAAAACCACGACAATCCACGAATGGTTTCAAAGGTCAGCCGTGATCCTGCGTACCACGAGGCCATCGCCAAGCTTGTTCTTACGGTACAGTTAACACTTCCGGGAAGTCCCTTCATCTATCAGGGCCAGGAATGGAACACCGCTAACCATCCTTTTAAGGACATAAGCGAAATAGACGACGTGGAAAGCCGCAATCTCTACAAAGATCTTTGTGAAAAAGAAAGCCCGGAAGAAGCATGGAAAACCATCCTGGCAGGCACCAGAGACCACGCCCGCATTCTCCTTGACTGGTCGGAAGCCGACAGACAGAAGAAAAACTCCCGCTCCACCTATAATTTTGTCCGGGAGCTCATCAAATTCAGAAGGAACAACACGGATACCCTTATCTACGGCGACATAGAATTCATCGACGCAAAGAGAAAAGACTATTTTGCCTATGAACGCCGTTCAAAGGATCTGACGGTATTTGTGGAAATGAACCTTTCAAAGGGTGAAATAAAACGTTCAAAACGGACCGGAGACATGAAAGCACTTATGTGCAACTATGATTCTTACGGGGAGAGATTAAGACCTTACGAAGTGATCATATGGACAGAATAAAAAAAGGCGGCACCTTACGGTGTCGCCTTCTCTTCATCCTTGTTAAGGTTAAGCGCAATGACAATGGCTAAAGCAGAAAGGATCAGGGTTGCTATCTCACAGGGCCAGGCACCCAATTGAGCATTTATCACCACTACAGAAAAATCAACCACAAAGTGGATCAGGAAAGAGATCATGGCAAGACCGAGTTTTCCGGACTTCACCGCTTTGTACATGATAAGTGACATTCCTATCTGAAGAGCGATCGCCGCAATCCTCTCAACTCCGGCTGCATAGAAAATATCGGGACCGGAAGTCCAGAGGGCCGAAATCTGTGCTACGGTCAGTTCTCTTGTTTCTTCGGGAAGCAGGTTAAGTGACTGCTCAAAGGTTCCGTTGTTTATCATTAAGGAAGTGGATAAGTTACCGATATATGTAAGTCCCACAAGAGCAATGGCTTCAAATCCGCCATGTCCCACACCGTACATAAAACCGTTGGGGAAGTTTAAGTCCTTCTTCATGAAGAACTTCATTGCAATGAAACGGCCCGTTTCCTCAAAGAGCGCTGCCATTAATCCGCCGTAAAGAGCGAGGATCCAGATATTTCCGGTGATCGCTGTTCCCGTTGCGGAAAAAACGATGTTGTGAACGATACTTTCAAGGATCAGCGCCATTACCAGCATTACGCCGCAGCCGATAAGGAAGGGATAAAACTTTGATCTGAGTTTCTTCAGTGCAAAGATCATAAGCGCGATGGGCAATCCCACCGAAATGATCAGTGTTACAGCCATTGCCACCATATTGGCGGCAGGTACAGGTCCCAATGTCATAAATTCATCCTCCGTTTTTGTGACTTGTTTTTGTTTAAATACTATGTGATTATATTACCATAATGAAAAAAGAAAGAGAATCTCATTATGGATAATAAAAAACTCATTCAATTCTATGAAGAAGAAATGTACGGAATTTGGCGTTTTGGTGAAAACGTTTCCTTCAGACTTCTGGGTGAAGACCCCAAGGCAGCGGAGCAAAGCGATAAGCCTCGAAATCCCTTTGAAATAGTGGGTGGCGAGCTTGTGGAGATCAATGTTGACCGTGACGGTCACAGCTCTTCTTTTGTGATCCACGCCTTCCTTCCCACTGCAGAAGCCCGTAAAAAGTATCCCAAGGGCTCACCCTTCATCATCTGCTTAAATCCCATAATGCCCGTTGACTACGTGCTGTCTCAGGGATACGCTTTGTTCTTCCTTGACAGCTACAGTATCGGGTCCGACAATACCGAACATAAGGGTGCTTTCTATGAGATCTATCCTTACGGACCGGAAGTGTCCGAACAGACAGGTGTGCTGATGGCATGGGCCTGGGGTGCATCTAAGGTGCTTGATGCGATCATCGGCGGGCTTGATAAGGAAATGTATCTTGATGCGGCGGCTTCCATGGTCACCGGTGTTTCCCGTTTCGGAAAGGCAACGGCTGTATGCGGAGCCTTTGACGAAAGGTTTAAAATGACCATTCCCGCATGTTCCGGAGCCGGCGGCCTTGCGCTGTATAACTTCGTTTCCGAAGGAAAGACCTATGACTTAAGCTCCATGGATGCTCCGTCCGACTATACTTATACAAAGAACGAGCCCCTTGACTGCCTTCAGTCAGATGCTGAGCGTGGCTGGTTCAATGACAGATTCCTAAGCTACAGGGAGCCTTCCGACATTCCCTACGATCAGGAGAACCTGCCCATCCTTGCCATGAGCAGGGATCGTTACTACTTCATCATTGCGGCCTGCACCGGTGAAGACTGGGTCAACGCCCCCGCCATGTGGGAATGCTACAAAAAAGCAAATGTCGAATACGAGAAAGCCGGCCTTTCAGACCATCTGGTGCTCAATTTCCACAAAGTGGGCCACGCGGTTTTAGAAGAAGATGCCCGGAAGTTCATCGATTATTTCAATCATATGTATTTCGGTTTCGAAACCAAACTCGATATCAATTCCTTAAAAACATGCGTATTCGCAGGACAGGAATAACAAAAGGCCGGTCATCAGACCGGTCTTTGTTTTACAAATAACTGCTTTATCTCTTCGTACTTGGCCGAAGTCATGAGAGCCGTCTCATCCGTATCCTTTAAGGATACGTTGTAGGTCCAGCGCCCGTAGACCTCAAGCTTCTTAACCGCGTCTGTTCTTATTATGTAGGACTTATGGCTTCTGATAAATACCTTCGGATCAAGCTTCTCTTCGATGGAAGAAAGGGACTGGGAAGTTAAGAAAACCTCGTCCTTTGTTACTATCCTTGAAACTCCGTCGGCCCTTTCGATCATGATGATGTCCTTAACATCTATCAGATTGATCTCTTCCTTGCCCTTTATTATAAGCTTTCCGTCGTACTCCGTTTCACCGGCCGCTATAGGCTTGTCCGAAAGGCCCCTGATCCTTGAAAGAGTCTTGTTTATCCTCTCCATATCAAAGGGCTTCACCAGATAATCAAATGCATATATCTCAAAGGCATTGGCCATATATTCGCTGTGGGCCGTGGCAAAGACGATCTTTACCTTTGGATCCACCTCCGTGATGGCCTTTGCACAGTCAAGTCCGCTTTCACCCTTAAGGTCGATGTCCATAAAAACAACATCGGGGCGAAGCTTTATAAATTCGTTGATAGCCGAGGCAAAATCTTCGCAGGAAGAGACCACCGTACAGCCTTCATTCTTCTCTATCATCTTTTTTAAGATGATGCGGATCTGCTCCTCATCTTCCACTACCATTATCTTCATCTCATCTTCGCCCCTCTGCAGGTTCTATCATTTCTTCTTGGTCTCAACAAAATCCGTAACGCCGCTTCCGATGTCATTCTTCATCTTTGTATCGGCCTGGATGTTCTGAAGCTTGTAATAATCAAGCACACCGATATTTCCGGCCTTCAATGCCTCTGCCATTGCTCTGGGAACCTCGGATTCGGCCTTTACGACCTCTGCTCTCATTTCCTGTTCCAAAGCTACGGCCATCGCTCTTCTTTCCTCGGCCTTGGCCTGTGCGATCTTGGTGTTTGCTTCCGCCTGGAGGCTCTGGAGGTTTGCTCCGATGTTTCTTCCGATATCAATGTCGGCTATATCTATGGATATGATCTCATAAGCGGTTCCGGAGTCAAGTCCCTTTTCAAGAACAACCTTCGAGATATCATCGGGGTTTTCAAGAACCGCGCTGTGGGTAAGGGCGGAACCGACGGTTGTAACGATACCTTCACCGACTCTGGCAAGGACCGTTGCCTCTCCCGCACCACCGATCAGCTGGTTGATGTTGGTACGTACGGTAACACGGGCCTTAACAAGAAGCTCGATACCGTCTTTAGCAACCGCCGAGATTTGAGGTGTCTCGATAACCTTGGGAGTTACGCTCATCTTTACTGCTTCGAAAACATTTCGACCGGCAAGGTCAATAGCCGATGCCTGTTCAAATGTAAGGTCCATTCCCGCTCTCTCGGCTGCGATCAATGCGTTTACCACGTCATCGACATTACCGCCTGCAAGATAGTGGGCTTCAAGTTCGTTTGTCCTGACCTTAATGCCTGCCTTTGTGGCCTTGATCATGGGGCTTACGATCTTTGCGGGTTTAACGCGACGGATCTTCATTCCCACAAGTGAAAAGATGCTGATCTTTACGCCGCTGGCTACAGCGGAGATCCACATTCCAACGGGTATTACAGTAAAGAATACTAAAAGTGCTACGATTATTAATGCTGCAATGATAATTGGTGCCCTCATTTATTTACCCTCCTCAACAATGATCTTATTGTTTTTGATCTCTGTTATTTCCAATGTCTTTCCTTTTTCTATAAAACTTCCGTTTGAAAGGATATCAAGCCTGACTCCGTCAAACTCACCCTTTCCCGAAGGCCTCAGATCCGTAAGGGCAACGCCCTTTTTGCCTATCAGATACTGCATATCTTCTTCTTCGATAAAAAGGTTTTTACCTGTAAGATCCGTATCCAGCTTGATAGGGGATTTAACCTTCTTTGAATTGAAAACAATAATGCTGATCACGAGCATTACCGCTATCAGAACGATCGCTGCGACTCCGGTTATGATCCTCTCTGAGGCGTTGCTTCCCGTAAGGAAGATCCCTGCGACGGTACAGATGATCCCGCAGATTCCGGGAAAGCCGAAGCCCGGCATGTAAAACTCGATACCGATAAGCACAATTCCCACGATCAGTACCAGGATGCCCAAAATCTGAATCGCTCCCATCATGTCTCTCCTTTCTTAAATGTCACTCTGAAAACCGTTTCCTTTTCTTCAGATTCAAAATCGATGCTGCCGGCGTTTTCCGCAAGTATCTCTGCGACTATAGCCAGGCCCATTCCGTGATCCTCGCCCTTTTTTGTGGAAAAGCCCTTTTTAAAGATCCTGTCTCGTATCTCCTCCGGGATAGTCGGTCCGTTATTCTCCACTTCAAAGATATATGCTTCTTTACTCTCGGTAATGTCGACACGTATTCTTTTTCCTGCCCTGTCCGAATCCTCAAGAGCGCTTACGGCGTTGTCTATGAGATTGGAAAGGACCTTGCACAGGCACCAGTCCTCCACTGCCAAAGCCTTCAGGTCTGACTTGACCTCGATCACGAAATCCATGTCCTTGGCCTCCGCCTCCGCGTTTTTCGCTGCAAGAAGGGCATTGAGTGCGGGTTTGGAAGTTTTGATGGCCTTTCCGGTCTTTATGAATTCCTTGTAGATCTTTTTAAGATAGGAATTCATCTCCTCATATTCGCCAAGTTCCATGAGTCCGTAGACGACCTGAAGCTGGTTTAAGTAATCGTGTCTGTCCATCCGAAGCTTGTCGTTTAACTTTCCGAGATTGTCGATGGTGTCCTCCAGGGTCTCGCTTCTTTTTAAGAGCCTGTTGTAACTTCTTATCAAAAGAGCAATGGCTGCCAGAAGAACAAAGACAAGTATCACGCATAGCGTCAAATATAATCTGCTGTTGTCCACTTCGCCCTCCTTTGATATGAGAATAGCATTCACCGGTTTTTATACAACCCATTCTCTCTCAATTATACAAACAGGCGGCTGAAATGTCATTCTTTATGACTTATCCCGCACAAAAAAAGAAGTGTCCGAAAACACTTCTTTGTAAGGCTTAAAGCCATTTCTTCTTTTTAAAGAAAAACAAACTGCCGAGAGCGATCAAAAGGCTTATGGCGATTATTATGGGATAACCCCATTTCCACTCAAGTTCGGGCATGTACCGGAAGTTCATTCCGTACCAGCCTACGATCAGGGTTAACGGCATGAAGATCGTTGTGACCACCGTAAGCACCGTCATAATGCGGTTCTGCTTGATATCAAGGTGGGCCTTGTACTGGTCTCGAAGCTGCATGGTGTAATCACGAAGAGCGGTGGAGGTATCGTGGAGCCTTGCCATGCGGTTTAAGAACAGTCTGAAGTATCTTAAATTCTCCTGCTTGAAGAAATTGTTCTCGTTTTCCTCCAGTTCCTGCCCAAGGTCCATCAGCTGCTCGTAATGGATACGCAGGTTACGGATATCGCTTCTGATATCGTTTAACCTTGCGGAAGGATTCGCCTCATTTCCGTCCTCAATAGCCTGCTCCATTGCATCCAGCTCACATTCGTACTTCTCCATGAGCCTTAGATCGTCCTTGACGATCTGGTCGAGAAAATCGTAGATGAAACGTTCTAAGCTCGGCAGCTTCCACTTCTTTGTACGAAGGATCCTTTCTATTATCTGCTCAGCCCCGCCGCTGTCATCGATGAAAACAATGCCCTTCTCGTCCATGGCAAATGCGAATGTGCAGTCATCACCGGATAAGTCGTTTCTGTCGGGTATGGAAAAAGAACCCGTCAGCGAATCATAGTTTACTTCGGCCTTGGTGGTGTATATCTCAAAGATATCCGAATCAATATCGATGCCCATCTCAAAGCTGTCCCGTTCATTCTTCCACTCATCGTGGGTAAGCACCGCTACGTATTGTTTTTCCGTATTCTTAATTTCATCTCTTAACACCGGTTTAAGTGTGTCTTCGATCAAGTAATACATTCTGGTTCATTTCCTGTTCTCTGATTTTGGAGCATCCGCCGCCCTTTAGATATATTTCTCCATAACGGCCACGATCTTGCGAAGGCCTTCTTCGTCCTCAGCGGAAAACCTGCCCTTTTTCGGGCTGTCTATGTCAAGGACTCCGATGACTGCCCCGTTTTTTCGTATGGGAAGTACGATCTCGGATTCGGAGGTGCTGTCGCAGGCAATATGCCCCGGGAATTGATGAACGTCTTCAACACGAAGGACTTCTTCTTTTTCCACGGCGGTACCGCAAACGCCCTTGCCCACCGGAATGCGCATGCACGCAACCTTTCCCTGAAAAGGGCCAAGCTTAAGAGCTCCGTCACGCATAAGATAGAATCCCGCCCAGTTAAGGTCGGGCAATTCGTTGTATATCAGCGCCGAGATATTTGCATAGATCGTAATATCCCAATCCGCGTCCTTTGCCAGTTCTTCCGCCTGGCTGATAAGTAAATTATAGTCTGTCACTTTTAATAGAATTCTCCCAATGCAATGCTGCCATCGTAGCCGCTCATGTATGCGTAGTAGCAATGTTCGGTTCCGAATGAATCTTTAAATTTGTAATAGAGGGCGCTCATGTCGCCGGGGAAAGATGCCCTGACAAGAACGGATTCTCCGTAGCCAAGATCGCCTATCTTCACGGAAGGAGTGAGGGTGAAATCCTGCTCGCCTCCACGGTCCTCGCCCCATTCGATATCACATAAAGTCACATCGTAAACATCGTCATAGGCCTCAAGTACAACGTCTACGGGGTTATCGTCGGTGCAGACGTCATATGATTTGAGTGCAGCAGCATCGTAAGGGTAAAGCGATGCATCCATGGGAACAAGAAGAGCTCCTGCCATATTTCCGACAGCACCCTGTAACTTATATAAAGGTATAAGATCAATATCAACAATACGATCCTGATAAGTCTTCTGAAGATCCCAGAACTCGTTCTCGCTCTTTATATCCATTTTCTCAGCTGCGCTGACATCCCATATACCCGTTGAGTTGTGGTAGAATTCAACTTCGCCGGTAACTCCGTTATAAGTGGAAAAATAAAAATCCTTCCAGACAACTTCAGATCCGTCACGGGAAAGTCTGTAAGTGCCGAAGCAGTTCTCTGTGGCTCCCGATGAACCTTCATTGTAGAACAATCCGTCATCAAGCATGTAGTGGCGGTTTCTGCTCCAGCCTTCAAGTGTCAGAACATACTCATCATCGGCATTTCTTGTATAGATTGCTTTGATGCTCGTGTTCTTGTCCCATTCTGCATCTATGGGATACTCGGCAATGATAAGGTCAAGCTTGCCGTCGCCGGAATAGTCGTGAGCGCTGAATCCTACAAGCGCCAAAGGACTCTTGTTGGCGTATTCAACATCATATCTGAAATCCGCAAGCCAGTAATAACCATCATCCGCATAATCCGTATAAGTATCTAAGTGTGCTGAAAGAGAATAAAAATACTGAGTAAGCAACTCAATATAGCAGGTATAATCGTCATCAGGTGCTCCGTTGGGGCCTTCCGGCTCATCGGGAACTTCGGGTTCCTCGGGCTTGGTCTCGGATACCTCAGTGCTGACGGTCTCACTTACGGAAGTCTCCGCAGATACCGCTTCAGGCTTTTTTTCTTGTTCCACGGAAGCAGTCCTGCCAAAAGGAAGGCTGCAGCCCGTCATTGCGACACAGAGTGTCATGCACATCAAAATGAGTGCGAGTTTTTTTATTATTGCTTTCATATGATTCCCCTCTGAAAAATTAATACAACAACATAAATAATACACCAAAACCTCCTTTGAATCTATCGGTTTATGAAAAAGGTGTATCTTAATCAAATCTTAATGCGTTTACGTATTCCAAGTTAAATTCAATTCATACTATAATCAATTGTGTTGGGAAGAACAAAACACAGTACATACCCCGGGGGAGGGATTTACATGCCAAACATATTGATATGTGACGACGAAAAAGATATTGTCAACGCGCTTAAGATCTATCTGTCCGATCCGGATTATAAGCTTTTTGAGGCCTATAACGGACAGGAAGCTTTAGACTGTCTGTCGACAAATGACATACACCTTGTTCTTATGGACATAATGATGCCGGTCATGGACGGTATCACTGCCATGGCTAAGATCCGTGAGATCAGCAATGTTCCCATAATCGTACTTACCGCAAAGAGTGAGGATGCGGACAAGATCCTGGGCCTCAATGTAGGGGCCGACGATTATATCACAAAACCCTTTAATCCGCTGGAGGTCACTGCCAGGGTCCGCTCCCAGTTAAGACGTTTTCTTAAGCTTGGCGGCGGAAGGGAGATCTCACCCACACTCTCCATTCGCGGTCTTGAAATAAATGATCTTTCAAAAGAAGTATTCTTAGACGGTGAGCCCATAAGCCTCACGCCGAAAGAATATGATATCCTGAAGCTTTTGATGGCTTCGCCCGACCGTGTTTTTTCTCCCAAGGAAATCTACAACACCATCTGGAAAGAAGTTCCCTTTGGTACCGACAACACAGTTGCGGTGCACATCAGACATCTCAGAGAAAAGATTGAAATCGACCCTTCCGATCCCCGCTATATCAAGCTTGTTTTCGGTCAGGGGTATAAAATTGAAGGAGAAAAAAGAAAATGAAGCATTTCATCAGATCCCTTTTGGGAAAAATGATCATATTTTTGGCATTCATCATATCCTTTATTACCTTGTTTGGAAGTATCTGTGCCATCTATTCATATAACGAACCGGACATTGACTGGTATACCGCTTCCGAGGAGATCTGCGTACGGCAAGTGCTCAGTTCCGAATATGATATTCTATCAACCCGACAGGTCGCAGCCATTGCCCATATGGCATACAATTTGCGATACGCCATATATGGCATAGTCATCGCAGCATTGTTGGCGACCATCCTGTTCTTTATCGCTCTTATGGCTTCTTCCGGAAGGAGAAACAACACTGATGAGATCGTATTGACGCCATTTTGCAGAATACCCTACGATCTGTTGCTGGTCGCAGCCTTCTTTATCATGCTGTTTCCTTTCTACTTCGTTGATACCTGTCTGGAGGGGCTTGTGCAGGTATTTTCGGGAATTCTGCTGGCGATCGTATGTATGGTGGTCGCAACGCTGCTTTGTATGGTTGCCGCAACCAATATAAAAAGAAAGATGTTCTTTAAGAACACTCTTGTTTATATGACCCTGCGATTCATTGCCCGGACTGCCAAAAAGGTATTCGGACTTATCAGATACATTCCCATGGTGTGGAAAACAATTCTTGCCGTTGCCTGTATATCATTTTTTGAGTTATTGGCGATCATCGCTTTTGATGGTGAACAGGAGGAACTTGTATGTTGTTTCTTCTTCGTTAAGTTCTTGACCGTTCCGGTCATAATGTATATCGCATTGACGCTTAAAAAGCTCCAGACCGCCGGAAGGGCTCTGGCAGGAGGAAACCTTACCTATCATACGGATACTTCTAAAATGGTATGGGATCTTAAGGAGCACGGAGAAAACTTAAACAATATCGCCGTGGGAATGACCAGGGCCGTGGATGAGAGAATGCGAAGCGAACGCATGAAAACAGAGCTTATCACCAACGTATCCCATGACATAAAGACGCCTCTTACATCTATAATCAATTATGCGACCATTATTGGCGACGGTTTGAAGGATAATCCCGAAATGGCTGAATATACCGAGGTTTTGGTGCGTCAGTCGGATAAGTTAAAACGACTCATCGAGGACCTGGTGGAAGCATCCAAAGCATCCACAGGTAACTTAGAAGTAGCACTCGCCCCCTGCGATGCATCCATCTTTCTGACACAGGCAGGAGGCGAGTATGAAGAAAAGCTTGAAAGAGCTCAGTTGACACTGATTACCAAAACACCTTCCGAGGAGCTTCGGATCATGGCTGACGGAAGACGTATGTGGAGGATTTTTGACAATTTAATGAACAATATCTGCAAATACTCTCTTCCCGGCACAAGAGTATATCTCTCGTTAGAAAGAATGGGTAATTACGCAGTCATAACCTTTAAGAATACCTCCAAAGAGCCCCTTGATATGACCGAAGCAGAACTCATGGAGCGCTTCACAAGAGGCGATTCTTCAAGATCCACCGAAGGAAACGGCCTTGGACTTTCCATTGCAAAAAGCCTGGCAGAGCTTCAAAACGGCCGACTTAACATTGCCCTTGACGGGGATCTCTTTAAAGCGGTTTTATCATTCCCGCTTGTTACTGATTAAAGATCAGTGATAAAGGGTGTGATGAGTACCATAAGCATACATATGGGACAAACCACCATGATCATTACACGGTATAGAAGCTTTGCCTTGAAGGATGTTTCGCCGCAAAGAACTTCTTCTTCCACATATTTTGTTTTTACGATATAACCGATCAATATGCAGGTAAGGAAGGCAAGGATGGGCATCATCACGGAATTGGTGATGAAGTCAAAGAAGTCCAAAAACTGCATTCCAAAGATCGTTACATTCGACCAGTTGCTGTAGCCAAGGACCGAAAGCATTCCGAGGGCTATCGTTACCACAATAACAACAACACATGCCATGATCCTGGAAAGTCCCAGTTTCTCCATAACTGCGGAGACTACCGTTTCCATCAGGGAGATGGAGGACGTGAGGGCCGCAAGTGATACAAGGATGAAGAAGGCTGCACCTACGATCTGGCCGCCGGGCATGGATTCAAATACCTTGGGAAGTGTGATGAACATAAGGCCGGGACCCGCGTTTACCGCAGCCTTGTCTCCACCGGAGAATACAAATACGGCAGGAACGATTATAAGGCCGGCTATTACAGCGATACCGGTATCAAAGAATTCGATATGTCTTACGGAGCTTTCCAGGGAATCCTGTTTTCTCATGTATGAACCGTAGGTAACAAGAATACCCATTGCGATGGACATTGAATAAAACAGCTGGCTGGTGGCAGCGGCGAATGTCTTAAACAGCATTCCCGCGTGGAAGCCTTTGCTGTCAACCAGGCTCTCAAAGTTGGGAAGCAGATAATACTTAACGCCCTCGAAAGCACCCTTAAGAGTGAACGTATAGATGCAGATTGCAATGATGAGCACTACCAGAACGGGCATAAGGAACTTGCTGACAAGCTCTATGCCCTTCTGAACTCCAAGCACTATGACCACTCCGGTCAAAAGAACAAATACCACAAAGAAAATGGTTGGTAATGTGGCGTGGCTTATGAAATCGCCGAAGAATGATGCTTCCTCGCCGGCTGCGGTTGTCACCGTATGCGCGGTCTCAAGGCCTGCCCCGGTTACAAAGGATGCAGTGTATCTTAATACCCATCCGCCTATAACACAGTAATAAGGAAGGATCAGTGCGGGAATGATGGCCGCTATCCAACCCATAAAGCCAAACTTTTTGTGCACGGTCTGATATGCGCCAAGCACGCTCTTTCCCGTGCGTCTTCCGATGGCGATCTCCGTAAGCATCAGAGTAAAGCCAAAGGTCAGTGTAAGGATAATGTATATGAACAGGAACAGTCCTCCGCCGTATTTAGCGGCAAGGTACGGAAATCTCCATATATTTCCGAGGCCCACTGCAGATCCTGCTGCCGCAAGGATAAATCCTATCCTGCTGCCAAAGCCCGCCCCTGCGCGGGCACTTTCATGTTTTGTTTCTTCATTTCCCATTTTTATATCTCCCCTTTTTGTTTTTATAGCAGCATTGCCCGAATATGGCAACACACTTTAAAAGTTTACTACACTCTGCAGACAAAAGCAAAATGCTTTGAATAAAAAAGAAGTGCTTAAAAGCACTTCTTTCAGTGGTTAATTCTTCTTAGCAAGAATCGTGTACCATTCCGTATCTTCAAAGGGCCGCTTCGGGGCGTAAGAAGGAAAGCCAAAGAGGTGAATATCTGTGTAACCGAGCGCTGAGAGCTTATCAAGGATAAGGCTCTTGGGAAGAGGGTTATAGTGTTCCTCGAACTTTTCCTTTTTATAGATCTTTAAATCCTTTTCAAATGTATAAAGCAGATTGAAGGTCATGGAACCGTCAGGATTGTAATCCCAGACCTGCAAGAAATTGACTCTGTCGCCGTTTACAAAGAAAGGATCATACAGATAAAAACGATTCCTCTCCTTTAAGATCTTGTCCCAGTTTCGGGTGTCAATGTAGATGTATCCGCCCTTTTCAACGTGTTTGTCCATCTCCTCCAGCACATGTCGAACATCATCATTGGATACATATGCAAGAGCGTTGCCCGTACTTGCAACTACATCAAACTTTCGGCCTCCCCAGCATGAAAGATCACGAAAGTCGGCAATCTTCAATTCCGCCGAAAAACCTTTATCCGAGATCTTCTTTTCACAGCTTTTCAGCATATTCTCGCTAAGATCCGAACCACATAATGACATACCCAGATCCAAAACCGGCAGGGTAACGCTTCCCGAACCGATGCTGATATCAAGCATTGTTTTTATTGTTCTTCCTTCAAAAAGATGTTCCCAGTGCTTTTTATAAGCGTTGTACCTGTTTTCATCTTCCATAAGATCGTAAATCTCTGAGTGGTCGTAAATACTTCCCATAGTTTATTACCCCTTGTTACCCTTGGTTCTTATTGCGGAATCCCGAAAAAAACAAAATACACGATCATTGAGATGACATCAATAAGCAGAAATGCTCCCAGCACTATGGCTGCGATCTTGAGGCCTTTCTTGGCCTTTTTCCTGTTTTCTTCGGTTAAGACATGCTCCTTGATGTCACTGTACATCTCTGACCTTACGATCTGTTCCGGGGCTTTTTCTTTTTCCGGAACTTTGTTGAGGACAAGTTCGTCCAGCGAGATGTCAAAAAGTTCGCTGATTGCGGCAAGTTTCTCCATGTCAGGGGCGGATTCTCCGACTTCCCATTTTGAAACCGTCTGTCTGGAAACGTTCAGGCGGTTGGCAAGTTCTTCCTGGGATAAACCCTTTTGTTTACGAAGTTCGTACAGTTTATTGTTAAAGTCCATTATTCCTGCCCTCCCTTTTTTCTTCCGATCATTACAAATGCAATGGCAATAACCGCAAGATACGCCAGAAGTGATATTATCGAAGACTCAATTCCGAATTCTCCGCCTGTAATAAGAAAGGAATCTGTTTTGGTTACATATGTCATGATCGAACCTTCTGCGGGCTGCGATGCCACGGCAATGCCGCCGCCGATGATAATGATGTTCCACAGAGCATGGACCAGGCCGTTGCACCAGACAGATTCAGCATCGATGGTTATCATCGAGAACATGATGCCTACAGCAGTTCCGGCAAGTATGACAAGAAGGCAGCTGACGACTGAAAAATCCATGCCAAGTATATGCACGATTCCAAAAAGAAGGGAAGGAGCGATCACGCCGATCTTTGTGTTAAATGCCTTCTGCAGTGAGCGAAAGATCACGCCTCTGAAGACGATCTCTTCAACAAATCCTGCGCCGAATCCGGTGCAGAATACCCCCGCCAGCAAGGTCTCTACGATGGTTTTCCTGTCCATGCCGGCAGATACATACTCTCCCGGAATAAGAAGAAGGTACACAGCCACTACCGCTATCGGAAGCAGGAAGGCGATCAGTATCCATTTTGTTTTTATGGAAAAACCGGTTATCCCAAGTTCCGCAAGATCGACGTGCATTACCTTTTCACAGAACAGTTTTACGGCGATCAATGTTAATGCAATGTAACCTGCTCCGTTAAATATTATGCAGATCACCGAGGGCACACCCACCATTTGGAGAAGGCCCGCCAATAAACCGGAAACGATCTGGGATACGATCAGTATCACTATCGCCACCACGGAACACAGAATTGCTTTTGACTTACTCATTTGTTCTTCATTACTTCTTTTCATCTTTTTCCTCCTTTGAAAGATCGATTGTATGAAAAGATAGTAATATCAACCCCCAAAAATCACCACCAACTATCCGCGACAATCTGTCCACGACGATTAACAATCCTGTTAAAGGCCGTTGCAAGGCCGAAAAAGTGCCTTAAAGCACTTCTCTTTTCTTAATTTAACCAACGAAGGATATGCGTCATTTTTATAACGATAACGTTGCCACTATAACATTGATCGTTCCGTGGAGAAGCCAGCTGGGAATGATGCTTCCGCCGCATCTCTTCTCGTTAAGCCAGCCCTGGAACCAGCCAAAGGCTCCGGGAAGTAAAGTCAATACTATCGTCACGGGTATGTTGTGGGTTGCAAGGCCAAAAGGTATACCGTGCATCAGGCCAAACAAAACCGCCTGTATGGTATTGCCGACGATGAATCCGAATTTGTCACTAAAACGCTTTAACAAGAAGCCTCTGAAGACTACTTCTTCCGATAATCCGGTACGGATAAAGCCGTATGCCAGCACAGCCGGAAATGCAGCGAATCCCTTTCCTGCGAAGTCACTGCCCGCCGTGGTTACTCCTTCAGGGAGGAACTTCATTGACAATACCGTTAAACCTATATACAGTCCTGTAGCAATAAGGATCGCACACACCGTAACCCACCATTTTCCTTCGTGCTTAATCTTTTTAATGCCTATCCAGGTAAAGAAGTTTTGTTTCTTCCTTGCAAAAATCAGCCAGATGATCAGCGGGATCAAAGAAAAGATTATTAACTGTACCAAAGCACCTACAAATTCATTGATAAACATTCCAAACATTTTGTATTCTCCTTTAAGCTATTTCCATGGCCTTACTTTACCGATCCAGCCGTTCTCATTCCAGTACTTATAGTCGGTGTATTCGGGATTCTGCTTGCCGAGGCTCGTCTGCAGCATCCTTACCATGTAGAACTTCGCTTTAACTATAACATTTGTATGCCCGGGTTTACAATAATCGATGGCATGCATTTTACGTGCGACATTGCTAAGTTTCTTTTGGAAGGCTGCTTTTCTCTTGTCTTCGATCCTGTTCCAGTCAATTTCGGACATGAGTTTGAAGCTTACGACTTTGATCGTTGAAATGCCCCACCAGGAAAGACTGTCCTTAATATCCTTTGCAGTTGATTTTCCGCCCGCACCCAGACACTGTGTGATGATCACCGCACGCTTTCCGAACATTTCCTTTGCGGGGCGGTGAGGCATCCACCGATAGCCGAAGTGGTCAAGCATAGCCTTCATAGCGCCGGTTGTATGGAAAACATATGCCGGTGAAGTAAAAACAAGCAGATCCGCTTCAAGCAAAGATTTCTCGATCTTTTGGACCTTTTCGGCATCCTTGCAGAGTTCCTGATTATTTCTGAAACATGCGGTACATCCTGTGCAGAAACCCGGGCCGTCTTTGGGAAGGTAATATTCAGTGATCTCAGAATCGTCCCTGAACTGCTCCAAAAATATTTCCTTCATTTGGTATGTAACACCATGTTTTTCTGTTCCATTTATGACTGTGATCTTCATTTTGTATTCCTCCGCGAGTTCTTCTTGTTATCCTGACCGGTATTTTCACCCCTTGCATACAGTTTGTTAAACTGCCGAATATGTGCTTCCAGTGTCTTAAGTGCCTCCTTCTCACGCTCAGGTTCCCGATCGCAGATGGTCAGAAGCATATATATCGGCGCATAAAAGTGCAATGTCATGATCTCCACATTCTCAGTCTGTAATACCCCCGCTGCAACCATCAGCCCGAAAAGCATTCCCTGATATGAAAGGGGATCATCCACATACTGCTTCATATATGCAGCCGCAAGCTGTTCATCATGAAACTGCTCAATGGTAAGCATCTTGCGAAAACGCCTTGTATAGTCGTCATGTAAGAAATAAAGAAACAGATCATTCCCGAGCTTGATCAGCTGCTCCTCAGATATATGCTTATATATTTCGGCATCTGCCGTAGCGTTCGCCCCGTTGATCTGCAGAGCACCCGCTTCCTCCAGAAATCGCCTGTTCATCTCCTGTATGATCGCATCGAAAATGGCCTGTTTGTTTTTATAATGCTTATAAAGAGAAGGAGCTTTAATCCCCACCCTTTTTGCAATATCCGCAACAAAAACATTTGCATATCCCTTTTCAGAAAACAGCGTTAACGCTTCATCCAGTATTCTTTGTTTAGTATCCATTCCGTTTCCTCTTGTTATTTGGCTAATTACGATTAGCTTTATTGTAGGCTAATTCAAATTAGCTGTCAAGTTAAAAAATCAGCCGGCAAGGAACTCACTCCTCACCGGCTGCTATTGGATAACAAAAGGCCCGAGATTCATCATTTTCTTAACATTTTTGAGTGTTACTCTTTTGTCAGCTTATTGTTACCCTGAATTTTCCGTCTTCACATGTTATTCTGCTCTTTAACCTGTGGTGATCATGAAGCTTTATGCCGTTCCTCCTGTAACGGATGAACAACAGTCATTTTCCCAAAAAGATCCTCGTCAAGTGCAAATTTCTTTGCGGGATAGAGGGCTGTTATTTTGTCATTAATCATCAGAATATATACATCTTCTTCCCCAAGAAGCCTCATCTGACCCAAAGTGCTGTAGGCAACCTTTCTGTCTTTCCCTTCTATTTCAAAATGACAGGAATAATACCTGCGTCTTTTGCTACGTGCAAGATAGATTTTAAAATACCCAAGCGGAAGAGCCTCTTTGATGGCTTGTTGTTTATTCATAATCCTTACGAACTGTATTACAACGGTTATAATCCCAATAAGCCACAACAACAGGATCGCATATCTTTCAAATGCCCCTGATGAAGGTGAGATGAAAATTGTCCCCAAAACACATATCGTCGCCATTACAACAACAATGGGCAGCATCTCAATTGTCCCGTCACTTTTACAGGTTTTGAGGATGTAATCCCTTGACAGTATTGTTTTCACATTGGCAGTATGGTTGTCCGCTTTTTTATCCATAATTATCATCTCCGTATATTTTTAGATGCTAAACATTTTATTCCAAGCAACAAAAAGATAATAACCCAGAATAAAGCATGCTCCCATCAATCAGAACGTAATCCTTTATTCTTGTTTCAGAAAAACCTTCTATGTTGATAAATCCGACACATGCAACATTTATTCCTTGTATTGTTTCCAATTGTGATGCTTCCTGCTCACATTCATCCGCCGTCATCTTTCGGTCAAAGAACTTGCACTCATAAAAGTCAAACTTATCTCCTGTCCGTTTTACTACACAATCAAATTCTCCGTTAGATCTGCTTACAGGATCATCGTACCAGTAACTTCCAAAGTCTTCAATATCATCCGGGTCTCCTTTAAGCGCCCTTCTGTGAATATATTCCTGTGCAACACCTTCAAATCTCCTGCTGATAAATTCACGTAAGTTTTCACCAAAGTTTCGTTTATAATACTGATCCGGTCCGATTCTGAAAATTGCACCTGCATTTCCGAAGATGAATGTGAAATAGAACCTCATGAGATTATCCACTATTTCATAAAACTGCTTCTTCTTATCGCCCTTTCTATTTATAGGCTCCTCTTTTCTTATCGTCTCCATATCAAGCAGGATTTTTAACTGTTTATCAAGGAGACCTGTCTCTTCGCTTCCAAGCCATTCGCGGATTTCACTGTATTTCTTCTTTCCGTTTCCCAATGCCTCCAAAATACGGGTATCATACGTTTTCTTTATCTCTTTCAACATAGTATTTTCAATGTGGACACGAACTATACCGGTCTCAGGTAATAGCAGTTTCTTAATATTTGTTTCCAAAGGAACGGTCGCATCTAATAACCCAAGAACATATGGCGATCCCCCGAAAACCGCATACATTTGGACTTTTTCCTTGGGTGAAAGGTCAGGATAAAACTTGGCTGCATCGTAATAATCAAAATCTCTGATATGCAGTATCAGCGAAAATCTTCCAAATAAAGGATTGGCCTCATCAAGAAGTTCTTTCATTACTGAAATATAAGAACCACAAAGGATTATTTTTATATTTTCCGGCAGCTTGTCTATTACTGCCTGCATAATTGAATCCACTTCTCCCTTTTTCCCAGTTTCCTTGAGATAAGGATACTCGTCTATTACCAAAAGAATCATCTTATCTAAAGATTTAAGATAATCCATCATTGCAAAAATTGATTCAAAATTCAATTTGGGAAGGTTCAACGCTGAGCAGACACTTTGATATAAAAGTTGCATGTTACCTTCAAAAGTGCTGGTAACGCACAAATGGTTGACTACAATACCTTCAAAAGAATCTGCAGCTTTATTTATCAAAGTGGATTTTCCTACCCTTCTCTTACCATATACGAGAATTGCGGTCTTACGCTTCCGGCTCTTAAGTTCATTCTGCAGTTCTGCCAATTCAGTCTCTCTTCCTATAAACATAAGTACCTCCTTATGCTGAATATTTTTTCTCTGAACGCAAATTCAGTATACATCTTTGGCATTATATCAGTCAAGTCCGGTTAATTAAAAAGACTACTATAGTTCCTTTACATACTGCATAAATTTCGGTGTCTTCGACCAGTACTTTATGCCCCAGTTTTCAAAGTTCCATTCTTCCATGTAGTCATTGCACTCATAGT
Source organism: Lachnospiraceae bacterium (assembly GCA_016281385.1). Taxonomy (GTDB): domain Bacteria; phylum Bacillota; class Clostridia; order Lachnospirales; family Lachnospiraceae; genus UBA1258. Next base: position 312 of record JAEEIN010000008.1, on the reverse strand, counting down.
CGATATAGTAAATCACTTCTTAGATGAGTTACCCTATAAATGCATTTTTAACTGCTAGATTTTACCTACATAAGAACAAAAAAGAGAAGTATTCGAAAATACTTCTCTTTACTGCCGGCGACCGGAATCGAAGGTCTCCCCACATTCTACAGGGAGACCAGAAGCCTAAGCGTATGACACGGTCGGAGAAGTTAAGGCTGATTGCCTCTTTCACTGCTCTTTAAGCCCATTTCTCTTATGATATCGCTCTCGTTGAGCCAGCCTACATAGTATGCCGTTACCTCGCTTATCTCGTTTGTGATTCCGTCATAG
>JAEEIN010000093.1 GCA_016281385.1 Lachnospiraceae bacterium | reverse complement strand
GCCGGAAGGGAATGAAGATTTCACAAAGGGAACTGGCCGACCGCTTGCAGGTAAACGGTCTTGATATTGATAAAAATGCCATTCAGCGTATAGAGTGCGGAAAGAGATTTGTTACCGATATAGAGCTTGCATATTTATCAAGGATACTGAAATGTCCGCTGGAAGAACTCTTACGTCCCGGCAACGCCGAGACGCAGGCTCATACGTCCTCTCACCACGCCGTTCCAATTGACAAATATCGTCGAAAATGCTAATCTTGAAGCATAAAAGGGTGCCGCCAGCAGACGGTTAGCCCTCACGTATTTTTGACAAAAATGGCCGTCAGACTTGTGAGGATCGGGCGGTTATTTTTGTGCTCTGTAATTGCATCCCATTGCATATCCGACACTGAAGAAGAAATCAAAACGACCACCGACATCTCGCCGGTGGTCTTGTTTTATCTGCTGTATATTCCTGCCATGGTCCGCAGCCAGTCGCGGCGTTCCTCGGGAATGGCATCGTGCCAGAGGCGCCAGCGCCAGTTCTGACCCACGGTGGAAGGATGGTTCATACGGGCTTCGTTTCCAAGCTTAAGGATATCCTGCATCTGCAGTATTACGACCTCTGCAGTGGAGGAATAAGCAAGACGGATGAATGCATCCGGGATCTCGTCCTTTTTCTTTATGCCAAGATACTCATACAAAAATGCAAGCCGGTAATCGTCCTTATCTTTGAAATATCCCACGACCGTATCACTGTCATGCGTGGTTCCGTAGATCACATAATGGTTTCCTTCATAATTATGCGGAAGGTAAGGATTGGAAGGATCTCCGTCAAAAGCAAAAAGAAGCACCTTCATTCCCGGCCAGTTAAGCTTCTTCATCAGCTTTCTGACCTGAGGGATCACTACGGTTCCGAAGTCCTCGCAGATGATAGGCGTTTTTCCTGCCGCAGCCTCGATCACGTCCGTCAGTATCTTGCCCGGGCCTTTCAGCCATCGGCCGCTTGTTCCGTCGGGAGCATTTGCATCAACCGCATAGTTTTTTACGATACCCACAAAGTGGTTTATTCTTATTACATCATAAAGTTTGACGTTCATGGCGATGCGTTCGTACCACCATGCATACTCCGTGTCTTCAAATGCTTCCCAGTTGTAAAGGGGATTTCCCCACTTCTGCCCGCCCTTTGAGTAGGCATCTGCCGGCCAGCCCGCCACATAATCCATGGAGCCGTCACCGTTTATCTCGAAAAGTTCCCTGTGAGCCCATACATCTACGCTGTCCTGGGACACATAGAACGGGATCTCACCTATTATATACACGCCGCGTGAATTGGCATAATCCTTTAACTTTGCCCACTGGAAAAAGAACTCGTACTGAACAAAATACCAGAATTCCTTATCATCATGAAGCAGTTTTTCGAAATGCGCACATGCCTCCGGATCGCATTCTCTGATCTCCGGCTCCCATGTCTGCCATTCGCGGTTCTCGAAATTACTCTTTAATGCCATAAAGAGTGCATATTCTTCAAGCCATCCGGAGTTTTCTTCAAGGAAATCCAAGTAGTCCCGAGATGTCTTATCAAATCTCTCATATGCAATTTTCAAAACATGGAATCTGTTTCTGAAAAGAAGAGCATAGTCGATCCCTTCTTCTTCCGTGCCCCAATCGAACCTGTCGATCTCGGCATTTGTAAGAAGTCCGTCGGTAACAAGACCGTCCAGATCTATAAGATAAGGGTTTCCCGCAAAAGCGGAAAGTGACTGATAAGGGCTGTCTCCGAAGCCGGAAGGACCGATAGGAAGTACCTGCCAATATTTTTGTCTTAAATCCACCAGCATATCCACAAAGTTGTAAGCTTCCTTACCCATGGTGCCGATGCCGTATTTGGACGGCAGACTCGTAACGGAAAGGAGGATGCCGGCTCCGCGAACCAATTTCTTCACACAAGCCCCCGAAAAGAATAAAACAATGTATTTTCGTATTTTTTCGTAACTACAGTAAATTTATCAAATTTCCTTAAAAATGTCAATCATATGTGCCTTTTTCTGCGGTAAAATACTTACGAAAATGTTACGAAAAAATCACTTGAAAAAAAGTATTCAATGGGGATATACTGATAAAAATGCGTTTTTTGATAAAAATACGCATACTTATACATTGAGAGGGCTGTACATGACAACGATAAAGGACATTGCGAACAGATTGGGGATCGCTGTGAGCACCGTATCAAAGGGACTTAACGGAGCTCCGGATATAAGTGAGGATTTACGCCAGCTGGTTCTTGATACTGCCGTGGAAATGGGGTACAAGACCAAGAAAATGCGTAAAGAAGAGCACAAGAAACTTGTGATCTTCGTTGAGAATATGGATTATGAAGGACCCGATGATTTCGGTCATGATCTGATACTGGGTTTTCAGCAGATGGCCTACAGAGATAACTGGGAAGTCAAGGTAGTTCCCGTAAATTCCCATACTCAGTCCAGAGAGAAATACAACACCTATATGTTAAAGCACGGTTATTCGGGGGCCTTTGCCATGGGCTTTGCCCTTCAGGATAACTGGATGAAGCAGATAAAAACAACGGATGTTCCCACCGCTTTGCTTGATAACTATGTTCCTCTGAATCCTCATGTAGGATATGTGGGAACGGACAGTTATGAAGGCATCGGCCTTGCGGTAAAGCGACTTGTGGACCTTGGTCACAAGAAGATCGCATTTCTTAACGGTTCTCCCAATTCCATGGTTTCCGACCAGCGACAGGAAGCTTATGAAAACAGCTTAAAGGATAACGGTCTTACTCCCGACCCTGCGCTTACCGCTTACGGTTATTACGTTGCAGACAGCGCAAGATTCCACGTTCCGGGAATGCTTGAAGCGGGAGCAACTGCCATAATGTGCGGTAATGACCTTATTGCTTCGGGTGTGTTGGAAGTCTGTAAAGAGAAAGGGCTTAAGGTTCCGGAGGATATAAGCGTCATCGGATTTGATGATGTCCCCCTTGCAAAGGAATTGACACCTCCCCTAACGACCATCAGGCAGGATCGTATCGAACTGGGAAAATGCGCATACTTTACGCTGAATTCCCTTATGCATAAAGTTTCAATAAGCAAAACAATGCTCCGGCCCCAGTTCATAGAACGGGAATCAACCGCAAATGTAAAATAAAACAAGACCACCGGCAAGATGTCGGTGGTCGTTCTTTTTATTTTTCGAAGGGATAAACAAGTCCCATCTGCTTTCTGCATTCATCCATCATTTCCATGACGTCAATGGTTGCGCTGTGCGGAACCAGGGGACTTTCCTTAAGATCCGAGGAGATCTCGTATGCTACCTGATTGAACTCGTTTAACCAGGAGCCGTCGCCTTCAAAGGTTATGTCCTCCTCTCCCTCGCCGAAGCGCTTAAGGGTTACAGAATCCGCATAATGGAATTTCGGAAGAACAACACTTCCTGCCGTACCCTCGATGATCAGTGTCTCGTCGTTATCGGGATTTCTCATGGAGATCGATGTCGTTGCGGTAAGACCGTTTGCGAAGGTAAGGGTTATCTCCTCTCCGTCGTCCACTCCGTTGTTTATGACACCCTTACATTCCATCTTCTCGGGCTTTCCGAAAAGCCTGTAAAGATATGTAAGGGGATAAACGCCTATATCAAGGAGCGCACCTCCTGCGCGATTGGGATCCGTAAGCCTTGAAACACTGTCGGGTCCTACGTTGAAGTGATAGTTGATATGCACTTTCTTTATCTCACCGAAGAGTCCCAGATCAAGCCAGAACTTAACTCTGTTGGCAATGGGTGAGTACCAGGTCCACATAGCCTCGGTAAGGTATACGTTCTTCTCCTTTGCAAGGTCAAAAAGTGCCTTCGTATCCTTTGCAGCCACAGTGAAGGGCTTCTCAAGAAGTACGGGCTTCCCTGCTTCAAGTGCGATCTTTGCGTGTTCAAAATGGGAAGTGTGGGGAGTTACGACGTAGACGCCGTCAACGCCCTTGGCATTAACCGCTTCCTCAATGGAACTGTAATATCCGCACTGAAATTTCTCTGCGAACGCTTTTCCCGTTTCCTCATTTCGGCTGTATACAGAAACAATATCATGCTTCTCCGAACCTGCCAGCTGATCCGCAACGGTATTCGCCAAAGATCCGCTTCCGATGAAGCACCACTTAAACACATCGCTTCCGAATTTAAGATCGTCGGGAGTGATCATCTGAAGATCCTCATCCGTTGCATCCTTGATATTGATGGCACGGCTGGCCTGACGGTTGATTATATGTTCAAAATAGTTACGCACATCCCTGGCATTTGCAAAATTTGAATCCTTGGTCTCCACCATGAACTTAATATGCTTTTCAACCATTGGACGGGCTTCGTCGCTTAATTTGTAATCATTCTTCTTAAGGTACATCTCGAAGATCTTCATCAGCTCCTCTTCGTTGTAATCCTCAAAATAGAAATACTTGTTGAAACGTGACTTAAGACCGGGATTGCTCTCGATAAAGGTCTTCATAAGATCGGGATAACCCGCAACAATAACAACAAAGTCCTTTCGATTGTCTTCCATTGCCTTAAGGATGGTATCGATGGCTTCCTGGCCGTAATCCTGTCCTTCTTTGACAAGAGCATAAGCCTCATCCACAAAAAGAATGCCGCCTAACGCTTCCTGGATCTTCTCCTGAGTCTTTATAGCTGTCTGGCCCACATACCCTGCGACAAGTCCGGATCTGTCAACCTCCACCAGCTGACCCTTTGAAAGGATGCCCGCCTGCTTGTAAAGCTTTGCAAGGATCCTGGCAACCGTTGTTTTTCCTGTACCGGGATTGCCCGAAAAAACAAGATGCTTCGAAATGGATACAGCCTTCATTCCGCGCTCTTCACGCATCTTCTGAAGCTTCATGAGGTTTACAAGCTCCTCCACGTCGGTCTTAAGATTGTCAAGGCCGATAAGGGAATTGAGTTCCTCCATGGGATCCTCTTCGTCCTCTTTTGCCGCAGCCTGTTCCTGCGCCTTCTCTTCTTTCTTCTCTTCCGTGCTTTCAACCACAGGTGCCGCACCTGCAGAAGGTGCAACGGGCTTTGAAGGCTCTGAAGGTTCTGCCGGTGCTTCGGGAGTTGCTCCGCTTTCTTCTTCCATCACAGGCTCCTTGGGCTCTGCTGCCGCAAGTCGCTCTATATCATCCCCCAGCTCCTGCAGGAGGTTTTTGGTGCCCTCCAGTATCTCCTTCTTCGTCTCTTCGCCGAAGAAATCATTATATACACTGTTAAGTGAACGTCTGTTATCCGACATAAATATCCTCCGAAAATGTATCACTAAAAATCACTATATCATTTCAGCAATTTCCCGTAAATACATGTTTAAGTTTCTCCCGTGCCACATCCGCAAGCCCATAGATCAGGGAAACATCCGTTGCGGGGATATCGAGCGTTTTGTTTCTCGGGAAATATCTTGAAATATGATAAGGGATGGCCTCACCGCCGGGGAGGGATGCGATCCAGCCGGTCATTTCCCTCATTTCTTCCTCGGTATCATTATGTCCGGGGATTATGAGAGTGGTCAGTTCAAGATGGCAGGCAGGGCAGGCTGCGGCGGTCTTTATGAACTCTTTCGTCTGATCAAGATCGCCCTTTAAATAATCCTTATAGAAAGAAGAAGAAAAACCCTTAAGATCAATATTCATGGCATCAATATAAGGAAGGATCTCCCTTAATATCTCAGCCTCGCAGGTGCCGTTGCTGACAAGGACGTTCTTCATCCCCTTTTCATGGACAAGACGCCCTGCGTCTCGTATATACTCCCAGCTTATCAGGGATTCGTTATAGGTGTAGGCAACACCGATATTTCCGTATGGTCGCTCGCTCATCGCGATGGAGCAGAGTTCCTCCGGTGATACATATCTCATGGGAACGGGTTCGGGATCGGGCTCGCAGGAATATGAGATCTCATGATTCTGACAGAAGGGGCAGGCAAGATTACAGCCATAGCTTCCCACGGACAGGATCATGCTCCCCGGCATGAACATAGCCAGAGGCTTTTTTTCTATGGGATCAAGGGCGATGGAAGTGAGCATTCCGTAGTTGTCGCAGATCACTTCACCGTCAACGCATTTTCTTCCCCTGCAGAATCCGCTTTGCCCCTCTTTAAGCTTACAATGCCTGAAACAAACGGGACAGATTGCTTCTTTTTCCATACACATCACCTTAATAGTGCCTGATCACTTCAAATCTCTGAAGTTTTACATCCTTATCATCAACCGAAATCCCCGCCTTGCGTTTTGCGATGGCGATCTGCTCGTCCACCGTATCCACGCCCTCAAGGTCCGGTAACAACAATCCGCGCTTATAGCCCTGGGTCACGATAACGCCGTAGCGTTTCACGTCAAGAAGGTCGGGAGAATCGATATCCTCCGCTTCCCCCAGAACATCCACCGAATACTCCAGAAGGTCCAGTTCGTTTGCTCTCACGGCATCGAATCTCGGATCCTTTGTAGAGGCACTTACGGCATTATGAATGATCTCCTTGGCAACACAATCCTCGGTAGGGGCGATGGTACCGATACATCCCCTCAGTTCTCCCTTTATGTGAAGGGAAACAAAGGCTCCGGCCCGGGTCTCATACATTTCCCGAGGAAGGTCCTTGGGAACATCGATCAGGTGCTTATCCCTTATGTAGGTCTCGATGGTCTTTCTCGCAAGAGATACATAGGCATCTTCGGAAGCCTTTCTTGCTGCCAGACGCTCCTGCTCCCGCTTTTCGTATTTTGCAAGAAGAAGCCGCGTCGTATCCTCGCCTGTCACCTCGTAAGTGCAGATACCGTAACCCACGCCCGTCACGTCCTGATGGGAATACTTTGTTGTTTTTACGGATAGGCCGTCAAAAGCTCCTCCCATAACAACAAAAGAACGGTGTCCGCATTCGGCGGATTTCTCAAGCAGGACGGGATCAAAATCCAAAAGTTCGTCAAAAGCCGCCCTTCCCATCACGTCCATTATCTTTTCATCGTAAAGGGGACCTTCCGGTGCAAAACCGTAAGGACCGTCTTCTTTAAGTTTATGGGAAAGATCCCCGCTGGCAACGATGGCAACACGTCTGCCAAGTTCCGAAGCCGCCCTGTTTATGAGCATTCCGAAGCGGTAATGATCTTTGAGGGAAATTCCCGATATGCCCGTACGGACAAGTTTGAAATCGGAGTATTCCTTAAGAATGAAATACAGAGGGACCATGGTGCCATGGTCCAAAGAAGGATCACGCTCTCCAAGAAAGCCTGCGGGAATATCTTCCCGTTTTGAAAGATCGGTAAGAAGTGAGGAAAGTTCCTCGTCATATTCACGGCGCATCTTTACCGAGGGCGCGTTAAACCTGCCAAGATCTCCCTCGGCTTCGCTTCCGGGAGAGATGTGCAGATAGTCAGAATACATTATGCTGTGAGGAGATATAAGGACAATGGTCTCGGGAGAGAGCTCCTTAATGAACTCCGCGGCCTTTTTGTAGGACGCAGTGGTTTCTTCGATAACACTTTCTCCGCCCCGTCCCACTTCGGGAACTATAAGGGGTGGATGAGGAACCATGATACCGCCGACTATTGCCATAATATGCCTCCTTAGGATTGTCATCGAAAGGAATTACAGTGCTTTGAACCCTTTCGATACAAGGATCTCCTGAACCTCTCCCGGATCCTCCGTATGGAATACCATGATGGGCATAGCTGACTCACGGTTAAAGGAAAGGTAGAGATAATCAAGATTAATGTTGCAGTTATCGAGAACCTCAAGGACCTTGTTTAAGGCTCCCACTTCATCGGGGATCTCGATACCCAGTACGTTTGTTGTCTTACATACATATCCGTCGCCTCTGAGAGTGGATACACATGCCTCGGGATCGGATACTATCATTCTTATGATACCATATTCCGCACTGTCATTTGTGACGGAACCCAAAATATTTATGTCATGCTTTGCAAGAAGGCTTGTGATCTCTTTGAGTCTGCCTTTGCTGTTTTCCGCGAATACGGATACCTGTTTTAACATTTCTTATTCCTCCGTTTTATTGCTGATCGAATATATGATATACGATTTAATGCTTTAAAGCAACAACTTTTTAAAACTTCAACGCGTTGTAGTCGTAAGAACAAAAAATTAGACGGAAGAACCAGCTTCCGTCCTTGAGCAGGGGCAGTAGGAATCGAACCCACATCGATGGTTTTGGAGACCACTGTTCTACCTTTGAACTATGCCCCTATAGGTGTCTTATTCAAACCGACGAAAAGGATTATATCATAGGAATTTTACGTTGGCAAGTGAATAATAGAAAAATTCCCGGGGCATTTAAGCCCCGGGGAAAATCCTTATCATTTCTTTATTTCAGCAGACTCGATGATGAACTTAACGGTACTCTCTTCTCCTGCTGCGGAGCCTGAGAATGTGTTGTAAGCTCTGCCTGCATCGGCGATTGCCTGAATACGTTCCTGCATTCCGGAAAGGTCTGTATCGAAGATCTTTGCAAGCTTGTCAACGCCTTCGTCGTTGAACTTTACCATACCCTCGTTTAACTTGATGGTTCCGTCAAGGAGCTGTCTGATACCGTCAACAAGCTGAGCGGAACCGTCTGCAAGAGCCTTTGAACCGTCAACAAGTTTACCTGAATTTGATGTAAG
>JAEEIN010000092.1 GCA_016281385.1 Lachnospiraceae bacterium | reverse complement strand
TGCTGGAAATAGCGCAAAAAGAAAACGCGGACCCTAAGATCGAATATATCCGCATGCCCATGGAGGATCTTGACGTGATAACCGAGAAGTTCGATCTGGTGATCAGTTCTCTGGCTTTTCATTACGTGGACGATTTTGCGGGAGTTTTAAAGAAGATATATGCACTGTTAAATCCCGGCGGACTTTTTGTTTTTTCACAGGAGAATCCCCTAAACACATGCTACTCCGACGGATTTCCCCGCTGGACCAGGGACGAGAACGGAAATAAACTTTATGTAAACCTTGCAAACTACGGGGTGGAAGGTGAGAGGGAGTCCACATGGTTTGTGGAAGGCGTAAAGAAGTACCACAGGACCTTCTCAACGGTAGTCAATTCCCTGGCGGATGCAGGCTTTATCATAGAGAAAATGGTGGAGCCCAAGCCCACGGAAGAACTGTTAAAGAAATATCCCGAACATGCAGACCTGTTCCATAAACCCGATTTTCTGGTTGTAAGGGCAAGAAAATAGTATAGAGATAAATATGAAAACCCCCGATGCAGCAGGCACCGGGGGCTTTCGTTAGGATGTTGTATTGAGAAAAAGTTTATGTTGGGTTATGTATGTTGGTATTGGATTGTTATATGACGATTTTTATTCCTCTATCTCGTCGTGGAATCCTCCTATATCGTTGATATTGTAGAATCCGACGGAATAGATCTTTTTGTTGCCAACCTCCCACATTACTTCAACTTCTATATCGCCGAAGAGGATATCGTAGTGGATCTCTCTTGCATCGCCGTAATCATCGTATGAGTGATATACTTCGTGCCACTCTTCATCGGGATTGCTGTATCCGTAGAGGTCTTTGATCTCGGCAAGGATATTTGCTTTGTTTGCCTGGAATATTGCTTCTGCTTCTTCGTCGGTGAAGCTTTCAAGCTTAGCCCAGAACTCACGTCCGTCGACGCCTGCACATCTTAATGAAAGATCGTCCATGTTGAAGCATGCATAATAGTAGGTTCTGTAGGAAGAGTCATTCGTTTCGCTGAACTCAACGGTGTAGAAGTCATGTGCCGTGCCCACTGCGGGATCTGCTGCCGAAGGCTTAAATGCTTTGAAGTTTGCCTCAAAGCCCTGAGGAACATCTTCGTTTAAAAGATACTTAATGGCTGCACGTGCAAGGTCCTCAAGCTGATCCTGAGAAACATTCTCCGCATCAATGTCAACGTAAGGAGAAGCTGTGTCGTTATCGGTTTCATTTTCCTGAGCCAGTACATAGTCCTTCTTAACGTTATAATCGATAAATGCAAGAAGCTGGTCGTCTGTCATCTCATCGGGCAAGTGAAGCTTGTGATCTTCTTCAACATAGCAGACTGACTTGCCGTCCCAGTCGGAGAGAGAAGCGACTCTCTTTACATCTTCTGCGGGGAATTCGTTCTCTGCGTAGTACTTTTTTTCAAGCTCGGCAACCTTTAAGGTTTCCTCGTTTGTAAGCTTTCTGCTGTAAGACTCGTCGATAGTTACGCCATGGTCATTGGAAAGATCCTCTGCATAAGCAGTAACTTCCTCAGAGGACATGTTGGCAAGACGTGTCTGTACGCTCTGGTAATAAGCAAAAGTGCCGATTCCGGTGCAGCCGAATGCAAGACCGCCGATAAGTGCGGTTAATGCGGTGGCATATCTGAATCTTAAGTCACCTGCTCTTTTTCCTCTTTTACAATTGGTATATAAATTTCTTTTTGCGTTGTCTGAGATCTCGATATTGGAGAAGAGATCCTGATCAAAATCGTTCCTATTCATAAATGATACCTCCGTCATACTCCCTGCCGAGCTTGTTTAAGATCTCTCTTGCTCTCTGCAGGCGTTTCTTTACGGCAACCTCTGAAATGTTTAAGAGCTTTGCGACTTCCTTTACGGAATAGCCTTCAACATAGTAGAGGATCACCACACTTTTTAACTTCACGTTAAGGTTCCAAATAAGATTAAGCTTTTCTCTGTCTTCAATACCGAATCCGTTTGTGATCCCGATGCTTTCCTCCACCTCTTCAAGAGGGATCGAAGCGTGTTTCTTGTGGAATCTTAAGAATTCTCTGCATTTGTTCTGTGATACCTTGATAAGCCAAGCTTTCTTATGCTCTTCGGAATGAAAATAGGGGCGCTTGGTCATGTACGCCAGATAAGTCTCCTGCAAAACATCCATCGTATCCTGTTCATTTTTCAGGATAACGAAGCATATTTTATAGAGCATGCTGCTGTAGGCATCGATGGCGCGCTCTAAATCCTCATTCCTTTCTTTTTGGTTCATTTGTTGTCCTCCTTAAAGTGTACAACAGGTCTTCGCGAATGGCCTTACACTCTAAATATGACTGAGATAACGTAAAGGTGACATTTATGAAAAAAAATTTAAACTTTATTGACTGTTTAGTCTGGCAGGGTAGAAGACATCCAGATCAACATCCCCGTTAATGCCGTCAATACGGCCCGTATTTGAATGCTGCCACATGAAATAATCCCCTTCGTAGGTGGTGTAGGAATTATAGTGGGCAAGCCATACGGGATTCTTCTTTTTCTTTGTCCAGATGGTGTTCTGGGCGTTTTTGCTGCCATAGAGGCAGGCGGTATAGCCGTATTTTTCTATTTCTTTTTCAAAATCATCGTAGCGCTGATTCAGATCGTGAAGGTTCATGTGGTGAGTTTCGAAATTGCGGTAATCCTCCCAGTCGTAGGCGATGGGGAAGTCGAGCTTCTCACCGTCAAGGACCTTCATAAGATACTTAACACTTGCCTGAACCTCTTCGAGGCTGCTTTCCTCACCGTACCAGTAGATGCCCTTCATAAGGCCTGCGGAGTTGACGCCTTTGATGTTCTGATCCCAGTATTTATCCGTAAAGAACTCGCCGCTGTCGTATCCGCCAAGTCTGATATAAAGAAACTCGCAGCCTGCGGCCTTGATCTTTTCAAAGTCGATATCTGTCTGCCATCTGGAAACGTCTATGCCGACATAGGTTTCGTCGGTCTTGTAGTTGTTTCTGAAATCGGTGAACTGCTCCTTGTTGGCAGGTTCTCCACCGCCGCCACCGCCACCGCCGCTGTCGGCGATGATGCGGACTTCCATGTCTTTGGAGGTCGACTTTCCGGTATCGTCGGTGATGGTGATCTTTAAGGCATAGGTGCCTTCCGTAGCGGTATCAACGGATCCCTCAACATTAAGATCAACATCACGATCCATGTCATCTGCGTATCCTATATATTTATGAACGTCGAAGGTGTCGCCAACTTTAAGGGTGGGAGTGCCTCTCCAGTAAAGGAAAACGGGCGCGGACTCGTCAACCCATGAGGCTTCCTCAGCCTTTCTTTCGGCTTCCGCCTTTTCCTCGGCTTCCTTTCTTAAGCGTTCTTCTTCGGCAGCTTTTTCGGCAGCTTCTTTGGCCGCTTTTTCCTCAGCGGCTTTTTTCTCGGCTTCTTCTTTTGCCTTGCGGGCAGCTTCCTCCTCGGCCTTGCGCTTTGCCTCTTCGGCGGCCTTCCTTTCAGCCTCTATGCGGGCTTTTTCTTCTGCCTCGGCAATGGCATTGTCAGCCGCTTTCTTTGAAAACTCACCTATCTCGATGGGAAAGCTTTCCAGGGCTTTGGCCTTGGTCTCGCAGCTTTTTTCCTGAGCCTTCGACAGCCCGAAACATGCAAGAATGCCGGCTAAACTCAGGACTGCCAGCACTCCCACGGTGATAAAGATCGCTTTGTAGCGGTAAAGAAAATCCTTCATGATAACCCTCTTTCGTTTTTGTACTCTTTTTATTATAATTAACCTTCTTTTTTCTGACAATCTAAAGTATTATTATATGTAAAGCGGATCGGAAGAAGAAACCGCAAACGAGGAGACAGTAAGCATGAAAAACAAAATGAACGAAAAAAGATACTTAAAAGAGCTTGAAAAGGAGATGTCCATCGATTCCGTAACCGGGCAGTATCACGCCCTTCAGGACTACCTGGACACTGAAATAAAGAAACTCGGTTTTAAGACGACGGCCCTTCACAAGGGCGGACTCATCGTTGAAGCCGGCGGCAAGGGAAATCCCCTTCTTGTTACGGCTCACGGCGATACCATCGGCCTTATGGTGCGTCACATCAATTCCGACGGAACCATAAAGGTATGCAAAGTGGGCGGTCTTTACGCTTATCACACCGAGCGCGAAAATGTCCGCGTTTACACAAGGGATGGCAAGGTCTATACAGGCTGTGTCCAGAGAAAGAACGCATCCGTGCACGTTACGGAGGACGAACTTGATAAGGAAGTTGCCAATTTCGATGTGAATTCCTTTGTTGTTCTTGATGAGGATGTTAAGAGCGCCGAGGATGTACGAAAGCTTGGCATCGAGATAGGAGATTATGTGGCTATCGAGCCCAGGTTTGTTGTTTCAAACGGATATATCAAGTCCCATTTTGTTGACGATAAGGCTCTGGTAGCGGTTCTTATGGAGCTTTTGCACGATATCAGGGACGAGAAGGTGAAGCTTGGAAGAAAGCTTTACATCTACATTTCCTTCTACGAGGAGATCGGACACGGCGGATCCTTAATTCCTTCGGATGTTAAGGATTTCCTTGCGGTTGATATCGCCTGCATCGGACCCGAGCAGACCAGCGATGAGAGAAAGGTTTCCATTTTCTGCAAGGATTCCCGTTTCCCTTACAATCTTGACATGACTCACGAACTTGAGGCCAGCGCAAAGAATGCGGGCGCGGACTATGTGCTTGATATCTTCACACCTCATTACGGAACCGATGCGGATCCCGCACTTACCGCAGGCTTCGATATCCGCCACGGTGCCATCGGACCCGGCACCCGCGCAAGCCACGGATATGAGCGTACTCACATGGATGCGATAAAGAGTACCTATGCCCTTCTTGCGGATTATGTAAGCAGAAAATAAGAACAGAGTGGTCGTTTATTGACAAGTCCGAAAACAAAAAAATGAGTGGTTTGGAATGATTCATACTGTATAATGATATCAGTCGGTGCTGGAATAACTGCGTCCGAAAGGGCGCAGATAAGCATCGTTATTCTTATGGATATGAGAAGTGACTTGGGAGTTGGGGAAGAACAAACAATCACGCACAGCCATAGGGAGTAAAAGTATGAGTAAAAAAGGTTCAAACAGGAAAGGATCCTTCTTCAGCACCGTCAGAGGAAAATTTCTGGTAACGGGTGCTCTGGGTGTCATTGCCGCAGTTTTCATCGGACTTGTGGGCATGAGCTCAATCTCAAGAAATTCAAAGATCAGTGAGATGGTTTCTCTTGTAAACGATATCACTGTAAAGCAGTCTCAGAATCTGGCCAACGATGCGCTTTATCAGTACTATGTGGATCAAAGTTACATCGATGCGACTCTGGAAAATCTTAATTCCATGAACGAGGATACCGCAAAGCTTAAGTCTGTAAGCGATGCATCCTATGCTTCTTCGATCGCAACCATCACAGAAAACGTAACAAAAGACATTACCAATTATGAGGATATCTTAAGTATCCATAATACCCGTGGCTTCGAACCCGGATCCGGGCTTTACAAGCAGTTCAACGAAGCAAGTAACGAGTTAAGGGAGAGCTTCTCAAATCTTGTAAACAACAATGATTGGGTTGAAATAAAGTGGATCGATGTGGTAATGGGTGTTGACGGCGAGGATGTGACCATAGACGGTCAGGAGTACACAAAGCTGGTTTATGACAGAGAGCTTCCTTTGGTAGGAAAAAGAAACAGCCTCGGTTTCCGTGTAGGCGGAACCTTCACATATGACAAGAATTACTACATTACTGATATCACCATTTCAGACGGTGTGGAAGAGCAGGTCATCGATCTTTCCAAGGTCGATCAGCTCCAGCTTTCCGGTGACGGACTTGCAGCCGGAGAAATAGCTGAGTTTAACGGCGGACTTGCGATAAAGATCACAGGTAAGTTCAATGAAGCAAATGAAACCTGGGAAGAGGTTTCCTCCGGACTTACGGTCGTTGACTACGATCTTGAGAAATATCCGAACCTTCATTACAACATTTACTTTGAAAAGACAGAAGATACATTTGTATATAAATACGGTGGATTCATTTCAGGCGTTTACGGATTCGCAAGTAATCTCGACACCCTGGATGGATATGTAAAAGATTACAGCAAACTGGTAGTAGAGGGTAAGGATGTATCCGCGGATGTTGCAAAGATCGATGCACTTATTGCAGATCTTGAAACAAACATTCCCAAGTACACCACAGACCCCGCACTTGCAGAGATCTCCTTAGAGAAGCTGGCGGTTAAGAAGGACCTCTTCGAGCAGTTAAAGGCAGCAGACGAAAGAATGCTTGTCATAAAGGCTGAAAACGAAGTGATCAACTCAGCTCTCACAGAGATCTGCGCTTCCATTCAGAACTCCGCCAATGCGGATATGGAAAAGGTATTAAAGAGTGTATCCATCGTCATTGCCCTTGTTCTTGTTATAGCTGTAGCGGTTCTTGCAATAATCGTTGTTATCGTAAGCCGCAGCATAACAAAGAGCGTTAAGTCCTTTAAGGATGCTCTTGAGAAGATCGCAGCGGGTAATGTATCCGTTCGTGCCGACCATTCGGGAAACGATGAGTTTGCCGAGTTCTCCGAAAGCCTTAACGGATTTATGGACAACCTTGAGGGCACCATCGTTAACTTAAAGGATGTTACAAGAGTCCTTGCCGAGTCGGGAAATACCCTTGAAATGAACGCATCAAGAACAAAGGATGTGGCGGGAGACATCAATTCCACCATTTCCGAGATCACAAAGGGTGCAGGCGAGCAGGCTAACGATATTGAAGATTCTTCACAGAAGATCCTCAACATGCGCGGAAACATCAACGACATCATCGAAAGCGTCAACAGTCTTTCGGATACTTCGATCACAATGAGCGAAAAAGAAAGCGAAGCTTCGGCCATCATGGATTCTCTTATCGTATCAAGCGATAAGACTACCGCAGCATTCGAAGGTATTGCCGCTCAGGTAAGAAAGACGGATGAATCCGTTGAAAAGATTGCCGAGGCGGTTGACCTCATCGCATCCATCGCCTCCCAGACGAACCTTCTTTCCCTCAACGCTTCCATAGAGGCAGCCAGAGCGGGAGAGGCAGGAAGAGGCTTTGCCGTTGTTGCAAGCGAGATCTCAAAGCTTGCCGAGCAGACAAATACCTCCGCAGGAATCATCGAGGGTATCATCACAATGCTTTCGGAGGAATCCAAGCAGACGGTTGAGACCATCGGCGAAGTTACGGCCATGATCGAGGACCAGAAGAAGAAAGTGGACGAGACTCAGCAGAAGTTCACGGATGTGAGCGAAGGCATAAGGTTCACAAGCGGAGAGGTAAGTGAAGTACTTAAGCAGGCAGAAGCCTCCGGTAAGGCAGGCGAGCAGCTGGTTGATCTTATGACCAACCTTTCGGCGATCTCCGAAGAAAACGCAGCTTCGGCAGAAACCACCAACGAAGCGATGCACAACTTAAACGAAGCAACGGTTGACCTTGCGGAAACGGCTCAGGAACTTAAGAGACTGTCCCATACCTTAAGCGAAGACCTCGATTTCTTTAAGATAGACTGATAAATAAAGACAGCTCCGGCCGGTAAAACGGTCGGAGTTTTTTTATAAAATTATAAGAATAATTCCGACGCCTTAAGGGTTAAATAGTGTATAATAAAAAAGATTTATCCTCTTGCTTAGGAAGGTATCGATGAAGCCCGTAAATATCTATGCATTGACAAGAATAAAAGATCCCGAGAGGCTTATGAAACTTGAACGGCAGATGTCAAAAAGAAGCCGTTTTTTAAAGATCAAGGAGTGGGAGACGGAAGGACTGAAGGCCTTTACGGACAATCTGTGCCGCACCTTTTCAAAGACCCCCGACCTTGAGTTTTTTTATTCTTTTACCATGCCCAAGCTTGGAAAGGAATTTGACCTTATAAGGGTCTGCGACAACTCCATCGTAAACATTGAGTTAAAGAGCGGAAATGTCGGTGACGAGGTCATCAGAAACCAGCTCCTTCAGAACCGTTATTATCTCTCGACCCTTGGGCTCGACATGCATTTCTACACCTATGTCAGCAACAACGACCGGCTGGTGAGACTTTCAAATTCCGGAAAGCTTGTAGATACGGATTTTGACGAACTTGCCGTCACCATCGGTGAGCAGGGAGCATGTTATAAAGGGGATATCGAGGACCTGTTCAAGGAGGATAATTACCTCATCTCGCCCCTTACGGATCCGGGAAGGTTCCTCCGCGGAGAGTATTTTCTTACCTCCCAGCAGAAGGATATCGAGAAGCAGATCCTTAAGCACATAAAAAGAAGCGAGACCGGCATGGCCCCCAGGCCCTGCGGTTTCACGGGACTTCCGGGAACGGGAAAGACCCTTCTTTTATATGATCTTGCCATGCGTCTGTCCCGGGGGGACAAAGTCTGTGTTCTTCATTTCGGTTACCATTTAAAGGGGCTTGAGGAGCTGGATGAGAGGCTTAAACGCATAGATTTTTATTATTGCGAAGATGATAACGCAGTGGAAATTGCGGATGAATATAAGGTGATCCTTGTGGATGAGGGGCACCGAATCGATAAAAAGGCCCTTTATAAGATCATGGCGCTTTCGGATAAGTGGCAGGCTCCGGTGATCTTTTCATACGACCGGGAAGATGCCATAGCGAAAGAAGAAAGAGAAGGCTATGGCGCGGAACTCATCGAAGGCTTAGAGGGCTTCACGGGTTACCGCCTTACAAACAAGATAAGGTTAAACAGCGAGCTTTCTTCTTTCATAAGCTGTCTCATGGCCTTCAGGAAGAAGAATATAAGGCATGACTATCCTTCGGTTTTTGTAAGCTATGCAAACGACGATAGTGAAGCGGCGATACTTATCGAAGCAATGGAGCAGGAAGGCTTTGTTTATATAAGGGACAAGTCCATCGATCCTGCATCCGGTGAAAACGGAGGAGAGTATGAGATCGATGCTTTGGAAGCTACCTGCAAGGAATTCGACAAAGTTGTCATGCTGGTGGACGATTCCTTTACCTGCGACGGGGAAGGAAATTTAAGGAGCGTTTCTTCTTTATCCGAGCAAAATTCCGACGATCACAGGGTAAGGACCCTTTTTCACGGACTTAGCAGGGCAAAGAAGAATATAGCCATAGTTGTTAAGGAGAATGAACTGTTACTTGATGTGATCCTGTTCATTTTGCAAAAATAGGAGGAGGTATTTAAGAGAATGGCATTTGTTACAGATCCCATTACGATCAATAAGACCGTGCTGAAAAACAGGATAACCTTTGCACCCACGGTCAAATTTGATTATGCGGGGGAGGACGGAAAGGCGACGTCAAAGCATATTGAGCATTATAAGGAACGCGCAATGGGGGGCGCAGGACTTATAGTTGTGGAGGCTACTGCGGTAACCCCCGGCGGACGCTTCGGAAAGAATCACATGGGACTTTGGGAGGATTCCCAGATTCCCGGTCAGAGAGAGATAACCGAGGCATGTCATGAATATGATACGCCTGTGATAATTCAGTTAAACCATGTAGGTGTGGGGGCAAATCCCGAGTGCGGACCAGCCATTGGCCCTTCCGAACATACCAACTGGCACGGAACCGTTGCAAGGGCTATGACGATATGCGAAATCAAGGACATGGAAAGAAGCTTCGTCGATGCGGCTTTACGTGCAAAGGATGCAGGATATGACGGAATTCAGCTTCACGGCTGTCACGGATATCTCATAAACCAGTTTGTTACAAAGAACGTGAACAAGCGTGATGACGAGTACGGCGGAAGTGTTGAAAACAGGGCTCGTTTCGGCGCAAATATCATCCGTGACATAAGAAAGGAATGCGGAGATGATTTCCTTATTTCCATAAGGACCGTAGGTGCGGATCCGGATCTTGAGGATTGCATTCTTGTTGCGGAAGAATATGTAAAGGCCGGCTGCGATTACCTTCAGGTTTCCCACGGAATGGGAGAGATCGCAAAGGCTTCGGATTTTGCAACGGATAAATACAATACCATCTGTGCACTGGGAGTTAAGTTCCACGAGCACTTCAAGGGTCGGGTTCCCGTATCATGCGTGAATTCACTTTTCACCCCCGATGATATAAAATATCTCATAGAGAACGACTTATGCGATACGGTGGATCTTGCCAGGGCTATCCTTGCGGATCCCGCTTTCCCCAAAGCTGTTCTTGAAGGCGGCGAGTACACACCCTGCTTTAAGTGCAAGGCTTGTCAGTACGGGCCTTTCACAGCGCATAAATGTCCCGCGGCATTTAAAAGAGGAGTTGTTCAATAAGTCAAAATAACAATACAGAACGGTTTACATAATTCGTAAATGGTTTACATAACACAAGGAGAAACAACATGGCAAATATAACTTATCGTTTTTATTCAAACTGTCTTAACAGACCTACCACCGTAAAGATCTATCTTCCCTACGATGAAAGACAGATGCCTCCGGAAATGATGGCTGAGCGTCCGGAAAAAACAAAGACTCTTTTTCTTCTTCACGGATATACGGGAGACGGAGAGAACTGGGTTCCCGAGTGGCTTTGCGATAAATACAATGTAGCTGTCGTATGTCCAAGCGGCGAGAACGGCTTCTGGCTTGACGGACTTTCTTCGGGACATGCTTACGCAAAGTTCCTTGGAGAGGAGCTTCCCCGCTATATGCAGAAGACCTTCAATCTTGCAAAGGACAAGGACGAGACCTTTGTAATGGGACTTTCCATGGGCGGTTTCGGTGCTCTTCACACGGCTCTTAAATATCCCGAGGTATTCGGTAAGGCAGCAGCCCTTTCTTCCGCACTCATCCATAATGAGGTTGCTAAGATGAAAGAGGGCGAAGGTAACGAAGTGGCAAATTACGAGTATTACAGGGAGTGCTTCGGAGAGCCTTCAAAGCTTGCTGAAAGTGAGAACAATCCGGAGTTTCTTGTTAAGAAGTTAAAAAAAGAGGGCAAGGAATTCCCTCAGATCATCATGGCCTGCGGAACGGAGGATTTCCTCATCGAGAACAACCGCGCCTTCCACAAATTCCTTGTTGAGAACGAAGTCCCTCACACCTATGACGAATCCACCGGAATCCACGACATGGTATTCTGGGGCAAGTGTGTTGAAAGATACATTCCCGTGATGTTCGGAAAGGAAGAATAAAATGGCCGGAAAGAACAAGGTCTATGCGATCCATTTCACGGACGGGCGAAAAGATCCGGACGTTTTAGTGGCAACATGGGAGGAATGCTCCGAGTATATAAAGGGCGCTCCCAACATGTACAAAGGATTTAAGGATCCCAAGGATGCCGAGGACTGGCTTGCAGGCATAACGGAGGATAAGGAGAAGCAACATAAAGAAAATGTTGCAAAGCACCGTTCTTCAGTTACTGACAAGGCTCAGAACGGTAAAACCTATACTTTCACACTTCCAAAGGATTGTGCGAAAGCCCTGGACGAGGAGTTAAAGATCATGAATATCTCTCTCGGGGAATATATGGCGGATCTTATCCGCACGGATCTTCTTGGCAAAGAAGATGAAGATACGGAAGAGGATGATGAAGAGCTTCCCTTCTGATCATTGAGGTAATAGATGTTTAAATTGCGTTTCACAAGATCAATATGTCTGTTTTTATCGGTAATTCTGATCATCGCATCGCTTGCGGAGCCTGCCTTCGCAAGTGATGTGTCAGGTAACTCACCCTTTTTTGAAGATTTTTCATATGAAGACAGCGATATCGGATCGGTGTCGGAGAATGTAGTAGAGGACTATTCGGAAGAAGATTTCGAACCCGTTGATTATCTCGTGGATGAATACGAGGAAGAAGTGGACGGGCCTTTCATGCCCATAGAGTACGATTATTCCTCCGCCTGTGAAGTCATTACGGATTCAAAGACTGCAAAGGCACGGTTTGATGAGTGGGGCATTTCTTCCGCGATGAAGGATAAGCTTTATACAGTTCTCGCCGGTCACATAGGGATCTATGATAAAAACGGAAGTGAAGTGGTGGCTCCCCTTGGAAGCCGCGCAGTCGCCGACAGGGACGATATGTTTTATATCTACTATTACAACGCGGCGGGAAAGAAAACGAAGCACGGCGGCTGGACATGTTTCATATATGCCAACGCAGTTTATTCATTTTTATTCGGAGACATTGCAACTTCAAGGTATACTCATACCCCGGTGATCACGAATGTTGCGCCTACATATGCGGCATTTAAAAAGCAGAACATCCGCACCGGTGACTATGCATGGTATCAGGGAGCAAATTACTGGCAGCATGCACAGATCATCCTTCGTTATGATGAAAATACCATCAGTATCATAGAGGGCAATGCAGACGGAAAAGGCCTTATAGATATCGTTACTTTGCCCTGGTCGGAATATGCCACATTTGTAGGAAAGTATGACTCAAATAAGGTAGTTACATATATTACCCATGCGTCGGATTCTCTTTATAACGAACTATATCCTCAGGATCCGGCAAAAGAACTGTATTTCAGTATAGACGCTGACGGTAAGCTTATTCATTCCAAGAATGATATCGCAAGCGGTACATCAGGTTCGCTTGAGTGGGTTTTAAACGAGACCGGTGGTCTTGCCATTGTCGGAGAGGGCAATTATGACAAGAACGGAGACTTGTCTCCATGGAATGACTATCTTAAAAAGATAAAGGGTGTAAAGGTCATTGCAAGCGGCATTACCGATACCTCTTACATGTTTAAGAACTTCCCGGAACTTAAGAAGTTTGATATCGAAGGCCTTGATATGGATGTTGTAAAGACAGCGGATGGCATGTTCGCAGGCTGTACATGGCTTGAAAAGATCAATTTCGGAAGGCAG
>JAEEIN010000091.1 GCA_016281385.1 Lachnospiraceae bacterium | reverse complement strand
CTGGTACTGATCGCTCTTTCGGCTTTCTTTTCAAGCGTTGAGACCGCTTTTTCGTCGGTCACAAAGGCAAAGGTGAGAGCCATGGAGGAAGAGGGGCTTAAGCACGCGCGGACTCTTTCAAAGGTTCTTGAGAACTACGATGTCATGCTGACCACGATCCTGGTGGGAAACAACATCGTTAACTTAAGTGCGTCCGCATTGGCAACGGCCTTTACCATAAGGCTTTTCGGAAATGTATATATTTCACTTGCAACCGGAATATTGACGCTTCTTGTTCTGATTTTCGGCGAGATCGTGCCCAAGACATACGCACGTCACAATGCGGAGAAGATGTCGAGAAATTTTGCTCCGGCTGTAAGATTTCTGATGATAGTCTTAAGGCCCTTTGTTTTTATCATCGATCATCTGGCGGGAGGAGTGCTTAAGCTTCTGGGCCGTGACAAATGGGATGACCGTGTGATCACGGAATCGGAGCTTCGTTCTTATGTGGATGTAAGCCACGAGGACGGAGTCATCGAATCGGATGAGAAGGAGATCATCAACAATGTCTTTGACTTTTCGGATTCCATCGCAAAGGACATAATGATCCCCCGTATCGATATCGTCTCGATCCCCGTGACAGCCTCCTACAGAGAGGTCATGAAGGTCTTCAGGGAGACCATGTATACTCGTCTTCCGGTCTATCGTGACGAGAAGGATCAGATCATTGGATTTATCAATATCAAGGATCTTATAAGACTTAAGGAAACTTCGACCTTTTCCGTGACCAAGTTCTTAAGGGAAGGCTATTATACCTACGAGTATAAGAAGACCAACGATCTTTTGCTTGAGATGAGGGCCGCTTCTCAGAACCTGGCATTCATCAACGACGAGTACGGCTCCACCGTGGGAATGGTCACCCTTGAGGACCTCCTTGAGGAGATCGTGGGTGAGATCAGGGACGAGTACGATCAGGAAGAAGAATTAAACATCCAGGAAGTGGACGGCGGTTACCTCATTGAGGCGGGAATGAAGCTTGAGGATGTCAACGATGCCATCGGAACGGATTTCAAGTCCGAGGATTACGATTCCATCGGAGGACTTGTTCTGGATCAGCTTGACCGTATCCCCGAGGATAAGGAAGAAGTTGTGCTGGAGGACGGAACGAAGCTTGCGGTACGGGGCATGAAACAGAGCCGTATCGCCAAAGTATTTGTTGAACTTCCTCCCCGGAAAGAAGAAAATACGGAAGAGGATAAAGAAAAATAGTTTTTCTTTTATTCCGTGACCGATTATGTTATACTAATGTGGCTGTGGGCTTACACAGTCACATTTTTTGTTAACTGAGGAGAAAAAAAGATGAGCAAAGCAAAAGCATTTATCGCCATCGCTTTGGTTGTGCTCTGTACCGCATTCTTCGGATTCATGGATGTTTGCGGACTGGGTGCCGACAAAGCTGGCTCGGCAAAGGATATCATCCTTGGCCTTGATCTGGCAGGCGGTGTTTCCATCACCTATCAGGCAGTGGGAGAGGAGGCTCCTTCCCAGCAGGACATGGACGATACAATAAATAAGTTAAAGCAGAGGGTTGAGCAGTACTCCACCGAAGCTCAGGTTTACAAGGAGGGAACGGACCGTATCACCATCGAGATCCCCGGCGTATACGATGCAAACGAGATCCTTACGGAACTTGGCCGTCCCGGAACTCTTTACTTTATCAGACAGTATGCATCGGACGGAACTCCCAACTATTCCTATGATTCCGCAACGGATGATTATTATCTTAACTACACCATCGACGAGATCCAGGCAGACGGCAAGATCGTTTTGGTAGGTACCGATGTTAAGTCCGCAGATGCCGGAAGCGTCACCAACAGCCTCGGAAACTCCGAGATCATCGTACAGCTTGTTTTTAACGATGAAGGAACGGAGAAGTTCAGAAAAGCTACCGAGGAAGCTTATGCAAACGGCGAGACCATAGCTATTTACTATGACGGAAGTTTCGTAAGCGTTCCCAGAGTATCCGCAGTCATCAGCGAAGGTCGCGCACAGATCTCCGGTATGGAAGATTACGAGAAGGCCGAAAAGGTTGCATCCACCATCCGTATCGGCGGACTCAGCGTTGAGCTTGAAGAGTTAAGATCCAACGTTGTAGGTGCACAGCTCGGTTCCGAAGCCATCCGCACCAGTCTTATCGCAGGCGTTGTCGGTTTTGCGGTTGTTGTTATCTTCATGATCGCCGTTTACTATGTATGCGGTCTTACAAGTGCCATCGCACTTTCACTTTACGGCGTACTTGAGATCCTTCTCATCAACGGTTTCGGTATCACCCTTACCCTTCCGGGTATCGCAGGTATCATCCTTTCCATCGGTATGGCCGTTGACGCAAACGTTATCATATTCGCACGTTTACGCGAAGAATTAAGAACCGGCAAGACGGTTGAATCATCCATCAAGGTTGCATACAGCAAGGCACTTTCAGCAATCCTTGACGGTAACATCACGACACTTATCGCAGCTGCCGTTCTCTGGATCATGGGCTCGGGTTCCATTAAGGGATTTGCCCAGACTCTTGCACTCGGTATCTGCTTGTCAATGTTTACGGCTATCGTTATCACAAAGCTTCTGTTAAAGGCATTCGTTGCGGTAGGCCTTTCAGA
Source organism: Lachnospiraceae bacterium (assembly GCA_016281385.1). GTDB lineage: Bacteria > Bacillota > Clostridia > Lachnospirales > Lachnospiraceae > UBA1258. The sequence goes on along the minus strand of JAEEIN010000091.1, from coordinate 26,166 downwards.
TCCCAAGTGGTACGGTGTTGCCAAGGAGCCTAAGAGGATCGATTTTGTCGGAAAGAGAAAGCCCTTCATCTTCGGTTCACTTGCGGTTATCGCCATCGGTATCGTTGTTCTTGTTCTTAACATGAACATGGCTTCAAGAGGACATTCCTTAAACTTCAGCCTTGACTTCCTCGGCGGTACACAGACCACCGTTGCTTTTGACAGGGATTACTCAATGGACGAGATCAACTCCCTTATGGTATCCGACATCGAGAAGATCGTAGACGATGCCAGCGTATCCGTTACAAAGGTACAGGGAAGCAACGAAGTTATCTTCAAGACCAAGACTCTTACGGCAGAGACCCGTGAGGAGATGGCCGAGTACTTTGAAAACAATTACGGCATTGACGCCCAGTCCATACAGGCTGAGTCCATCAGCTCCACCATCAGTGCAGAGGCTCAGAGAGAGACCATCATCGCAGTGCTTGTTGCATGCGTATGTATGCTGATCTACATCTGGTTCAGATTTAAGGATATCCGCTTCGGTGCAAGCTCGGTTCTCGCTCTTGCACACGACGTTCTTGTAACCCTTGCATTCTATGCCATCGCTTACATCAGCGTAGGTTCAACCTTCGTAGCATGTATGCTTACCATCGTAGGTTACTCCATCAACGCCACCATCGTTGTATTCGACCGTGTGCGTGAGAGCCTTAAGGAAGCAGAGCCCAGAACAAAGCTTGAGGATATCGTGAACGACAGTATTTCCGCTACGCTTTCACGAAGCATCTTTACATCACTCACAACCTTCATCATGGTAGTTTCGCTTTACATCTTCGGTGTAAGCTCCATCAAGGAATTCGCACTTCCTCTGATGGTAGGTATCCTTTGCGGTACTTATTCTTCGATCTGCCTTGCAGGTTCAATGTGGTATGTTTTCAAGACGAAGTTCACAAAGAAAGCAAAGTAATAAGATCTCTTGGCGGGCAGGCAACTGCCCGCTTTTTTGTATATTGAGGTGTGGCCGGGGCGGTTGTGAGATCTGCGAACGTAAACCGGTTGCGAATTACGGTACCATAATCGGCACTATTTATGGTGTATATTGTTTTTGTAAGCTCCTATAATGTTTTCATAACCGGCAACCACGGTATTTTAAGGAGGATTACATGGGAAATATATATCAGGAGAGACAGGAAGCCATCAGAGCGGGCGAAGCCGCTCTTGCAAGCCTTTACGACGCACGTGATTACTTAAACAGCGCAAGGGGCTGGGGCATCTGGGACATTCTTGGCGGAGGCTTTATCTCAACCTTCATCAAACATTCGAAGATCGACAGGGCCAAGAGTGCCATATGGAGCGCAAGGATGGCCCTTAAGAAATTTGATGACGAACTTGACGATGTTTATACTGAAGGCGTTGATCTCGGTATCGGAGATTTCGCAGTATTTGCAGACTGGTTCTTTGACGGCCTTTTTGCTGACATTTATGTTCAGAGCAAGATCGCCGAGGCCCAGAGGGATGTTGAGACCGCCATCGAAAGGGTTAATACGGTGCTTGGAAAGCTGAGATACTGATAAGCACCAAATGAGGTATTCATGAACGAACAATGGATCTTGGTCCGCAAAGGCGGAGATTATGTGAAGATGGGAAAAAACCTGGGGGTATCCCCGGTGGTAGCCCGTATAATGAAGAACAGAGGGCTGGAGGATGTGGAAGAAATGAAGCATTTCCTTGAGCCCTCACTTTGTGATATGCACAGCCCGAAACTCTTTAAGGGTATGAACATCCTTGTAAAGGTTATGACCGAAAGGATAAAGGCAGGTGCGAAGATAAGGATCATCGGCGACTACGATGTAGACGGCATTTCCTCCACTTATATCCTTTACAGAGGCCTGACCTTTCTTGGCGCAGACTGCGATTATCGCATACCCCATCGCGTCAACGACGGTTACGGTATAAACATAAGGCTCATAGATGAAGCCCATGCAGACGGCATCGATACCATAATCACCTGCGACAACGGTATCTCTGCAAGGGAGCAGACGGAGCATGCAAACGACCTTGGCATGACCATGGTGATAACCGATCACCACGAAGTTCCCTTTGAGATCATTGACGGCGAGAAACGTTTTCTTCTTCCGAACGCGGATGCGATCGTGGATCCCAAACTTCCGGGAGATACATATCCTTTCTCGGGGATCTGCGGAGCGGTGGTAGCCTATAAGGTCATCCTTGAACTGGCGGAGGCCATGGGCAGGGAAGGTGAACCGGAGTTTAAGGTTCTGATGTCGGAACTGACGGAAAATGCCGCCATTGCCACCGTCTGCGACGTTATGGAATTAAAGGATGAGAACAGGGCCATAGTCAGGGAAGGCTTAAAGCTTCTGAGACGTTCGAAGAATATGGGAATGCGTGCCCTTATAAAGGCCAACGGAATAGAAGATAAGGCCCTGACTCCCTATCATCTTGGATTTATCTTAGGACCATGTTTAAATGCCAGCGGACGCCTTGATACCGCACAGAAGGCCATGGAGCTTCTTCTTTGTAACGATCCGCAGCTTGCCGAGGCAAAGGCTGTGGAATTAAAGGAGATCAACGAAAAACGCAAGCAGATGACACTGGAAGAAACCGAGAAGGCCATCGATCAGGTGCTCTCGAAGGGCGAGATCGACAAAGTGCTTGTTGTTTTTCTGCCGGACTGTCATGAGAGCCTTGCGGGAATCATTGCAGGAAAGGTAAGGGAACGGTTTTCAAGGCCCTCCTTCGTGCTCACAAGGACCGAAAACGGTCTTAAGGGAAGCGGAAGGAGCATAGATGCCTACGACATGTATGAAGGGCTTACGGCGGTTTCGGAGGAACTGTCCAAGTTCGGAGGACATAAGCTGGCGGCGGGTATTTCCCTTTCTGAGGACAGGCTTGAAAGCTTTACAAAGAAGCTTAACGATAACTGCAGCCTCACGGAAGATGACTTTAAAGAGGTTGTGAAGATCGATATGGAGCTTCCGCTGCAATACGCAAATCTTGATCTTTGCAATGATCTTGAGAAGCTTGAGCCCTGCGGAACCGGAAACGAGAGACCGTTGTTTGCAAGGACGAATGTGACCTTCATATCGGGCCGGCGTATGGGAAGTAGCGGAAGGGCGGCGAAGTACAGGGTCACCGATGAAGGAAACAAGGTATATGAGGTCACATATTTCGGTGATACAGATGCTTTTGAGGAGTATGTAAAAAGCGTGTATGGAGAGGAAAAGGCAATTTTGCTTCATTCGGATATGCTTGTAAATATCTCTCTTGATATCTGCTTCCAGGTGGGCATAAATACATACAGAGGCACAGAATCCGCCCAGATCACCATGAAATATTTTCGGTAAAAATATAATTTGTTTAGTTTTTATTCACAAAATGAACACAATTATAGGATATATTATGTTCAGGATAGTTGGTAACACTCACTATCTCCCCCTCATAGTAGCAGGCCCCCGGGAATCCCGGGGGTTTGTGTGTTTTTAAGCTTTAGCGTAATTTTAAGGTATTTCCTTATGGGTTTGCACATCCGGTGAGATGTGCTTTTTGTTTGCCCGAATACTTTATCGGGTATATAATGATATAGTTACGGAGGAGAGCATGGAAAAGGGACGATTTGCGGAAATAATCATTAATATATCCCATGAGAATGTTGACCGTCCCTACACTTATAAAGTTCCGGAGGATATCCGGGATCTTTGTGAGATCGGGACTCCGGTCAATGTTCCCTTTGGCAACGCAAACAAGGTAAGAAAGGGCTTCATCGTGGGCTTTACGGATACTGCCGAAATAGCCGAGGATAAGCTTAAATACATAGAGTCGGTATGTGATAAGGATATTTCCTTATCCGATATGAGGATAAGGCTTGCGGTCTGGATAAAGAGAAATTACGGCGGCACTCTCATTGCTGCCTTAAAGACGGTGCTTCCCGTTAAGCAGAAGACCGGTCTTAGGATTACGAACTTAATCTGCAGGATCGTTTCAGAGGATAGGATCGATGAACTCATTGAGGAGACTCTTGCCACGAGAAAGGTGGCGCAGCTTCGCCTTCTTTATGCATTGAAGGAAGAAGAAAAGATCCCCCAGAAGATCGCTGCAGACAAGCTTCACATTTCAACCCAGGTCATTAAGAAACTGGCGGAAATGGGAGTGATCGAAGTCATTGAGGAAACAAGGAAGGATAAACGTGATACCGGACGGTTTGCCTCAAAACGCCCCGATCTTACAGAAGATCAGAAAAGGATCGTTGATTCCGTGAGAGAGGATTTCGAAAATAACGATCCGGGAGTTTATCTCATACACGGGGTGACAGGTTCCGGCAAGACCGAAGTCTATATGGGCATAATCGAGGATATGCTCAATAAGGGAAGACAGGCCATTGTTCTTATTCCCGAGATCGCCCTTACCTATCAGACACTTATGCGTTTTTACCACCGCTTCGGTGACAGGGTGGGCATCATCAATTCCACTCTCTCTGCGGGAGAGAAGTATGATGTCTTCAGCAAAGCCGAATCGGGAGAGATCGATATAGTCATCGGCCCCAGATCCGCGCTGTTTGTTCCTTTTCCGGCTCTCGGAGTCATAGTCATCGACGAGGAGCATGAATCCACCTATAAATCCGAGACCGTTCCCAAGTATCACGCAAGGGAGACTGCGGTTGCCCTTGCAAAGATGTATGGAGCAAGCGTGGTCTTAGGCTCCGCAACTCCTTCCATAGATGCTTATTACAGGGCGGAGACGGGAGAATACAGGCTCTTTGAACTGACGAAGCGTCCCACGGGTAATGAGCTTCCCAATGTGTATATCACGGATATGAGGGATGAACTAAGGGGAGGTAACCGTTCCATCATCTCAAAGAAGCTTGACGAACTATTAAAGGACCGGATAAGCCGTGGCGAGCAGTCGATGCTCTTTATCAACCGACGGGGTCTGGCGGGCTTCGTTTCTTGCAGGGCCTGCGGTTTTGTAGTAAAATGTCCACATTGCGACGTTTCCCTGACACTTCACCGAAACGGAAAGATGATGTGCCATTATTGCGGTTACACCATCGATAAGCCGACCCTTTGTCCCGAATGCGGATCGAAGTACATGCTTCCTTTAAATGCGGGAACGGAGGAGATCGAGGATACCATACAGAAGATGTATCCCGGTGTCCGCACCTTAAGGATGGACGCAGATACCACCAGGGAAAAAGAGAGCTATGAAAAGATCATATCCCGGTTCCTTGACGGTGAAGCGGATGTTCTTATCGGAACTCAGATGATCGTAAAGGGACACGATTTCAAGAACGTGACTCTTGTGGGTGTTCTTGCAGCGGATATGTCGCTTTTCGAATCGGATTTCAAAGCTTCCGAACGGACCTTTGATCTTCTTACACAGGCTGCGGGAAGGGCAGGCCGCGGAGAAATGCCCGGAGATGTGGTGATACAGACCTACAAACCCGATCATTACTGCATAAGATACGCTGCCGCCCAGGATTATAAGGGCTTTTACGAAGAAGAAGCCGGCTTAAGGGAAGTAATGGATTATCCCCCTGCGGGACACATGTTAAATATTCTTGTTACGGGAAAGAACGAGGCGGAGGCTTTAAAGCTAACGACTCAGATGTGTACCGCGGTAAGAAAATACTTTGATTCAATGGTTGTGGGTCCGGCCCCGGCTTATGTATCAAAGATCAACGATGTATACAGATTCGTCTGCTACATCAGGAACAAGGATTATGACAAACTTGTTGAGATCAAGGACTATCTTGAAGAAAGTCTTATGAAGATAAAGAACAAGAAGGCCTCTGTGACGTTTGATTTCGATCCACAGGGAATGCTATAGGAGGTTATCAATGGCTATCAGAAATATAAGAATAATGGGAGATGAAGTGCTTACAAAGCGATGCAAAGAGATTACCACCATGACTCCCAGACTTAAGATGTTGATCGAGGATATGGCGGAGACCATGTACGATGCAAACGGTGTGGGCCTTGCCGCATGCCAGGTAGGTGTATTAAAGAGGATCGTTGTCATTGATGTTTCCGAAGAAGGCAATGATCTCATGGTGTTCATCAACCCCGAGATCATAGAGACCGATGGCGAGCAGGAAGGTTATGAAGGCTGTCTTTCCGTACCGGATAAGTCAGGCTGGGTAAAGAGACCGAACCGTGTTGTTGTCAAGGCCTTAAACGAGGACCTTCAGCCCTTTACGCTTGAGGGAGAGGGACTTCTTGCAAGGGCTATCCTTCATGAGTGCGAGCATCTTGACGGACATCTCTATGTGGAGCATGTCGAGGGCGGTGAGCAGGGACTCATCTCCAATGAAAAATTAAGGACCGAAGAGGAATAAATGAAGATAGTATTTATGGGAACCCCGGATTTTGCAAAGACCATTCTTGAAGGCCTCTGCGAAGCGGGACATGAGATAACGGCTGTTTACACACAGCCCGACAGACCGAAGGGAAGAAGCGGAAAGCCCGTTCCTTCACCGGTAAAAGAATATGCGGAAAGCCGGGGACTTAAGGTATTCCAGCCCGAAAGAATAAAACGTCCCGAAGAAGTGGGGGCTTTACAGGCCGTCCCTGCGGACATTTTTGTTGTTGCGGCTTACGGACAGATCCTTTCCCGGGAGATACTTGACATACCCAAGTACGGATGCATCAATGCTCACGGATCTTTGCTTCCTAAGTTAAGGGGAGCCGCTCCCATTCAGAGAGCCATCGCAAACGGCGATGACAAAACGGGTATCACCGTTATGAGAATGGATGAGGGAATGGATTCCGGCGATATGATATTGCAGGAGGAGGTTGAGATAACCGATTCCGACGATGAAGCAAGCATGTATGAGAAACTTGCCAAGGTGGGCTCAAGGCTTACCCTTGAGGCATTAAGGCTCATTGAGGCGGGAACCGCCGTTTATAAGAAACAGGATCAAAGCAAGGTCACCTTTGCACCCATGCTTAAGAAAGAAGAAGGACTTCTTGATTTTTCCATGTCTGCAAGGCTTCTTGACTGCAAGGTCAGGGGATTCAAGGAATGGCCCACGGCATATACCTTTGTTTCGGGAAAGAGCCTTAAAGTCTTCGGAGCAAGGGAATACAAGGAGACTCCGAATTTTGAGGTGCCTTCTGAGGCAGGACTTTTTGTTGTTACGAAGAAACAGCTTTTTGTTACTACGGGAGCGGGACTTTTAGAACTTTTGGAGGTTCAGCCCGAGGGAAAGAAGCGTATGGGGGCCATGGATTTTGCCAGAGGCCAGCGTATTGAAACGGGAATGAAATTAGGTTAATGAGTGAGAACGTAAGGGAGATCGTATTTGACGCGCTTATGCTCATCGATGAGGAGGGAAGAAAGAGCCACCTTGTTGTGAGAGAAGTGCTTAACAAATACGATTATCTTGACAATGCGGACAAAAATTTCATAAAGAGGCTTACGGAAGGAACCGTGCAGAAGAGGATAACCCTTGACTATGTGCTGGACGGTTTTGCGGATCGGAAGATGGCGAAGTGCAAGCCTGCCGTCAGGGAGATACTGAGGATGGCGGCTTATCAGATCCTTTTTATGGAAAGGGTTCCCGACAGCGCCGCCTGCGACGAGGCGGTGAAGCTTTGCGGCAAGCGAAGCAGGAAAGAACTTTCGGGCTTTGTGAATGCTGTGCTCCGTAAGGTAAGTGAGAACAAAGACAGGGCACTGATCTTTGATGATATAGAGGATCCGGTTATTAAGCTGAGTGTTAAATATTCTCTTCCGGAGGAGCTTGTAAGGCTTCTTACGAAGGAATATGACGACGGGGAGGCACTGATCGCCGCATTGTCTTTGGAAAGGCCGACTGTGGTCCGTATAGTCGATCCCGCAAAGACGGATAAGATAGTAAATGCATGGAAAGAAAAGGGCATTTTATATAAAAAGAGCCCCATTATCGAAAATGCCTACAGGCTTGAAGGATTCCACGGAGCAGGTGAGCTTCCGGGATTTGACGAGGGACTTGTTTACATACAGGACGAAAGCTCAATGCTTTGTGTCCGCACAGCTTTGGAGGATGCTCCCCCGGATCCTGTGATACTGGATCTCTGTGCGGCTCCCGGCGGTAAGAGCGTGTATATGGCGGAGCTTTTAAAGGGTCGCGGCAGTATACACAGCTTTGACGTGAGCGAGGAGAAGGTCGCACTTCTTAAGATGAATATGGAGCGTCTTCAGTTTGAAAATGTTACCTGTGAAGAAAACGATGCTTCCCTCCGAAGGGAGGACCTTGTGGAAAGCGCTGATATTGTTGTTGCGGACGTTCCCTGTTCGGGTATCGGGGTCATCTCAAGAAAGAGCGATATCAAATACAATATAACCAATGAAGGAATGGCGGAACTTTGTGCTCTGCAGAAGAAGATAGCATTGAACGCTGCCGACTGCGTAAAGCCCGGCGGGCTCCTTGTTTATTCAACCTGCACCCTTCATAAGGCCGAAAACGAAAGAACTGTAAGATATATACTCAAAAACAGGCCGGAATTTTCTTTGGAAACGGAAAGGACCCTTCGTCCCGACAGAGATGATACCGACGGTTTTTTTGTGGCAAGATTAAGAAAAAACGGATGAAGAAAGACATTAAATCCTTAACCTTCGATCAATTGTCGGAGGAGATAAAAGAGCTTGGTCTTCCCGCCTTCAGAGCGGGTCAGATCTATGAATGGCTCCATAAAAAGCTGGCTGGCTCCTTTGATGAGATGACAAATCTTTCAAAGGATCTTCGGGAAAGCCTTAAGGAAGCGTACGATCTTACCTGCCTTGAGACCGAGACCATGCAGGAATCAAAGCTTGACGGAACAAGAAAGTACCTCTTCAGGCTTTCTGACGGAAATTACGTTGAAAGCGTCCTTATGAAGTACCATCATGGAAATTCCGTCTGCATATCATCACAGGTGGGCTGCCGCATGGGCTGTCGATTCTGTGCATCAACCCTTGACGGACTTACCAGAAACCTTGAGCCTTCTGAGATGCTTGACCAGATCTATCGCATTCAGAAGGATACCGGAGAAAGGGTATCAAACGTTGTTGTCATGGGAACCGGCGAACCCATGGATAATTATGACAATCTGCTTGTTTTTATAAAGATGCTGACGGACGGGAAGGGCCTTAACATCAGCCAGAGGAACATAACGGTTTCTTCATGCGGATTATGCGAAAATATACGAAGGCTGGCCGATGAGAAGCTTCAGATCACCTTTGCACTTTCTTTGCACAGCGTGACGGATGAAAAAAGAAGGAGCCTCATGCCCATCGCAAACAAGTATTCCATCGAGGAACTGATGGATACCTGTTCCTGCTATTTTGAAAAGACCGGAAGGCGTGTTACCTTTGAATATTCACTGGTCCGGGGGGTCAATGACACCGAGGAAGATGCCCAAGGACTCATCGGTCTTGCGGGCCGGGTAAAAGCCCATGTAAACCTTATCCCCGTAAACCCCATAAAAGAACGGGATTATAAGGAAACTGAGCATTCTGCGGTACTTGCGTTCAAAAATAAACTTGAAAAAAGCGGGATTAATGTTACTATTAGAAGGGAAATGGGCCGGGATATCGACGGCGCATGCGGACAGCTTCGTAAGAAGGTAATGACGAAGGCTTGAGAAAAGGAGACGGGGTGTTAAAAACATTTTCCATTACGGATATCGGGAAAAAAAGAACAATGAACCAGGACTATGTTTTCTCCTCCGAGAATCCCGTGGGCGGTCTTGCGAATCTGTTTATCGTAGCAGACGGCATGGGAGGACATAACGGAGGAGATTATGCGTCAAGGTATGCCGTTTCCGTTGTGACCGACGAGATCGAGCGCTCCGGGGAACCCATTTTCAACAGGGTGATCGAGCAGGCCATCGCAAGGGCCAACAAGGCTGTCAGAAAGAAGGCTGCCGAGAACGAGGACCTTTACGGAATGGGAACCACCATGGTGGTGGCAAGCGTTCAGGGGGACTGCCTCCATGTTGCAAACGTGGGTGACTCGCGGCTTTATATTATCGGAGACGATATAAGACAGGTAACTGTGGATCATTCCTATGTAGAGGAAATGGTCAGGATGGGAAGCCTGGACAGGGAGAGTGCACGGACCCATCCGAAGAAGAACATAATCACCAGGGCAATAGGTGCGGATGAGGAGGTCGTTCCCGATTTCTTCACGGTAAAGCTCCAGCCCGGCGAGATAGTACTCATGTGTTCCGACGGACTTTCAAACATGCTTGACGATGAGGAGATCAGGATGATCCTCTGCAGACAGCGTGACATTGTGGAGAAGGCCGAGGAACTTGTTAAAGAAGCCAACTTAAACGGCGGTAAGGACAATATCGCCGTGATCCTTATAGAGCCCTTCGGGGAAGACTGAATTTTCGGAGAAACAAATGATTAAGATCGGTATGATGATAGGCGACCGGTACGAGATCCTTGAAAAGATCGGTACCGGCGGAATGTCGGATGTATATAAAGCTAAAGATCATAAGTTAAACAGACCGGTGGCGGTGAAGGTACTAAAGCAGGAATTTTCGGAAAATGCCAATTTTGTTTCCAAATTCCGTACCGAGGCCCAGGCAGCTGCGGGACTTATGCATCCCAATATCGTTAATGTCTACGACGTAGGTGATGAAAACGGTATCTATTACATAGTAATGGAGCTTGTTGAAGGCATCACCCTTAAAAAATATATTGAGAAGAAGGCCAGACTTTCCGTTAAGGAAGCCGTTACCATTGCCATACAGATCTGTATGGGTATCGAGGCCGCTCACAACAACCATATCATTCACAGGGACATCAAGCCCCAGAATGTCATCATCTCAAAGGAAGGAAAGGTCAAGGTTACCGACTTCGGCATAGCCAAGGCCGCTACAAGCAACACCATTACCAGTAACGTAATGGGTTCCGTTCACTATACCTCTCCCGAGCAGGCAAGGGGCGGATTTTCCGATGAGAAGAGTGATGTCTATTCTCTTGGTATCACCCTTTTTGAAATGCTTACGGGACGTGTTCCTTTTAACGGAGACACCACCGTGGCCATCGCCATCAAGCAGATCCAGGAGGACATGCCCTCACCCAGAGATTTCGTTCCCGAGATCCCCGTAAGTGTTGAGCAGATAGTCTTAAAATGTACCCAGAAGTCTCCCGACAGGCGCTACCAGTCCATGGGAGAGCTTATCGACGATCTTAAGAGGTCCTTCACCAATCCCGATGAGGATTTTGTAAGGATCGCAAATGAAGATGAAATAACGCCTACAAGACCGGTTTCCAACGAGGAACTGGAAGTGATAAAGAAAGCAAAGTCCCCTTCGGGTGAGATCACCGGAGAACTTCCTTTGGGAGATCCGGCAGAAGAAGGAGAGGACGAATACGATCCCAAAATGGACAGGATCACCACGATCCTTGCCATTGTCATGGGCATAATAATCTGTGTCGTTGCCATACTTCTTATAGGTAAGACCATAGGTATCTTTAAGCTTGGCAAGGACAACACATCCGCTTCCGACAGCGGCTCTGCATCCACGGAAGTATCTGTTGAAATGGTACAGATGCCGAAGGTTACGGATATGAGCTATGAAGATGCGGCTGCAATGCTTACAAAGCTCGGCCTTAAGGCAAAGGCCGCTTACGAAGAATCCGATACCGTCGAGGCAGGCATCGTAATGTCTTCTTCGGTACGTGAGGGACTTAAGGTCGAAGTGGGCACCACCGTTGAACTGACCGTAAGTGCCGGTCAGACCACGGAAACCGTACCCGACGTTGTGGGAAAGACCTTAAGTGCGGCAAACAAGGATATCATGGACCTTGATTTCAAGGTTGAGATACAGGAAGATTACAGTGACACCATAATGGAAGGACATATAATCTCACAGAACCCCGAAGGCGGTTCCAAGGCTCCCGTTAATTCGACCATCACCATAGTTGTCAGCAAGGGAAGCAAGACCGAGACCTTTGAGATGCCAAGCGTCCTTGGACTTTCTCTTGAAGAAGCGGTTGCCAAGCTTATCGAAAGCGGCCTTGAAGTGGGCTCCACCGATGAGGTTTACAACAATGTCTACGGCGCAGGCTACGTATGCTATCAGAGCGTATCCTACGGAACCGATGTAACTAAGGGAACAAAGGTTGACATTCAGGTAAGTAAAGGTCCCGAACCCGAGATGATCAAGCATTACAGCTTCTCGGGAAACATCCTTGCACCCACAACGGGCGAGGATCCCGACTTTGAAAGCGGTACGGAAGTTCATGTTGAGATCGTTACAAGCGACGGAACCACCATCTTCGAGACAACCCTTACATCCTTCCCTCATCCTGTAAGCATTACAGGCATCACGGGTTCTTCTTCCGGTGTCATAAAGCTTACGTATCAGGTTAAGATCGAATCCGATGAAGATGTGGATCCCGATGAGGAGCCCGTTTACGAAACGGAGGAGAGGACCATAATCCGAGAAGTTGAATTCACATTGACAGAGGAATGATGCAGGGAAAGATAATCAAAGGCATAGCCGGATTTTATTATGTAAACATTGAAGGAAAGGGCATCTTTGAGTGTAACGCCAAAGGTGCCTTTCGTAATGCCAAAATAAAGCCCCTTGTTGGGGATGACGTCTTAATGGACGTGGTGGACGAAGAGAAGTTAAAGGGCAATGTGGCCAAGATCTTAGAGCGTAAGAGCGAGATGATCCGTCCCGCCTGCGCAAACGTGGATCAGGCCCTGGTGATCTTCAGTATCAGAACTCCGGACCCCAACTTTAACCTCCTTGACCGCTTTTTAGTCTACATGGAATCCTGCGAGATCCCCGCGATCATCTGCTTTAACAAGGACGATCTTGCAAACGCGGGGGACATCGAAATGATAAAGGAGGCTTATAAAAACAGCGGCTACGGTCTGTTGTTCGTAAGCGCCAAAAAGGGCGAGGGTATCAAAGATCTTGAAGCTCTTCTTGCAGGAAAAACAACGGTTGTGGCAGGACCCAGCGGCGTCGGCAAATCCTCCCTTATAAATCTCTTATGCGGCGAGACCGCCATGGAAACGGGCAACATCAGTGTCAAGACCGAACGAGGAAAGCATACCACCAGGCACAGCGAGCTTCTTCACATAGGCGAAGATACCTACATCATGGATACACCGGGCTTTACCTCCCTTGATGTATTCGGAGCAGGGCCCGACACGCTTAAGTACTACTACAACGAGTTTTCGGAGTATAACGACCTTTGCAGGTTCCGCACCTGCGTACATGTAAACGAACCCTCCTGCGCCGTGAAGCAGGCGGTGGAAGAGGGGACGATCTCAAAGATGAGATATGAGAATTATCTGGAACTTTACAAAGAACTTGCGGAAAAAGAAAGAACAAAATACCTATAAAAAATGACCCGTCGGTTTTACCCGACGGGCCTTTTTCGTTAAACCTTACTCGGTATATGCGCTGACGGTATCGGAATTTTTGCCTTCCGATGCATACCCGGTTATATCAAAGATGGTTCCGGCGGTTCCGGAAACCTTGGGAAGCTGTCCGTCCCATTTATCAATGAGCTGCTTTCTCAATACGTTCTCCGTTAAGGAAGCTTCCAAAAGCTTGTTGGCATCTGCCTCAGCCTGGGACTTGATCATTAAAGCATCTGCTTCAGCCTGAGCATTGGTCTTTTTAACCTGTGCATCTGCGGCTGCTTTCTCAACAGCGGTCTTGTTCTCGATCTGCTGAGTTTCGTAAGCCATCTGAGCCTGTTGCTTCTGAGCGATCTTGTTATTGTATTCCTCATCGAAGGTAGCGTTTGAAATTACGATCTTATTGATGGTAACGACTTCCTGTCCGTACTTTTCATTAAGTGAATCCTGAAGTTCCTGCTTTACCAAAGGCTCCAGGATGTTACGGCTTGTTACGTCCGTAGGTGAAAGAGTTTTGGATGAAGACTTAATGGCACTTGATACAAGACCTTCCGAAACCAGGTTGTTTCTGTAATCTGAAACGTTTGCATATATCCATGCGGATTTTGAAGAACTGATCTGATAGGTTACGGTTATATCGCTGAAGTAAACCTCGTTACGTTCGTTTGTTTCCGCCGATATCGTATTCTGGAAGGAAATGTCCTGCTGTTTGTTGTTCACCTGAACGATGTCCTGTACGAAGGGGATCTTGAAGTTGATACCGTTTTGAACCACCGTATTGGAGATCTGTCCGAAGGTGATCCTTACACCGGTGTATCCGGTAGGTACCACACTGAAGCAGTTGCCGATCACCAGTAATATAAGGGCTACCAGCACCACCCAGCCGATGAGCTTAGCGGTTTTCTTTCCCTTGGGATCGTAGGTTTCATCATAATCTTTTCTCATGTTTCTTTTTTTCTCCTTTTGACGATTGTGTTTTTGTTTTCCGTCATTGGGGTTATTGTATAGCATTTTCTCCCATATAGGAAGAACAAAATGTGCGAAATATCGTTTGCCTATTCGCAAGGGGGGAGTAATCGCGCTTATGTTAAATATTCAGGTTGTGCTAACGGGTCCTGTCATCAACATGTGTGGGAGTGAAGTTTTATTGATGACGGTCCGACCAAAGGCATGGGCTCGTCAGCTCGCTGTATCTACTAAACTCCCGAACTTTGTTCAGGGCGAAAACATCCGGCTCCAACTTCCGGCCGTAAAAAGCACGACCGGTTCGAACAAGTCCCCGAATGTTTTTTCACAAAGTCCGCTCGTTAAGGGCTACTGCGGGGCTGTCGAGACCCATGCCTTTGTCCGTCCCGTCTTGATATACGCTGTGAGCCCATGGCGATGTACATTTTCTCAGCTTAGATACGACGGGTGGCATCAAACATGTGTCACCAAGGGAGTTGAGAACGGTTGGTTTTCAAACCGTGAACTTGTCTGACCGACTGACACATGTTGATGACAGGACCCGTTTCAATAAACTACAAGGTGGCTCTTAATTGTCAGAAAAATCTTGCCTAGAAGTTGTATTGAATATATAGTAGATAGTGTATGGGCATCTCATACGATCGGTCATTGGGAATGAGGGGAGATTGATCGTAAGCGAGGAATATGATGAAGTACAGTGATGTTATTCACAATAAATATGTAGGACCCGCTGCCATTCTGTCTTATAAGGACGGAAGGGTGTCGATGGCCGACATAAATGAGGGTTTTCTTCCGGAACACTGGATGGATCTGTCATTGGACGAATTTGTGGACAGAGATCCGTACCGATGTTTTGACGAAGATAATTTGAAGATCCTTGTAAATGCTGTAAAGAAGTGCATCGAGACAGGAGAGGAGCAGAGGTTTGAAACCTGGAGAACGGTGATCTCCGGCTGCTGCAATTCCGACAGGATCTGCATAAGAAGCAGGATCGTTTTGCTGGAGAAGGGGGAGGATGAGTCCTTTATCTTCGAATCGGTCCTGAATGTAACCAACGAAAAAAGAACGGAACTGACTCTTGAAGATATCGAATACAGATATAAACAGGCCAGTGAACAGATAAATATCTATAACTGGGAATACGATGTTGCCACAAAGCAGATGCGTCCCTGTTACAGGTGCATGAGGGATCTGGGCCTTCCGGCAGTGGTAGATAACTATCCGGAGCCGGCTATTGATATGGGTATTTTTCCGCCGGATTATGCGGATATGTACCGTGAGATGATGAGAAAGATCCATGAGGGAGCAAAGACGCTTGAGGCGGATATTCCCCTTACGGTGGGAAGGATACCCTTCAGGGTCAAATATACGACGGAGTTTGATGAAAGCGGCAAACCCGTTAAAGCATTCGGTTCCGCTACTCTGATCTCTGAAAAGGAGATCGGTCATATCAAACTTGACAACCAGATCATAGCTACACTTTCAAGGGAATACTCCTGTATATATGTCGTTGATTTCATAAGCGATGAGCTTAAGGTGATCAAGCAGGAGGACTGCTTTTTGTTAAAGGAAGATGACGGCCCGAAAGCACTGTTTGAGGAAGTTGCTTCCAAATTCCCGGGAGCGGACAAGGAAAGGCTTATGCTTCTGGTTGATCGTGAGAGTATCAGGCATGAGATCTTTGCCGAATCCGAAAGAAGAGAGTTTTTGTACAAAAATGACGATCTTAACCGTTGGGTCAGGATCGATTATCATGTCATAGAAAGACGTGGGGGACCAATCGAGTCCGAAGCCATGACCGTTGACAGGATGCTGGTCACCGTAATGCCGGTGGACGATCTTGTGGCAAGAAGGCTTGATGACGAAAGGCTCATTGCCAGTCAGAACAAGGAACTTGAAGAAAGACAGAAGAAGCTGATAGCCGCCATTGAGGAAGTGCACAAGGCCAACAGAGCCAAGACCGTGTTCTTCTCAAACATGTCCCATGACATAAGAACTCCCATGAATGCCATTACGGGCTTTTCAAGGCTGGCACTTGAGGAACTGGATAACAGAGAGCATCTTAAGGATTATCTTGAAAAGATAGTTACTGCGGGAGATCATCTGTTAAACCTTATAAATAATATTCTTGATATGGGCCGCATTGAAAGCGGAAGGATGGAACTGTCCTTAAGTACTGCCTGCGTAAGCGATATACTTACAGGCTGCGCCGACATGGTCAGGGCAAATATGGCAGACGGAGGTCTTGAGTTTTCCGTTGATGTGGACGATATGGGAAAAGATATCGTTGAATGCGACAAACTCAGGTTACGACAGATCGTTTTAAACCTTCTTTCAAATGCCAACAAATTCACTCCCGAGGGAGGAAGGGTATCCCTTAAGGGCGAGAAGCTTTCTTACAAAGAGAGCATTACCTACAGGATCTCGGTAAAAGATAACGGCATAGGAATGTCGGAGGAATTTGCAAAGAACATCTTTAATGCGTATACCAGGGAAAAATCCGAGATAGTCCGTGAGACTCAGGGTACGGGCCTTGGAATGGCCATCGTTAAAAATATAGTGGATCTTATGGAAGGCTCCATCGAGGTCAAAACCGCTCCCGGAAAGGGTACGGAGTTTGTGATCGATCTTTCCATGAAACCCGCGGAAGAAAAACAGGAGGTTAAGGAACCCGACACCGGCCTTAACGAGGCACTTACAAAGCGCTATGACGGAAGGACGGTCCTGGTTGTTGATGATATCGCGGTGAACCTTAAGCTTGCGGAATGTATTCTTGTCAAGTTCGGGTTCAGAGTCATCACGGCCCTTAGCGGAGAGGAAGCGGTAAAGATCGTTAAGGCCTCAAAGGATCACGGAGCCATAGATGTTATTCTTATGGATGTGCTTATGCCCGAAATGGACGGACTTGAGGCAACAAGAAGGATAAGGGCACTGAAGGATCCCGGGCTTTCAGGCATACCGATCATCGCTATGACCGCAAATGCTTTCGCTTCGGATATTCAGGAAACACATAAGGCGGGCATGAACGCACATGTGTCCAAGCCGTTTTTGAAGGAAGAACTTATAACCAGGATAAACGAAAATCTTAAGTGATACAAAGGAGGGGAATGTAATGAGTAAGGACGAAAGAAGATCGCGCTTTTCAAACGGGTTTGCGCTCACCAAGTACACAATGCCGGTCATCAAGCAGATGGCCGAGGTAATTCCCGGCGGATTCTTTGTCTACAGCGAGGAGGGGGACAGAAAGCTTATCTATCAGAACAAAAAGGTTCTTGATATCTACGGCTGTGAAACCCTTGACGAATTTAAGGAGCTTACGGGCTACACCTTCGAGGGAATGGTTTATCCCGAGGATTTTGCAAAGATCCAGGCTTCAATTGATGAACAGATCGATCACGAAGAAAGCGAAGGTATCGACCATGTTATCTATCGCATAAAGCGCAAAGACGGAGAGATCCGCTGGATCGACGATTACGGGCGCTTCAGCCATTCTCCGGATTACGGTGATATCTACTATGTATTCATCAACGACATCACGGACACAATGAAGGATAAACAACAGGCAGATTAAGCCGCAGAAAGATCAATGATGCTGCTCACGTTTGTGGGCAGCATTTTTTGTAAAAAAGCATTTAAGGATTGTTTAATAATTTTGGGGTTAAGGTTATCCCGTAGTTAAGAACGGTCACCGCAGAAGAGGCTGCGGTGGAAAGTGAGGGATAAATGTTTTTCAGAATGTTAAAAAAGGATCTGTCAAGAAAGAAGACCATGAACATCATACTGGTGATCTTTGTTCTTCTTTCCGCCATGTTTGCATCAAGCAGCATGAACAACATGATCTCCGTTTACGGCGGCATCGATCACTTCTTTGAAAAAGCGGGACTTTCCGATTATGTGATGATAACCATCGTAAACAACGGCGAAGATCGGTCGGGCGAAGAGATCAAAAAGGCATCCTCCGTCAAAGAATGCAAAAAGGAAGAGATAATCTATTATTCCGCAGTAAATCTTTTCAAGGACGGAGAGAAGTATACGGTTTTTGAAAACCCCGGCGTTGCGATCTCGATAAGCGACGCGAAACTTAAGTATTTTGATAAGAACAACAAAGCAGTAAAGAACGTTGAAAAGGGCCACATATACCTTGCAGGTATCCTGGCGGACCCTGAGAAGACAACCATAGGAGACAGTATTACACTTGAGTTTGACAATGTAAAGCTTGATCTTGTGATCGACGGCTACATAAAGGATGCTTTCTTAGGTTCGCAGTTTATCGGAAATCCCAGAATGCTTATGAATGATGAGGATTATGAGACACTTATTGCGGATGAGGCAATTAGGGATCATTCCACCGGTTCCATCTATTACATAAACACCGATGACATGAAGGGACTGAAAAAAGACCTTTCGGAAGTGAAAAATGCACTGTTTTCGGTTCCGAAGTCAACAGTCAGGATAACATACATGCTTGACATGATCACGGCGGGAATACTGCTTATAGTCAGCATCTTCCTGATACTCATAGCCTTCGCGATGCTTTCTTTTACCATCAGATTTACATTAAGCGAGGACTTCAGAGAGATAGGTGTCATGAAGGCCATCGGTCTTAAGAACAGATCCATTAGGATGCTCTATATGGTGAAATACCTGTTCATATCGGTCATCGGAGCAACCATAGGTTATTTTGCCGGAGTACCCTTCGGAAAGATGATGTTGGCAAGCGTTTCCGACAGAGTCCTTCTTGAAAGCGACAACAGCACCCTTGTAGGCATATTGAGTTCGCTGGCGGTTGTTCTTATGATCCTTGCGTTTTGTTATTCCTGCACACGCAGCATAAATAAAACGTCGCCCATAGATGCGGTGCACAATGCTGAGACGGGAGAGAGATATCATAAGAGATCCGTTCTGTCGCTTTCAAAGAGCAGACTTTCCGGAGACTGTTTTATGGCGGTAAACGATGTGCTCAGCAAGCCAAAACAGTATATGAGCATGATAATAACCTTTACGCTGTGTCTGCTTCTTGTGATGATGCTTGCCAACACGGCAAACACACTTATGAGCGATAAGCTTTTGTTCTTCTTCGGAACAACAAAAAGCGATGTGTATTATTCATCCACGGATAAGATCATGGAGGTCATGGGAAGTCGGTCGGATGATGCCATGGCAAAGATCATAGAGGAGATGGAGACGGAGCTTAAAGAAAACGGTATGCCGGGAAAGGTACATTGTGAGCTTCAGTATAAGATTCCCACAACCTATAAGGATACGAAGCTTCTGGCAAATATGCAGCACTGTCCCGATACGAAGGCCGCCGACTACGGCTGCTATCTCGAAGGGGAAATACCGGAGTATGAAAACGAGATAGCCATGACACCTCAGCTTCTTGGTGAACTGGGAGCCAAAGTGGGAGATAAGGTAACCATGAACATAGATGGTGAAGATAAGGAATTCATCATCACCGCGACCCAGGTTTCCATGAACCAGATGGGATCCATAGGAAGATTCCATGAAGATCTTAAACTGGATGCTTCAGGGGCTTCATCGGCCATGGCGTTCCAGATCGACTTTGACGATCATCCGAATGAGGAGGTCATCGAAGAAAGGATAGAAAGATTAAAGAAGATATTTGACTCGGACAAGATCTACAACGTGACCGATTATGTGGACGTGTCCACCGGTTCGGCACAGACCATTGCTTTTGCCAAGAACATGGTGCTCATCATTTCTCTTATGATAGCGGCGCTTATCACGATCCTTATGGAGAGATCCTTCATAAGCCGTGAAACAACGGAGATAGCTCTTATGAAGGCCATCGGATTCAAAAGCGGCTCCATATCGGCACAGCACACATTAAGATTCCTGACAGTGGCGATCATTTCATACATCGTGGCAGCAGTACTGAGCATTCCCGTCACCAAGCTGGTGTCAGACCGTATCTTTGCGATAATGGGTGCCATAGCCGGAATCGAATATGAGATAAAGCCACTGGAAGTATTCGTTTTATACCCCGCCATACTTGCGGCAACGGCAGTGTTCTTTGCGTATATCACATCTCTTTACGCAAGGACCATACATGCGGATTCAATGGGGAACATAGAATAAAGCACAGATCTTTAGGAGGATATCATGAACAAGGTTATAGATGTAAAGGACTTATGTAAGACCTACGTAGTAAATAAAAAGCAGAACAATGTATTAAGAAACGTAAGCTTCAGTATAAACGAGGGAGAGATGGTGGCCATCATGGGTCCCTCGGGTTCAGGCAAATCCACCCTTCTTTATACTGTATCCGGTATGGACAGAATGACCGCCGGCGAAGTAACATTTAACAACAGGAACATGTCAAAGCTGTCCGAGGACGAGATGTCTTCGGTAAGGCTTGACGAGATGGGCTTCATCTTTCAGCAGATGTATATGATGAAGAGCCTTTCAATCCTTGATAACATCATACTTCCCGCGGTAAAATCAAAGAAGAACAAAGAGGATCGCAGGAGCATCGTTACCAGAGGCAGAAGCCTTATGAAGAAGTTAGGTATCGAAGATACTGCTGATAACGATATCAACGAGGTGTCCGGCGGACAGCTTCAGAGAGCCTGCATCTGCAGGAGCATGATCAACAATCCCAAGGTGATCTTTGCAGATGAACCCACAGGAGCTTTAAACAGAACATCATCCGATGAAGTGATGACGGAGCTTGTAAAGCTTAATAAGGAAGGAACGACCATCATGCTTGTTACCCACGATGTTAAAGTTGCGGCAAAGTGCACCCGTGTTCTTTATATAGTGGACGGTAACATTCAGGGCGAGAAGCAGCTTGGCACTTACGATAACAGCAGCGAATTAAGGGAAAGAGAACGGGAACTTAACGGCTGGCTCATGGAGATGGGCTGGTAGGAAGGACATATCACGGATGGTTGATATACTCATTGTCGAAGACAATAAGGAATTAAGCGGAGTGCTTGCGGATTTTCTCCGGGCGGAGGGCTATGTGGTCTCGGTTTCGGAGGACGGAGAGAAAGCCCTTAAGATCTACGAGATGTACGGGGCGAGGCTACTGATCCTGGATATCATGCTTCCGGGAATCGATGGTATGCGCATCTTAAACAAGGTCAGGGAGAACGCCAACACTCCCGTGATCATGGTAAGCGCAAAGATCGCCAAAGATGACAAACTGAGTGCCATAGTTTCCGGAGCGGACGATTACATCGAGAAGCCCTACGATATAGACATTCTTCTTGCCAAGATAAAGGGCATCTTCAAAAGGCGTCTTGCCACGGAGGAATTCACCGACGGAGACATCAAGCTTGACATAGCCCACGAGAAGATGTTTGTGGGAGGCGTGGAAAAAGAATGTACCCTCAAGGAATTCGAACTAATGAAACTCTTTATGGAAAACAAGGGGCACACACTTCTTAAACAGTATATCTTCGACACCGTCTGGGGCTGCGACAGCGAATCCGAGATCCAGACCCTGACGGTTCACGTGAAATATTTAAGAGAGAAGATCGAAAAGGACCCGTCAAACCCCGCTAAGATCATAACCGTCTGGGGCAAAGGTTACAGGTACGAGTAGTTGGAAAAAGAAAGAGGTATCAAAGAAGCCTATATAAGGCTTTGCATATCCGTGACGGCGATACTGCTGCTTATCTTCATGGCAGCAGTATTTGTCATGCATAAGAAGAACAAGGACGAAGATTACCTTTACAGGATAGAGATAAACAGGGTGGAAAACGAACTTAAGAATTCCCCCTTTATTCCGGATATTTCAGATTATCGTACCATAACGGCGGTTTCCGCCTTCGATCCCTCCTTTGAGGATATTTATGACTCCGAAGATCACTATGTGATAAAGAAAGTGAACGGAACCCTTTACCGCATAGATTATCGCACGGATCTCTCAAGGGAACGTGCGGAGGGCATAAGGCTGATCTGTATACTGATGATCGTGATCTTTGCAGCGCTGATGATCGTGTTGTTTTTCCTGTATTATGCTTTCGTAAGGGACCTGGGCAGGCTTTCCGAATATCCCTTTGAGCTGGCGAAGGGGCATATGGTTGTTCCGCTAAAGGAGAAGCGTTCAGGGTATTTCGGGCGGTTCCTCTGGGGACTGGACATGTTAAGGGAGAAACTGGAGAGCGAGAAAAGAAAGAATCTGGAACTTCAGAAGGAGAAGAATGTTTTTCTTCTTTCGCTGTCCCATGATATAAAGACGCCTCTGTCGGCCATAAAGCTTTACGCGGCTTCCCTTAAAAAGAATCTGTATACGGATCCCGATAAGGTGGCGGAGGTCTATGAAAAGATCGATGACAATGCCGGAGAGATCGAAAGATATGTGAGCAAACTGACGGCCTCGGCAAACGATGAGTTCCTTGATGTGGATGTGTCGGGAGGAGAGTTCTATCTGTCGGAGGCTCTGGATTATGTGAAGGGTTATTATTCCGACAAGCTGAAGGCGGCGGGAACGAAGCTTTCATTTGAGGAGGCTCCGGAGATCCTGGTCCACGGAGACAGAGAAAGATTTATCGAGGTTTTGCAGAACATATTTGAAAATGCAGTGAAATACGGGGACGGGAAGGAGATATCGGTAAGCTTCTTTGACGAAGAGGACTGTAAGCTGGTTACCGTATCAAACACGGGCTGTACCCTTCCGGAAGAAGAGATCGAGCATATCTTTGACAGTTTTTATCGCGGTTCCAATGCGGGATCAAAGCCCGGCAGCGGACTGGGATTGTTTATCTGCAGAAAGCTTATGCTTAAGATGAAAGGCGAGATATTTGCAACGAAGGACGGGGATGAAATGAAGGTTACCCTGGTCTGCCGGAAAATGTAATATCGGAAAACAGCGGTTTATAAAGCGTGATCGTCATTACCGGGCGGTCATGCTTTTTATTTTTGTACAAATATGCACAAGAAAAATTGGATAAATGTTACTAAAATAGTAAAAGTGCTTAAAAGTTGTTGAATAATGAAGTGAAAAAGGATATAGTATAGTAAAACGATTTAATAAAACGTTTTACCGGTCATGGAAAGGGTTATGAGATATGAGTAAAAAGAAATGGCGTTCTTTTAGAGAGTTTTTGTATATCCTTCCGTTCGTTCTTATTGTTCTTATGGTTTCCTATTATCCCCTTTACGGATGGGTATACGCATTCTTCGATTACAAACCCCCGGCACCCCTTACTCCGGATAAGTTCGTAGGGCTTAAATGGTTTAAGTATATGGTGGAAAATCCGGTGAAGATCAAACAGATCTTACAGGTTTTGAGAAACACCTTTGCCATCAGCGGACTGAGCCTTCTGTTTTCATGGTTCCCCATGATGTTTGCGGTATTTCTTAATGAGATCAAATGCGTTCCCTTTAAGAAATTTGTACAGACGGTAACCACCATCCCAAATTTCATAAGCTGGGTACTTGTATTCTCCATAGCATATTCCGTACTTAACAGCACAGGTGTTGTTAACTCGATCCTGTTGAACCTGCACCTGATAGACCGCCCCATAGACTTTCTAAAGTCCACGGAGCATATCTATTTCAAGCAATGGCTGTGGCTGACGTGGAAGAATGCGGGATGGGCGGCCATCATGTATATAGCCGCTATCACCGGTATAGATGAGCAGATGATTGAAGCGGCCAAGGTGGACGGTGCCAGCCGTATGCAGATCATCCGTCACATTACGATCCCGAGCATACTTCCTACCTATTTCGTAATCGTAATGCTCAACCTTGCCAACTTCCTTACAAACGGTATGGAACAGTTCTACGTGTTCCAGAACTCCTTTAACAAGGACTACATCCAGGTACTGGACCTCTACGTATACAATCTGGCAATGGGCAGCGGCGGATATTCTCTTTCCGTAGCCGTAAGTATCCTTAAGACCATAGTCAGCATCGTACTGCTGTCACTCACAAACGGCTTCTCGAAGCTTGTGCGTGGCGAAGGCTTTATTTAGGAGGTGACCGGTATGGCTAAGAAAGAAAAAGAGATCGTGTCATCGGGGGTACATTACAAGCCTTCCTTCGGTGACAGGATGATAAGCATCATCACATATATTGTTTATTCCATATTTGCTTTTGTTTGTGTTTATCCTTTTTATTACATCTTTATCAACTCCATAAGCTCTAACCAGCTCAGTGAGAGAGGTAAGATAATATTTGTTCCGAAGGAGATCCATTTTACAAACTACATTTCGGTCATGAGACTGGAAGGTCTGTTTGACGCAGCAAAGATCTCCATATTAAGAACAACAATAGGAACGCTGGTAGTAGTGTTTACTTCCGCTTTCTTAGGATACATGTTCACCAGCAAGACGATGTGGGCAAGAAAGTTCTGGTACAGATTTATAGCGGCAACAATGTACTTCAACGCAGGTATCATTCCGTTGTATATCACCATGAACAACTTAAAGCTTACAAATAACTTCTGGATCTACATCCTTCCCACTGCCATCAGTCCCTTCTATCTGATCCTTTGTAAGACATTTATAGAGGCGACTCCGGCGGAGTTAAGGGATGCGGCGATGATCGACGGTGCGGGAACCCTGACCATATTCTTCAGGATCATGCTTCCGGTCATTAAGCCAATACTTGCCACCGTAGCCATATTCACGGCGGTAAACCAGTGGAATGCTTTCCAGGATACGCTGATCTATGTAACGGACAAGAAGCTTAATACACTGCAGTATGTGCTGTATCAGTACATAACCCAGTCCAGTTCCATAAAGGCACTGTTAAACGGCAGTTCCTCATCTGCAAACATAGCGGCTTCCATGGCCAAGATGCAGACAGCGACTTCCGTACGAATGACGGTTACCATAGTGGTGGTTACCCCCATCCTTCTGGTATATCCGTTCTTCCAGAAATACTTTACCAAGGGCATCATGATCGGTGCGGTAAAGGGCTGATGCTACGATATTTAACGGGGGGAGACCGTTAGATATAGAATCCAATTCATTCATAATCTTAAAAGGAGGGTTTTATGAAGAAGAGAGTAGTTGCACTATTACTTTCGTTGGCTATGGTTGCGGCATCTTTGAGCGGCTGCGGCGGAAAGACCGCTGATTCCGGCAAGGATACACCCACATCACAGGCTTCAACGGAAAAGAAGGACGACGGAGGAGAAGCTTCCGGTTCTTCAGACGAACTCCTCGTTATCGAGATCTACGACGAGGCAGCTAACTACCAGGGAACACAGACCGGCTGGTTTGCAAAGGTTGTTAAGGATCGTTTCAATATCGAACTTAACATCATCGCTCCTCAGGTAGCAGGCGATGCCGTTTATCAGACAAGAACGGCAACAGGTAACTTAGGTGACATCGTTGTGCTTGATCCCACACACTTCAGTGATTGTGTAAAGGCAGGACTTATCAAGGACATTTCTGCCGAGATCAAGAACTGCAGCAACCTTATGGCATTTGACGATCAGATCACCACTTATAACTCAGGACTTACCGATGGCGGACAGATCTACGGAATCCCTTGTGAGATGGTTAATACATCTCCCACATCTTTCTCGGATGACGTTATCTATTCAAGCCCCATGCTTCGCTGGGATCTTTACGCAGGAATCGGTTCTCCCGATATCGCAGATCTTGACGGACTTCTTGATGTTATCAAGCAGATCCAGGATGCAAATCCTACCAACGAAAACGGCGATCCCGCTTACGGCTTCTCACTGTGGCCCGACTGGGATAACAATGACGGTATGATCGGTATCGCAAACGTTGTTCAGCTTACAACATGGTACGGCGAGAAGATCAAAGGTTCAGCCATCCTTACAGCTGACGATAAGTTCGTTCCTCTTACAGACAAGAACGCTACATACTACAAGATGCTTAAGTTCTTAT